>NZ_OY729424.1:6000000-6300000 GCF_963422335.1 uncultured Roseateles sp.
CGCGCGGTCAAGGTGCTGAGACGCTCGTCGGCACGGGCCGTCTCGATAAAGGAATTGGAGCGATCCAGGCCGTAGGGCAGGCGGTAGGCCATCTCCAGCCGGGTCGAGTAGCCGGGGATGTCGCTGAGCAGGAAGGCCGCATCGATGAGCACCGACTTGCGCTCGGGATGCTCGGCGCTGGCCACCGGACCGGCGCCCAGCAGACTGGGCGAGAAGGCCTGGTCGACGGCACGCTTGGAGCCCTGGTCGGCGACGGCCCGGAACTTGGTGTTCAGCGCCACCAATTGCAGCTGGTTGCCGATCTTGCGGAACTCGGCCATATGGTCGACGCCCATCTGGCTGGCATAGAGGCCGCGCTCGCCGATCGAATTGGCGATGTTGACGGTGAACAGGAAGGGCTTGTTCAGCTGAGCCTTGGGGATCTCGATCCAGACCTTCTCGTCCTTGCGCCAGATCGGGAACAGGCCCTGCTGCACCTTAGCGTCCTTGATGACCTCGGCAAAGGGCTTGGGCGCGGTCGGGTCGACCGGGGGACGGGCGGCGCCCGGTGCCACAGCGGAGGCGGCAGCTGCGGGCGGGCTGACACCCTTGGCCATGGGCGTGAAGCTGCCCGCCGCCGCAGGCGCCGATGCCGAGGCGGCGGCGGCCTTTGCCGCATCGCCCTCGGTGGGCGCCGGCGTGGCGCAGCCGTTCAGCAAGGCCACGGCCGCGGCCAGCAGGGAGAGATTCAGGGGATTCAGGGATACAGCGGATGTGGCGCTCATGAGATCCAACGGTTGGGTGCCCGAAAACAAGAAAGCCTGGCTCTTGGCCGGGCTTTCTGACAATTGCCCGGCTCAGCCCGGGCGCGCGAAGCCATGACTGTGCCGTGCCCGCAGGCCCAGCGTCAATGCACTCAGACCGTGATTCGTACCCAGAAATCCCCGGCTCGTCGGCCGACAAGGGAAAACCCCGGGGCATTTGTGCGGTCTGCGACCTGCGCTACAGCACCTTAGACTGGGCGCCCATGACCGTCACCGTCGACTCGCCCTCCCATCTGCTCTACCTGCACGGCTTTCGCTCCTCGCCCCGCTCGGCCAAGGCGCAGCGCATGGCGCGCTGGGTGCACGAGCAGCGCCCCGAGCTGCATTGGGCCTGTCCGCAGCTGCCGCCGTCGCCGGCCCAGGCGCTGCAACTGATCGAGGATCTCGTGGCCGGCTGGCCCCGGGCGCGCATGGCCGTGATGGGCAGCTCGCTGGGCGGTTTCTATGCCACGGTGCTGGCCGAGACCCTGGGTTGCCCGGCCGTGCTGCTGAACCCGGCGGTCGATCCGGCACGTGACCTGTCTCACCACATCGGCGAGCAGACCGCCTGGCATGCGCCCGGAGAGCACTTCTTCTTCCGCCCCGAATTCGTCGACGAGCTGCGCGCGCTGACGCCGCCGGCCATCACCCGCCCCGAGCGCTACTTCGCCGTCATCGCCAAGGGCGACGAGGTGCTGGACTGGCGCGAGATGTGGGCGCGCTACCAGCAATGCCAGGTCCTGCTGCTCGAGGGCAGCGACCATGGGCTCAGTGACTTCGACGATCAACTCCCCTCCGTCCTCAACTTCCTGCATCTGAATCCATGAGACTCCAGAACAAGGTTTGCATCATCACCGGCGCCGCCCAGGGCATAGGCCTGGCCACGGCCCTCAAGTTCGCCGCCGAGGGCGCCATCGTGGTCGCCTGCGACGTCAAGGTCGCGGCCGTGGCCGAGGCGGTGGCCCAGCTGCGCGCCACCGGCGCCCAGGCGCAGGGCTATCCGCTGAACGTCACCGACCGCGAGCAGGTCGATGCGATGGTGGCGAGCGTCCTGGCCCAGTTCGGCCGCATCGACGTGCTGGTCAACAACGCGGGCATCACCAAGGATGCACGGCTGCAGAAGATGACGCTGGAGCAGTTCGACGCCGTCATCGACGTCAACCTGCGCGGTGTCTTCCATTGCGCCCAGGCGGTGGCAGACGCCATGGTCGCCCAGGGCTCCGGCGTGATACTCAACGCCAGCTCGGTGGTCGGCATCTACGGCAACTTCGGCCAGACCAATTACGCCGCCAGCAAGTTCGGCGTGATCGGCTTCACCAAGACCTGGGCCCGCGAGCTGGGGCCCAAGGGCGTGCGCGTCAATGCCGTGGCGCCGGGCTTTGTCGAAACACCCATTCTCTCCACCATCCCCGACAAGGTGCTGGACCATATGCGCGAGCAGGTACCGCTGAAGCGCCTGGGCAAGCCCGAGGAAATCGCCAACGTCTACGCCTTCCTGGCCAGCGACGAGGCCTCGTATGTGAACGGGGCGGTGCTGGAGGTGTCGGGCGGGATGACGGTCTAGATGCGTGATGCCGCACTGCAGGAACTGACCCGCTACCTGGCCCGCTTCCCGCAGGAGGCCCTGCGCCTGGCCGCCCTGCGGGCCCACATGCTCGATCCGGACGGCGAAGACCTCTTCGCCCGCTCGACGATGCGCGGCCACATCACGGCCAGCGCCCTGGTGCTCAACGCGGATCACAGCAAGCTGCTGCTGATACACCACCGCATCATCGGCCGCTGGCTGCAGCCAGGCGGCCATGTCGAGCCCGGCCAGGATCTGTGGGCCTCGGCCTGCCGCGAGGTGGCCGAGGAGACCGGTGTGGCCCCTATCGAGCGGCTGGCCCTGGGTCCGTTCGGTGCCATGCCTGTGGACATCGACAGCCATGCCATCGCCGCGAATGCGCGCAAGGGTGAAGGTGCGCACTGGCACCATGACTTCCTCTACCTGGCCCGCGCGGACGACAGCGCTGCGCTGCAGGCCCAGCTCGATGAGGTCCACGCCGTGCGCTGGGCGCCGCTGAGCTGGTTGACCGAGAACGATGAGGAACGCTGGCGCCTCGTTGCCAGCAAGCTGCAAACGCTGACCTGAGCGTCCGCAATTCGCGCCGCAGCGGCGCCGTTTCGCGCCGGCGGCCGGTCGCAGGTCGCAAAACGGCTGCAGCGCAAAGGCCGTTTCTCTAGCCTGACGGGGTTGATTGATCAAACCCATCGCCAGAGGAGCCGCCATGAACCCACACCGCCGCAGTTTCAAACACCGACTCACAAAGACTTTGATGGCACTGAGCCTGGCCGGCATCGGCACGTTGGGCCTGGCCGCTGCCCCCGAGGCCCAGGTGCAGGCCGCGACGCAGCAGTTCCAGGCCGCGGCCAAGGGCGACGCCAGTGCCGTCGACAAGTCGGCCGAGGCCTTTGCCGAACTGCTGAAGGCCGAGCCCGGCAACCCGCTGCTGATGGCCTATCTGGGGGCGTCGACGACGATGCGCGCCTCGACGACGATGCTGCCCTGGAAGAAGATGAGCCTTGTCGAGGACGGCCTGGCCTGGCTGGACAAGGCGCTGGCGATGCTGCAGCCCCAGCATGATGTGCCGCAGCCCGGCCACGTGGCCGTCAGCCTGGAGACGCGCTTCACGGCGATCAGCACCTTCCTGGCCCTGCCGTCCATGTTCAACCGCGGTCCGCGTGGTGCCAAGCTGCTCAGTGAGCTGCTCACCAGCCCGCAGTTCGCACAGGCGCCACTGCCCTTCCAGGGCGCGGTGTGGATGCGCGCGGCCAAGTGGGCAGAGCAGGACAAGCGGCCCGACGATGCGCGCAAGTTCTACCAGCTGGTGACCGAGCGCAACGCGCCGCAGGCCGCGCAGGCCGGTGCCCAGCTGAAGGCGCTGCAATCATGAACAAGCCCGTCGTGATCGAGATGCGGCAAGTCTTCAAGACCTACCGCCTGGGCGAGCACATCGTGCCGGCGCTGCAGGGCATAGACCTGCAAGTCCGTGCCGGCGAGCTGCTGGCCCTGACCGGCCCCTCGGGCAGCGGCAAGTCCACGATATTGAACCTTTGCGGCCTGATCGACGCCCCCGACCGCGGCGAGATCCTGCTGCAGGGCAAGGCCGTCGATGCCCACGACGAAACCGGCTCCACCCTGCTGCGCCGCGACGCCATCGGCTTCATCTTCCAGAATTTCAATCTGGTGCCGGTGATGACGGTGGCCGAGAACGTGGACTACCCGCTGTTCCTGGCCGGCGTGGCGACCGCGGAGCGCAACGAGCGCGTCGATGAGGCGCTGCGTGCCGTGGGCCTGCTGGACCATGCCAAACACCGGCCGGACGCCCTGTCCGGCGGCCAGCGCCAGCGCGTGGCGATTGCCCGCGCCTTGGTGAAACGCCCGAAGCTGGTGATTGCCGATGAGCCCACCGCCAGCCTGGACTCGGCCACCGCCGACCAGGTGCTGGACCTGATGCGCGAGCTGGCGCACGGCCAGGGTGCGGCCTTCGTGATCGCGACGCACGACAACCGGCTGACGCGCCGCTGCGACCGCATCGTCGCGCTGTTGGACGGCCGCATCACCCACCCCGAACTGATCGCATTCGGAGAAGCCGCATGAACCATCTGCGCTGGTTGAAATTCGCCTGGCAGAACACCCTGCGCAACCGCCGCCGCTCGCTGGTGACGGTATCCATCGCCGCCCTGGGCACGGCCGCCATCCTGCTGGCCAGCGGCTTCGCACTCGCCACCTACCAGGGCCTGGCCCAGATGGCGGCCCGCAGCACCGGCCACCTCATCGTCGCCAAGCCCGAGCAGTTCAGCAAGGACGAAGACACGCCGCTGCAGCACGGCCTGGACGACGCCGCCGCGCTGACCGCCCAGCTGCTGGCCGATCCCGATGTGCGCCAGGTCTTGCCCCGCGTCGATTTCAGCGGGCTGATCAGCAATGGCGACAAGTCGACGGTGATGATGGCCGTGGGTGTGGACCCGGACGCCGAGTTCGCCGTCAAGGGTCCGTTCCTGAAGATCAAGGCCGGTGAGGCCCTGGTCAGCGGCAAGGAAGCCACGGCCGAGGTAATGCTGGGCGAAGGCCTGGCACGCAGTCTGAAGGCCGCGCCCGGCACCAGCCTGACCCTGCTGTCCAGCACCGCCGACGGCGCGCTGAATGCGCTGGACGTGCGTGTGCGCGGCGTGTTCTCGACCGGTATCCCGGACATGGACAAGCGCCTGGTCTACACCGATGTGCTGACGGCGCAAAAGCTGCTGAACAAGCCGCGCATCAGCAGCCTCGGCGTGTTCCTGCGCAGCATGGAAGCCACCCCCGGTGCCCAGGCCCGCGTGGCCGCGGCGCTGCCGCAGCTGAAGGTACAGAACTGGCAGGACCAGGCCTTCTTCTACCGCAGCGTGCGCGAGCTCTACGACCGCATCTTCGGCGCCCTGGGCCTGATCATCTTCCTGATCGTCGTCTTCGTCGTCACCAATGCGATGGCCATGGCCATCATCGAGCGCACCCGCGAGATCGGCACCTTGCGTGCTCTAGGCACCCTGCCCGGCCAACTGCTGCGCAGCCTGGCGCTGGAGGGCATGGTGCTGGGCGGTGGCGGGGCGCTGGTCGGCGCTGCCATGGCCCTGGGCGTCAGCCTGCTGCTCTACCTGTTCCCGGTGCAGATGCCGCCGCCGCCGGGCCGCTCCGATGGCTATCCGCTGACCGTCGCCATCGACCCGGCCGTCTATGCCGCGACCCTGCTGGCCATGCTGCTGCTGGTGATGCTGGCCTCGGCCCTCGTCGCGCGCAAGACGGTGCACAAGCCCGTCGTCGAAGCGCTGGCCCATACCTGAGAGAACACCATGAAAACCCCATTCGTCTCAATCGCGCTGGCCCTGCTCGGTGCCATGGCCCAGGCCCAGGATGTTCCCAGCCTGCTCAAGACCGCCGATCGCTTCCGCAGCGGCGGAGACAATATGCAGGTCGACAGCCTGGTCACCCTGCACGCCGCGGACGGCACGCCGGAAAAGGAGCGTCGCTACACGGTGTTCTCGCAGCTCAAACACCAGTCGCTGGTGCTGATGCAAAGCCCGGCCGAGAAGGGTCAGAAGGTGCTGATGCTGGGCGACGACTTCTGGCTCCTGATGCCAGGCAGCCAGCGGCCGATGCGCATCACGCCGATGCAGAAGCTGCTCGGTGACGCTTCCACCGGCGACATTGCCACGCTGTCCTGGTCCGAGGACTACACCGGCACCCTCGTCGGCGAGGAGAAGTGCGGCGATATAGCCTGCCTGCATCTGAGCCTGCAAGCCAGCCGCAAGAGCGTCAGCTACCAGCACATCGAGCTGTGGCTGGGCAAGGCACGGCACGAACCGATCAAGGCCGACCTGTTCGTGCAATCCGACAAGCTGGCCAAGCAGGCCCGCTTCGTGATGGACAAGGGCCAGACCCTGGTCACCGAGATGGTGCTGCAGGACCAGATCAGCAACAAGAAGGAGACGCGCATCCGCTACGTCTCGCGCACGCCCCGAACCGTGCCCGAGAACTGGCTGAATCCGATGTTTCTGGCCCGCAACCCGAGCCTGGATTGATGATGTTCAAGCCCTTGCTGATTGCGGCCTGCGGGCTGCTGTCGATGGCGGCCCAGGCCCAGGACTGGAGCGGCCAGCTGCGTGCCCGTGTGGAGGACAGGAGCGCCAATTCGCAAGGCCCCGTGGCCGCCGCCAATGCGCTGCTGCCCGGCTTCGCCGCCGTGCCGGCCGACGTGGCGGCGATCGACGTCGAACTGCGCGGCCAGTGGCGTTGGTTGAATGCCGCGGTGGCGCTGCACCAGGAAACGTCACACAACCGGGCCGGGCGCAGCAGCGCGGTGGTGAACGAGCTCTACGCCTCCGGGGGCCTGGGCCTGTGGCAGTTCAGCGCCGGCCGCAAGCTGGTCAGTTGGGACGTGGGCTATGCCTTCCGGCCCAATGACGTGGTGGCGCAGGAGGAGCGGCGCACGCTGCTGTCCAGCCAGGTGCAGGGCCGGCCCTTGCTGTCGGCCGAGTACTTCGATGCGGACACCGCCTGGTCCCTGGTCTGGGTCAATCCCAACCATGGTGATCACGAACGCATGAGTGATGAGCAAGCGCTCGCCGGCCGCGTCTACAAGCGCATCGGCGGTCTTGATGCCCATGGCTTCGCCCGCTGGGGCGAGCACACAGGTGCCAGCATCGGCAGCGCGCTGGCCTGGGTGGCCACCGAGTCGCTGGAGCTGCATGGTTCGGTGCGTTACGCCCGGCGCGCCGATGCGCTGCTGGCTGGCAACTCGATCAACGGACTGGCCCGCAGCGCACCGTGGACCGCCGGCATGCGCAACCACGTCACCCAGGCCCTGGTCGGCCTGAGCTGGACCGGCGAGAGCCGCCTCAGCCTGCTGGCCGAGGCCTGGTTCGATGGCAACGCGGCGAGCAGCCAAGACTGGCGCAACTGGAACGCCCGCGGCGCGCAGCTGCTCGGTCTGGTCGGCAAAGCGCCGGACCCGGCCCTGGCCGGCAATCTGGCCTGGCAGGCCCAGGGCTTTGGCGGCGGCGGCAGCAACCTGCAGCAGCGCAATCTGTTCCTGCGCCTGTCCTGGGATTACGAGGGCTGGACGCCGGCGCTGGACTGCCTCTACCACCCGGCCGATGGCGGCCATGTGCTGACCGCCTCGGTGGGCTGGCAGGGCGACCGCATCCGTCTGGACGCCGGCCTGCGCCGCTATGGCGGGCCGTCAGCCTCGGTGCTGGCCCAGCTGCCGCAGCGCGGACAGGCTTTTGCGGCCGCAACCTGGGCGTTCTGAATCACCGGCATGCGTCGCCTATATTGAATCGGTACGCCACCGGGGCGTATCCAGGAGGCTTCCATGAACTGCGCTCATCTGATGAAGACGCGGCTGCTGGCCGCGACCCTGCTTGCAAGCCTGGCCGGCACCGGCCAGGCCGCCCTGACCGGCAACAGCGGGCCACCCGCCACCGTCAACAATATCGGCGGCTTCGTCGTCTATGACAATCCGCTGCAGGCCGACGCGGTGGACTCGGAGCTGCTGGCCATGCACAAGAACGACTACTGGCGCTACACCGTCGAGGAGGCGGCGCTGGACGGTGACGCGATCTTCGACGACCTGATCATCACCGGCCGCCACAAGGGGCTGTACGTCAACAACGCCTGGGACAACACCAAGCCCGGGCCGCTGCTCAGCGTGACCTTCAAGAACGCCGCGGTCGGCGTCAAATACGACCCCAAGACCGACACGCAAAAGCATGCCGACGGCGAGGACATCCTGCATGTCAGCTTCCTGATACTGCCGGGCAACAACTTTGCCGAGCTGCTCGTCAACGCCAGCCATTTCGACGCACCGGCGCCGATTCCTGAGCCGGCCAGCTGGGCGATGCTGGCTGCCGGCTTGGCCGGCCTGACTGTCTGGCGACGGAGACACTAGCCTCCCGAAGGCAGGGCGGCCAGCCGCGCCTTCAGAAAACCGCTGGCCGCGTAACGCGTCACCCGGGCGTAGTAGCGCTCGGTGAGGCGGCGCACCATCGCGTCATAGGCATCGATCAGCTCGGGGCGCAGGCTGAAGTGGTCGTAGTTGACAACCACATTGGCGCGTTTGCCCAGCGGCCCCAGCTGGCGTTGGACCTCGGCCTCGATGGCTGCTATATCGGCCTCGCTGTCCACCGCCAGGCCCTCGAAGTTGATGAACAGCATCTGGCTGCGCGTGTTGAACTCGATGCGCTGCGCCAGCGGCAGCTGCAGCATCCGCTCACGCAGATTCATGGGCCCGTCGGCGAACAGGGCCTCGTCCATCAGCCGCAGCTGGGGGCTGATGGCGGGCACGAAGTCCATCTGCGCCAGGATGTGGCGCTCCAGGTCTATGCCCGGGGCGATCTCGATCAGCTCCAGGCCGCCGCCGTCGGCCAGACGGAACACGCAGCGCTCGGTCACGTAGAGCACCCGCTGGCCGCGCGCCCGGGCGCGCTCGCCGCTGAAGGTGCGGTGCTCGACGGCGGCGACGAACTTCTTCAGGCTGCCCTCGCTGTCGATATGCACCTTGCCGTCGGCAATACGCACCTGCAGGTCGCCGGCCGTGAAGGTGCCCACGAACACCACCGCCCGCGCCGCCTGGCTGATGTTGATGAAGCCGCCGGCCCCGGCCAGCCGCGGGCCGAATTTGCTGACATTCAGATTGCCCTGGGCGTCGGCCTGGGCCAGGCCCAGCACGGCGATGTCCAGGCCGCCGCCGTCATAGAAATCGAACTGGCTGGGTTGGTCGATGATGGCCTGGGTATTGACCGCGGCGCCGAAGTTCAGCCCGCTGGCCGGTATGCCGCCGATCACACCGGGCTCGGCGGTCAGGGTCAGCAGCGGTATCACCCGCTCCTCGGCCGCCACATCGGCCACGCCCTCGGGCATGCCTATGCCCAGGTTGACGACCGCATTGCGCTTGAGCTCCAGCGCTGCGCGGCGGGCAATCAGCTTGCGCTCGCTCATGACCATGGGCGCAAGCGTGCTCATCGGCACGCGGATCTCGCCGGCGAAGGCCGCGCTGTACTGGCAGGCAAAGGTCTGCATATGGTGCTCGGGCTGCTCGGCCACCACCACGCAATCCACCAGCACGCCCGGGATCTTCACCTGGCGCGGGTTCAGCGAGCCGCGTTCGGCCAGGCGCTCGACCTGGGCGATGACGACGCCGCCGCTGTTGTGCGCGGCCATCGCGATGGCCAGCGCTTCCAGCGTCAGCGCCTCGCGCTCCATCGTCAGATTGCCGTCGGGGTCGGCCGTGGTCGCGCGGATGATGCCCACCTGAATGGGGAAGGCCTTGTAGAACAGGAACTCCTCGCCATCGATTTCCATCAGCCTGACCAAGTCTTCGTCGGTGCGGGCATTGATCTTGCCGCCGCTGAAGCGCGGATCGACGAAGGTGCCCAGGCCGACGGCGCTGAGCGTGCCCGGCTTGCCGGCGGCGATGTCGCGGAACAGGTGCGAGATCACGCCCTGGGGCAGGTTGTAGGCCTCGATCTCGCCGGCCACGGCCAGTGCCTGCAGCTTCGGGACCAGACCCCAATGCCCGCCGACCACGCGCTTGAGCAGGCCGGCATGGCCGAAATGATTGAGCCCGCGCTCCCTGCCGTCGCCCTGGCCGGCGGCATAGACCAGGGTCAGGTCGCGCGGCGCACCCAGGCCGGTCTCGAGCTCTGTGGCCAGGAAGCGCTCCTCCAGCGCAATCGCAATGCCCTCGGCAAAGCCGATGCCGACAAAGCCGGCCGTGGCCACCGTGTCGCCGTCATGTATCAGCCGCACCGCCTCGGCGGCGCTGACGATCTTGTCGCTGCGGGCCGCGCCAAAGGCTTGCTGCCTGGGGGGATTCGGATGCATGGACCAGCTCCGTGGGAGTGACGACTCAGTCTACGTCCTGGGAAGCGGTCGGGCTCGGGGTCGGGTCCATCTGCGACAATCCGCCCCCTATGTATGCTCTCTTTGATGACGCCGGTAAATTCCTGGCCGGCCGTGTGATGTCCGAAGCCGACAGCTCCATGCAAGTGGAGCTCGATTCGGGCAAGCGCGTGAAGGTGAAGGCCGCCAATGTGCTGCTGAAATTCGAGAAGCCGGCCCCCGCCGAGCTGATCGCCGAAGGCCAGCGCCTGGCCCAGGAGATCGACCTGGACCTGGCCTGGGAATTCGCCCCCGACAGCGAGTTCACCTTCGCCGAGCTGGCCCGCGACTATTTCGACGCCAAGGCCAGCATGGCCCACCAGGCCGCGGCGCTGTTCCGGCTCTACGAGGCGCCGCACTACTTCCGCCGCATCGGCAAGGGGCAGTTCAAGAAGGCGCCCGAGGAGATCGTCAAGGCGGCATTGCTTGGCATCGAGCGCAAGCGCCTGCAGGCCCTGCAGATCGAGGCCTGGGCCAAGGAGCTCGCCGCCGGCCAGTGCCCGGAGCCGGTACGCAGCGAGATCTACAAGATTCTGTTCAAGCCCGACAAGAACGGCCCCGAGTACAAGGCCGTGGTCGAGGCGACCAAGCTGGCGCACAAGGCGCCGCTGGACCTGCTGCAGGCGGCCGGCGCCATCGCCAGCCCCTACCAGTTCCACTGGCGGCGTTTCCTGTTCGAGCAGTTCCCCAAGGGCACGGGCTTTCCGGCCTTGGCCGCACCCGCCATCAAGGACGACCTGCCGCTGGCGCCGGTGCAAGCCTTCTCGATCGACGATTCGGCCACGACCGAGATCGACGATGCGCTGTCGGTGCAGGGCCTGGGCACCGGCACCATCCTGTTCGGCGTGCACATTGCCGCGCCGGGCCTGGCGATACAGCCTGACTCGCCGCTGGACAAGGTCGCCCGCGAGCGCCTGTCCACCGTCTACATGCCCGGCTGGAAGCTGACCATGCTGCCCGACGAGGTGGTGCAGACCTACACCCTGATGGCCGGGCGCGACTGCCCCGCCATCTCGCTGTACGTGACGATGGACGAGGCCACGCTGGAAGTGCGCGGCAGCGAGACCAAGATCGAGCGCGTGCCCATCGTGGCCAATCTGCGCCATGACCAGCTCGATGCGGTCGTCACCGAGGCCTCGCTGACCGGAGAGGCGCCTGCCGACTACGAGTTCGCCAAGGAACTGGCCTTCACCTTCCGCCTGGCCAAGCATCTGAAGGCCGGGCGAGAAGTGGTGCGCGGCAAGCCGGAGAACTTCAACCGGCCCGACTACAACTTCAAGCTCGACGGTGACGGCAGCGAGCCGCAGGGCCAGGAGACGGTGCGCATCAGCACCCGCCAACGCGGTTCGCCATTGGACCTGATCGTCGCCGAGGCGATGATTCTGGCCAACAGCACCTGGGGCGGCTGGCTCAACGAGCTGGGTCTGCCGGGCATCTACCGCAGCCAGGCCAGCCTCGCACCGGGCATCAAGGTGCGCATGGGCACCAAGGCCGCGCCCCATGCCGGCATGGGCGTGGCGCAATACACCTGGGCCACCTCGCCGCTGCGCCGCTATGTGGACCTGGTCAACCAGTGGCAGATCATTGCCTGCGCGCGCCACGGCCGCACCGCCGCCCTGGTGGCACCGTTCAAGCCCAAGGATGCGGCGCTGTTTTCCATCATCTCCGGCTTCGACGCCGCCTACAGCGCCTACAACGGCTTCCAGTCGGGCATCGAACGCTACTGGACCCTGCGCTATCTGGCCCAGAACGAAATCCAGGAGCTGGATGCCAGCGTGATGAAGGACGGCCTGGTGCGCGCCGACACCCTGCCCCTGGTCTTCAAGGCCCTGGGCGCAGAGAACATGGCGCGCGGCGCCCATGTGCGCGTGCGCATCACCGGCATGGATGAGATGACCTTGGATCTGCACGCGAATGTGATTGCCAAGCTCGATGAGGCGGTGGCCGCGGCCGAGGAAATCGAGGACGCCGAAGGTGAAGAGGAAGACACCGCCGGCCCGCTGACGCTGGCCATCGACATGACCGGCGAGGGCGAGGAAGCCGCCGCCCCCGCTGCAGAAGGCGCTGCCTAAACTCCTCGATGCCGGCCTGGCCCAAGCTCAGCACCGTACAGATCGCCCTGCTCGCCTCGGTGGCGGTGCATGCGGCGCTGCTGACGGTGCGCTTTGTCGACCCGGAGGGCTTCAACCGCGTGTTCAAGGACACGCCGCTGGAGGTGGTGCTGGTCAACTCGCGCTCCGAGTCGGCGCCAGCCAAGGCCCAGGCGCTGGCCCAGGCCAATCTGAATGGCGGCGGCATGGCCGAGACCGGCCGCGCGACCTCGCCGCTGCCACCATCTGCGGTGATGGAGGTTGGTGAGACCAGCGAGCTGCAGCGCGCCCAGATCGACAAGCTGCAGGAGCAGCAGCAGCAGTTACTGGCCCAGATCCGCCGTGAGCTGGCCCTGCTGCCCGCCCCCGATCCGACCCGTGACAAGGGTTCACCCAAGGCCAGAGACCAGGACGAGCGCCGCCGCCAGCTGGTGCAGCTGCTCGCCGAGATCGAGAAGCGTGTCAATACCGAGAACGCCCGCCCGCGCAAACGCTATGTCAGCCCGGCCACCCAGGAGGTGGTCTACGCCCAGTACTACGACGCGCTGCGCCGCCGCATCGAGGCCCGCGGCACGCGCGACTTCCCCGAGCACAAGGGCAAGAAGCTCTACGGCGAGCTGACAATGAATATCCATGTCGATCTGCGCGGCCGGGTGATAGAAACCGATATCGTTGCCTCGTCCGGCAACCCGCAGCTGGACCGCCGCGCCATCGCCATCGTGCGCGCCGCCGGTCCTTTCGGCCTGTTCACCCAGGCCATGCGTCAGGGCGCCGAGGTGCTGGTGATCACGTCAAAATTCCGCTTCACGCGGGAAGACGGCCTGGAAACAAGCCTGTCCAACTGAAGAACTCCCTCATGGACCTCTACGCCATCCTCGGCAACCCGGTCGAGCACAGCCAGTCGCCCTTCATCCATGCGCAGTTCGCGGCCCAGACCGGCGAGCCGGTGCGCTACGAACGCCTGCTGTGTCCGCTGGACGGCTTTGCCACCGCGGTCAAGGCCTTTGCCGATGGCGGGGCCAAGGGCTGCAACATCACCGTGCCGTTCAAGTTCGAGGCCTATGCCCTGGCCGCCCGCCGCAGCGAGCGGGCGCTGCTGGCCGGCGCCGCCAATGTACTGCGCTTCGATGCCGACGGCTGGTTCGGCGACAACACCGACGGCATCGGCCTGGTGCGCGATATCGAGCAGAACGCCGGACTGCCGCTGGCGGGCAGGCGCGTGCTGATGCTGGGCGCCGGTGGCGCCGCCGCCGGTGCCTTGGGCCCGCTGATCGCCGCCCGCCCGGCCGAGCTCGTGCTGGCCAACCGCACAGTGGCCAAGGCACAGGCGCTGGTGGACTCGCATGCCGGCTGGGCGTCGCAGCATGGCGTGCACCTCGTTGCCTCTGGCCTGGACGACTGCGGCGCAGGCTTCGATGTGCTGATCAATGGCACGGCCAGCAGCATTGCCGGGGCCGAGGTGCCGGTCGCGCCCGCGGTGCTGGCCCCCGGTGCACTGGCGTTGGACATGATGTATGGCGCCAAGGCCCAGGGCTTTCTGGACTGGGCCGCCGCCCAAGGTGCTGCACCACGCGACGGCCTGGGCATGCTGCTGGAGCAGGCGGTCGAGGCCTTTTACGTCTGGCGCGGCGTGCGGCCCGACGGTGCCCCGGTGCTGAAAGCACTGCGTGAGCGGCTGGGGCTGGTGAGATGACAGCCGTGCTGCGCCATGCCGGCCGGCTGCTGGCGCTGCTGCTGCTGTGCCTGCTCGCCTTGCAGCTCTACTTCCTGCTGCGCATCGCGCTGATGGCCGTCGTCGATCCGCAATCGACCACCTTCCAGCGCTCCGAGGCCTGGCGCCTGCTGACCGAGAAGCACTACATCGCCTGGAGCCAGCAATGGGTGGATGACGCCGCGCTGTCGAAGAACCTCAAGCGGGCGGTCATCGCCAGCGAGGACGCAGGCTTCACCGACCACGGTGGCGTGGACTGGGACGCGATCGAGAAGGCCTGGGAGCGCAATCAGCGCGAGGAGGCCCGGCTGGAGAAGCTCAAGCCCAAGCCCAAGGCGGGCGCGGCAGCCGAAAAGCCCAAGCCCAAGGTCGTCGGCGGCTCGACGATCACCCAGCAGCTGGCCAAGAATCTGTTCCTCGGCAGCGAGCGCAGCCTGGCGCGCAAGGGCCAGGAGTTCGTCATCACCTTGATGCTGGAGGCGGTGCTGAGCAAGCAGCGCATCCTGGAGATTTATCTGAACAGCGTCGAATGGGGCGAAGGCGTGTTCGGCGCCCAGGCCGCTGCGCGGCACTACTTCCGCATCGATGCCAAGCAGCTGAGCGCCAATCAGGCCGCACGGCTGGCCGTGATGCTGCCGGCGCCCAAGCGCTTCGAGAAACGCCCCAACACCCCCTATGTGCTGGGAAGGGCCGGCACGATAGAGGCGCGGATGGGGGCGGTCGACCTGCCCTGATAGCCTTGCAGCGAGGCGCTTGCGCCCCACTGCCTAGAATGAGCCCATGCCTTCCGCCTCTGATCTGACGATTGAAATCGCCGCCATCGCCGCCCGTCTGGTCGTCGATGAGGGCATGGAATACGGCCCGGCCAAGCGGCGCGCGGTCAAAAGTCTGGGCCGCGGCCTGGAGCGGCGGGTCGAGCTGCCCGACAACGACCTGCTGGAAGAACAGGTGCGCGAGCACATCGCCCTGTTCTGCGGCGACACCCAGCCGCAGGAGCTGGCCGCAATGCGCGAGGTGGCGGCACTGTGGATGCAGCGCCTGGCCGAGTTCCGCCCGCACCTGACCGGTGCAGTCTGGCGCGGCACGGCGACAAGGCTGTCGGCCGTGCACCTGCAGCTGTATTGCGACGACTCCAAGGCGGCCGAGATCGCACTGATCAACCAGCGGGTGGACTATGACGTGGGCAGCACCACCGGCCCACGCGGCCGCGAGGTCGACGTGCTGACCGTCGCCACGCCCAGCCCGGCGCTGGGCGAACTGGTGACGGTGCACTGCAGCGTGCTGGACTATGACGACCTGCGCGGTGGCCTCAAGGCCGACGCCAAGGGCGAACGTGAACGTGGTGACCTGCCGGCCCTGCGCCGGCTGATGGAGAGTGGCAATGCAACGGCGTGACTGGTTGGTGGGCGGCGTCGGTGCCGCGGCGGCACTCATTGGCGCGGGCTGGGCCTGGCGCAGGCAAGCGAAGCCGGCACCACCGGCTGCCCCCGCGGCGGCCGATGGCGATGACTTGAGCGCGCTGTGGACCGCCAGCTTCACCCAGCCCGACGGCGGTGACCTGAAGATGGCCGACCTGCGCGGCAAGCCCCTGCTGATCAATTTCTGGGCCACCTGGTGTGCGCCCTGCGTCAAAGAAATGCCGGACCTGGACCGCTTCCAGCGTGACTTTGCCAAGCAGGGCTGGCAGGTCATCGGCCTGGCGGTGGATGGCCCGACGCCGGTGCGAGAGTTTCTGCAAAAAGTGAAAATCGGCTTCCCGATCGGCCTGGCCGGTCTGGAGGGCACGGACCTCGGCCGGGCCTTGGGCAACAAGCAGGGCGGCCTGCCCTTCACCGTCGTCATCGGCCGCACGGGCAAACCCCTGTGGCGCAAGCTGGGCGGCAGCCACTACGATGAACTGGCCGCCAAAGCCGCTGAATGGGCGTCTTGATAAGTCAAGTGCTTTCTTTCCGGGTTGAATTGGCGATCTGAGCCTAAAACGCTTAAACTTCCGCCTTTCCGCTTCAGGATCACGGGAATTCCCGAGTCCCAGCCCAGTTTGAAACAGCTACTTGTCATCCATGGTCCCAACCTGAACCTCTTGGGCATTCGCGAGCCCGGGGTTTATGGCTCGGTGACTTTGGAACAAATCAACGCTGAATTGGCGAAGATCGCCGGAGATGCTGGCGCCAAGCTGGATTGCTTTCAAAGCAACCACGAAGGCGCCCTGATCGACCGCGTGCAGGCCGCAAGAACCGATGGCACGGCCTTCATCATCATCAATCCGGCCGGCTACACCCACACCAGCGTCGCCCTGCGCGATGCCTTGGCTGCGGTGGCTCTGCCCTTTGTTGAAGTGCACCTGTCCAATATCCACAAGCGAGAGGCCTTCCGCCATCACTCGTTCTTTTCCGAACTGGCCGTCGGCGTGATCTGCGGCCTGGGCCCAGCCGGCTATCGGCTGGCCCTGGACTATGCGCTCGCGCATTCCCTAGCCTCGCCCGCCCCCGGCAAGAGCTAGAGTCCGGGCCTACGGCACGGCCGGCACCCATCCCCCATAACAATATGTCCGTTGGAGAGAACCTATGGATCTGCGCAAGCTCAAGACCCTGATCGACCTGGTGTCCGAATCAAACATCTCCGAACTGGAGATCACCGAAGCCGAAGGCAAGGTGCGCATCGTCAAGTCCGAGGCCGGCCAAGCCGTGCCCTACGTACAGCAGCAGGCACCGCAGACCATGGCCTACGCCCCGGCACCGGCACCCGTGGCCGCCGCCCCGGTAGCAGCCCCTGCAGCCCCGGTAGAGACCGGCCATGTCGTGAAGTCGCCGATGGTGGGCACCTTCTATCGCTCGTCCAACCCCGGCTCCAAGCCCTTTATCGAGATCGGCAGCCAGGTCAAGGAAGGTGACGCCGTGTGCATCATCGAGGCGATGAAGATCATGAACGAGATCGATGCCGACCGCGCCGGCACGATCACGCAGATCCTGTGTGAGAACGGCCAGGCGATCGAATTCGGCCAGCCGCTGTTCATCATCGAGTGAATCAAGACCGATGTTTAAAAAGATTCTGATCGCGAACCGGGGTGAGATAGCCCTGCGGATTCAGCGTGCCTGCCGCGAGATGGGCATCAAGACGGTGGTGGTGTACTCCGAGGCCGACCGCGACGCCAAGTACGTGAAGCTGGCCGATGAGGCCGTCTGCATAGGCCCGGCCGCTTCGGCCCAGAGCTATCTGAGCATGACGGCCATCATCGCCACCGCCGAGGTGACCGATGCCGAGGCCATACACCCTGGCTATGGCTTTTTGTCGGAGAACGCCGACTTCGCCGAGCGGGTCGAGAACTCCGGTTTCACCTTCATCGGCCCGACCTCCGAGTCGATCCGGCTGATGGGCGACAAGGTCTCGGCCAAGCAGGCGATGATCAAGGCCGGCGTGCCCTGCGTGCCCGGCTCCGAAGGCGCCCTGCCCGACGACCCCAAGGAAATCATCCGCCAGGCACGGGCCGTCGGCTATCCGGTCATCATCAAGGCGGCCGGCGGTGGTGGTGGACGCGGCATGCGCGTGGTCCACACCGAAGCCGCCCTGATCAATGCGGTGCAGACGACCAAGGCGGAGGCCGGCGCGGCCTTCGGCAATCCCGAGGTCTATATGGAGAAGTTCCTGGAGAACCCACGCCATGTGGAGATCCAGATCCTCGCCGATACGCATAAGAACGCCGTCTGGCTGGGCGAGCGCGACTGCTCGATGCAGCGCCGCCACCAGAAGATCATCGAAGAAGCACCGGCACCGGGCATTCCCCGCCGCGTGATCGAGAAGATCGGCGACCGCTGCGCCGCCGCCTGCAAGCGCATGGGCTACCGTGGCGCCGGCACCTTCGAGTTCCTGTACGAGAACGGCGAGTTCTATTTCATCGAAATGAACACCCGCGTGCAGGTCGAGCATCCGGTGACCGAGCTGGTGACCGGCATCGACATCGTGCAGATGCAGATCCGCATCGCCGCCGGCGAGAAGCTGCCGTTCGCGCAGCGCAATATCGTCATGCGCGGCCACTCGATCGAGTGCCGCATCAATGCCGAGGACCCGTACAAGTTCACGCCCTCGCCCGGCCGCATCACGATGTGGCACCCGCCCGGCGGCCCCGGTGTGCGCGTCGATTCGCATGCCTACACCAACTACTACGTGCCGCCGAACTACGACTCGATGATTGGCAAGATCATCGTCCACGGCGACACCCGTGACCAGGCGCTGGCGCGCATGCGCATTGCGCTGTCCGAGACCGTGGTCGAAGGCATCCTGACCAATATCCCGCTGCACCGCGAGCTGATGGTGGACGCCAAGTTCATCGAAGGCGGCACCAGCATCCATTACCTGGAAGGCTGGATGAGCCAGCACAAGCGCTGATGTCCGAGTCGAAAACCCCCGCGATGTTTGAACTCGTCCTGATCTCGCGCGAGGACGATGTCGAGAACGTCAGCGACGCGCTGGTGGAGCTCGATGCGCTGTCGGTCTCGGTCGAGGACGCCGATGCCGACACACCCGCCGAGCAGGCCCTGTTCGGCGAGCCCGGCATGCCGGTGCCCAAGGGCGGCTGGCAGCGCTCGGTGCTGCGCGCGCTCTATCCGGACGAGGCCTCGGCCACCGATGCCGCCACCCTGCTGCTGGCCCAGGACTGGGCCAGCAATGTGCATGTGCAGGCGATTCAGGAAGTGCCCGAGCAGGACTGGGTGCGGCTGACGCAATCGCAGTTCGCGCCGGTGGAGATCACCGAGACCTTCTGGATCGTGCCGTCCTGGCATGAGGCGCCGGCGCAGGCCGAGCAGGTGATGCGGCTGGACCCGGGTCTGGCCTTCGGCACCGGCACCCACCCGACCACCCGCATGTGCCTGCGCTGGATCGCCCGCCATGCCGATCTGGCCCCGGGCTGGGACCGCGTGCTGGACTACGGCTGCGGCTCCGGCATCCTGGCCATCGGCGCGGCGCTGTTCGGCGCACGCGATATCGACGCGGTCGACATCGACCCGGCGGCCGTGACCTCCTCGCATGCCAATGCGGCAGCCAACAAGGTGACCCTGACGGTTGGCCTGCCCGACAAGGCCAAGGGCATGTATCCGCTGGTGCTGGCCAATATCCTGGCCACGCCGCTGAAGCTGCTCGCGCCGCTGCTGTGCAATCACCTCGCGGCCGGTGGCCATCTGGTGCTGGCCGGCATTCTGGAGCGCCAGGCCGAAGAGCTGAAGGCCGCCTACGAACCCTGGCTCAAGCTCGAGGTCAGCGACTCGGAAGAGGGCTGGATTTTGATGACCGCCCAGCGGAATTAAGTCTTCTCCATGGCATGATTCCCGCATGAGTCTTGCCACCCGTTGCACCGCTTGCGGCACCGTTTTCCGGGTGGTGCAGGACCAGCTGAAAGTCTCCGAAGGTTGGGTGCGCTGCGGCCGTTGCGCCGAGGTGTTCGACGCCCGTGAGCAGTTGTTCGATCTGGAGCGCGAGGCGCCGCCGCCCTGGCCCCGGCCAGCCGAGCCAGAGCCCGAACCGGAACCGCTGGACATCGCGCTGGACGACACCGGCTACGGGCAGCAATACCCGGCCCCCGAACCGGAGGAGGACGAGGCCCTCGCCGCACAGTCGCTGCCGCCCGAAGAAGAAGAAACCTGGGAGATGCGCGCCGGCGTTGACGGCAGCATGGCCCCCAGCGTGCCTGGCGACGAGACCCCGCCGCGCCGCTTCGAGAGTTCACAAGCCTGGCAGCCCTCCGAGCTGCCGCCCGAGCCCGCCACTGCCGACTTCGCTCCGATCTCGGACGAGGGGATGGGCTCACCCGACATCGCAGGCCTGGCCGCCGACCCGGAAGACTCGCCCCATGTGCCAGCCTTCGTGCGCAACGCGCCCAAGGCACGCATACCGATGAGCGCCAAGCAGCGCCGCCTGTGGCTCAGCGCCGGGCTGTTGCTGGCCCTGCTGCTGGCCTTGCAGGCGCTGTTCCACTTCCGCGATGCGCTGGCCGCCCAGCAGCCAGCGCTGGCCGAACCGTTGAAGCAGATGTGCCAGGCCCTGGGCTGCGAGATCCGGCCGCTGCAGCGCATCGAGGCGCTCAGCGTCGAGGGCAGTTCGCTGACCCGTGCACCGAACGAGGCCGGCGCCTACCGCCTGGCCGTGACCCTGCGCAATCGCGCCGATGCGCCGCTGGCCATGCCCTCGTTCGAGCTGAGCCTGAGCGATTCGGCCGGCGCCTTGCTGGCACGCAAAGTCTTGAGCCCGGCCGACTTTGCAGCCAGTGCGCCCTCGGTCGGCAACCCGGCCGGCATCATCGCGGCCCGCAGCGAGCTGAGCTTGCAGACCCAGCTGCGCGCCGGTGATGCGCGCCTGGTCGGCTACACCGTCGAGGTGTTCTACCCGTAGCGGAAAGGTCGGTCAGCGAGCGAGGATGCGCTCGCCCCATTGCCTGGCCTTGGCGCTGACTTCCTGCACGTCGACCGTCGTCAGCTGGCGGGCATTCAGCACGCGCCGGCCGCCCACCCAGACATCGCTGACATGCTCGCGCCCGGCCGCATAAACCAGCTGCGAGATCGGATCGAACACCGGCTGGCACTCGGGTGAGCTCAAGTCCACGGCGGTCAGATCGGCCAGCTTGCCGGCGGCGATCGAGCCCAGCTCGTGCGCCCGCCCCAGCGCACGAGCGCCGGCCAGGGTTGCCATCTCCAGCGCCTTGTAGGCGGGCACGGCGCGCGGCGCATGGTTGCCGACCTTGGCCAGCAGTGCGGCGGCACGCATCTCGGTGAACATGTCCAGGCGGTTGTTGGATGCCGCGCCATCGGTGCCCAACGCCACGTTGACGCCCAGGTCCTGCACCGCCTGCACCGGGCTGATGCCCGAACCCAGCTTCATGTTCGACGAGGGGTTGTGCAGCAGATGCAGGCCGCGCGCGGCGCAGAGTTCGCGGTCGGCCTGATCCAGCGCCACCATGTGCACGGCCTGGAAGCGATCGTTCAACAGGCCGAGCTTGTCCAGCCGCGCCAGCGGGCGCATGCCGTGCTCCTTGAGCCCGCCTTCGACCTCGACCTGCGTCTCGTGCACATGGCAGTGCATGCGCAGGCCCAGGTCCTGGCACATCTGGCCCAATTGCAGAAAGGTCGCATCGCTCACCGTGTACGGCGCATGCGGGGCGATCGTGATATCGATCAGCGGATGATTCTTGAACTGCTCATGGGCTTCCAGCCCGCGTGCGATGTATTCCTGCGCATTGGCCGCGTAAGGCGTCGGGAACTCCAGCACATTGATCGAGGTGCCCAGGCGCATGCCCGCGTCAATGGCCGCACGTGCGCCATCGACGGGATAGAAATACATGTCGTTGGTGTAAGTGATGCCGCCGCGCAGCGACTCCACCGCCGCCAGCCGCGTGCCGTCGTAGACGAACTCCGGCCCCATGAAGGCGCGCTCGATCGGCCAGATCGCGTTCTCCAGCCAGTCCATCAGGTCGCGGTCATCGGCCACGCCGCGCAGCAGGGTCATGGCCGAGTGCGCATGCATATTGATGAAGCCTGGGATCAGCACCTGCTCGGGCAGCAACACCTCCTCGGCCTGGGCACCGTACTGGGCGCGGGCCTGTTCGGTCGGCAGCACGGCGACGATGCGCTCGGCGTGCAGCACAACGCTGTGCCCGGTGAGCACGGGCTCCACGCCCTCCATGGGCACGACCCAGCGCGGGGAGATGATCAGGTACTGCTCGGTGCTCATCTCTATCAGGCCTTGGCGACGCGCTTCTCGGCGCGGATCTCGTCCAGCCGCTCGGCCAGATAGGCGCCGGCGGTGATGCTGTCGAACTGCTTGGGGTGGGCGGCATCGACGCAGCTGTCCAGGCAAGTCAGGTCCATCTCGGGCCGCGGGTGCAGGAAGAAGGGCACCGAGTAGCGCGAGGTGTGCCACAGCTCGCGCGGCGGGTTGACGACGCGGTGCGTGGTCGAGACCAGGCGCTTGTTGGTCAGGCGCTGCAGCATGTCGCCGACATTGATCGTCACATAGCCGGGTGGCGCCTGTATGGCCAGCCATTCGCCGTCCTTGGTCAGCACCTCCAGGCCCGAGGCCGAGGCGCCCATCAGCAGGGTGATCAGGTTGATGTCCTCATGCGCGGCGGCGCGCACGGCGCTGTCGGGCTCCTGCGTGATCGGCGGGTAGTGGATGGCGCGCAGGATGCTGCTGCCGCCCGTGATCTTGGCGTCGAAATAGTCCTCGGGCAGGTTCAGATAGACGGCGATGCCGCGCAGCAGATCGCGGCCACTGGCCTCCAGCGCCTCGTAGACCTGCTTGAGCGTGGGCGTGAAGTCTGGCTGCTCGGCGACCTGCACATTGCCCGGCTCGCTGCCATGCAGTGCATCCGTTGGGGCATGGGTCTGGCCGTGCTGCCAGAACTCCTTCATGTCGGCCACCTTCTCCGACTTCGCCACCTCGGTGCCGAAGGCGCTGTAGCCGCGCTGGCCCTTCAGGCCCGGCACCTCGTGCGCCTTCTTGGCCTCGACCGGCAGCTTGAAATAGTCCTCGACCTGCTGGAAGAGCTTGTTCTGCAACGCATCGTCCAGGTCATGGCCGGTGACGACGGCAAAGCCAATGCCCGAGAACGAATCGCCCAGGGTCTGGATGAAGCGCAGCTTGCGAGCCGGGTCATTGCTGCGGTAGTCGCGCAGGTCAACAGTGGCGACGGGGAAGGGATTCGACATGATGGCTCCGAATAGGTGGTGGGCCCCCAAGGCCGCCTTGCGGCGTCCGCCCCCCGAGGGGGAGCAAGGAAACTTGGGGCGGCCCGGCGTTTCCTTGTGACGATCTGACCTGCGTGGCTCAGGGCGCGGTCTTGATCACGTCTTCGATGAACTTGAGCACGCCCTCGCTGTCCACCGTGGTGCAGACCTCGACATTGGTGCGCTTGCCCCAACCGGGTTCGGCATACATGAAGCCGGCCGGGCCGAACAGGGTCTTGCCCAGGGCCAGACCTTCGGTGACGACCTCGATCTGGCCGCGCTGCGTGCCGAACAGATCGGGGCGCAGCACCTGCACGACAGTGGCCGGGTCATGGACGCAGAAGCCGTCGAAGCCCGCGGTGTTGCGATAGAAGTTGGCGTAAAACTCGCAGATCTTGGCAAGGAAGCCACCCACCTTGGGCGAGTTGGCGCACAGCGCGTTCATGCGCGACTCGGGCATCACCGTCTGGTGGGTGACATCCAGGCCCACCATCACGATGGGCCAGTCGGCGCTGAACACCACCTGGGCCGCATGCACGTCGTTCCAGATATTGGCCTCGGCCGCCGGCGAGACATTGCCGCCGCGATAGACCGCGCCGCCCATGATCACGACCTGCTTGACCTTTTTCGTGATGCTCGGATCCAGGTGCAGGGCCAGCGCGATATTGGTCAGCGGGCCCACCGGCACCAGGGTCACCTCGCCGGGTCGGGCATTGATCTGGTCAACGATGAACTGAGCGGCCGAGCGCGGGTCCGGCTTGAAGTCGGCCGGGTAGGCGACATCAATGTCACCGAAGCCGTTCTTGCCGTGGACGAAGTCCGGGTAGGGGTGCAGGTCGTTGACCAGCGGCGTGGCAGCGCCCTGGGCCACCGGCACGGCCTTGGGCATCAGCGAGACCAGGAAGCCCGCGTTCTTGGTCGCCTGCTCGACGCTGACGTTGCCGAAGATGGTGGTCAGGCCCAGCAGCTCGATCTCGGGGCTGTAGGCGGCCAGCATCAGGGCCAGCGCATCATCGACGCCCGGGTCCGTGTCGATGATCATGGTGTGCTTGGTGCTCATGGGGGTTCCTTCTGTGTTGATCAGCGAATGAGTCAGATGAGTTCCGAGCGCTGCGGAATCGACGCCGCCGCGCCGCGCCGCGACACGGTGATGGCCGCGGCCTTGGCCGCCAGGTGCAGCGCCGGTTCGACGGCCATGCCTTCATCGAGGCCGGCCAGCAGATAGCCGGTGATGGTGTCGCCGGCGCCGGTGGTGTCCACCACCTGGGTCGGGTAGCTGGGCACCTGCCACTGCTGCGCGCCCTGCGCGGCCCACAGGCCCTCGGCGCCCAGGGTCACGACGACCAGGGTGTCGGGGCAGCGCTGGCGCAGCGCGGCATAGGCGGCGGTGAGCTCGCCTTCACCGCTCAGCTGGCAGACCTCGACCTCGTTGACCAGCAGCAGCCCCAGCTGCTCCAGCGGCAGCTGCGCCAGCGCCGGATCGCAGGGTGCCGGGTTGAAGGCCACCTTGCGGCCGGCCGCAGCGGCCAGGCGTATCGTCTGGGCCACGACATTGGTCTCGTTCTGCGTCAGCACCCAGTGGTGATCGGGATAGCGCCGCAGCACGCCGGCCACATCGGCCTCGGCAAGCGCATGGTTGGCGCCCTGATACAGCAGGATGCAGTTCTCGCCCTGGGCGTCGATCTGGATGATGGCGTGGCCGGTATCGGCCTCGGTCTCGATCACGTCCCGCAGCGAGATGCCGGCGGCGGTGATGGCGGCGCGCACCCAGCTGTCGTCGCGGCCGATCGCGCCCAGGTGCACGACCTCGGCGCCGGCGCGCTGCAGCGCGATCGACTGGTTCATGCCCTTGCCGCCCAGGCCGCGCAGATAGTGCTCGCAGCTGGCCGTCTCGCCCGGCTGCAGGAAGCGCTTCAGCTGGTAGCTGTGATCGACATTGATCGAGCCGATGTTGATGATTGCCATGGTTTTTGTCTGTTATCAGCGTTCTTTGACGTAGGGCCGGCCCACGGCCTTGGGCGGCACGGCCTTGCCGATGAAGCCGGCCAGCAGTATCACCGTCAGCACATAGGGCAGTACCTGGAACACCTGGGTCGGCACCTCCCCCACCCAGGGCAGGCTCTGGCCCTGCAGACGCGCCTCCAGCGCGGTCAGCAGACCGAACAGCAGGCAGGCCAGCATCGCCTGCACCGGCCGCCACTTGCCGAAGATCATTGCCGCCAGCGCGATATAGCCGCCGCCGGCCGTCATCTCGCGCGCGAAGGCGGCATTCTGCGACATCGAATAATAGGCGCCGGCCATGCCGCACAAGAGGCCGGTGCCTATCAGCGCCTGGTAGCGCAGCAGCGGCACCGAGATGCCGGCCGTGTCCACTGCATTGGGCTCCTCGCCGACCGCGCGCAGGCGCAGGCCGAAGCGGGTCTGGCCGAGCAGGAAGACCATGGCCGCGACGATCACAAAGGCCAGATAGACCAGGATGGTGTGGCCCGACAGCACGGTCTTGTAGAACGGGCCCAGCACCGGCACGTTGGCGGCCAGATAGTCAGCCCCCGGCAGGAAGATGGGCGTGAAGCGCTGCTCGTTGCTGAGCATGGGCGTCTGCCCGCCCTGCTCGAACCAGGCCTGGCCCAGCACCAGGGTCAGGCCCGAGGCGAGGAAGTTCAGCGCCATGCCGGAGACCACATGGTCGCCCTTGTAGCGTATCGTCGCCACGCCATGCAGCAGGCTCATGGCCACGGCCACCGCCATGCCTGCCGCCAGGCCCAGCCAGGGCGACTGCACCAGGCTGGCCACGGTGGCCGCCGCAAAGGCGCCGACCAGCATCTTGCCTTCGAGGCCTATGTCCACCGTGCCCGAGCGCTCGGCCAGGATGCCGCCCATGGCGGCAAAGATCAGCGGTGTGGCCAGCCGTATGGTCGAGGCCAGCATGCTGAAGAGATTGAGAATGAGGTCTTCCATGATCACCTCAGCGGGCCACACTCTTCAGTTGGCGGCGCAGATACCAGCGCTCCATCGGGTCACGCACCAGGCGGTCCAGCGCGGCGGCGAAGAACACCACCAGGCCCTGGATGACCAAGATCAGCTCCGGACTGATGCGCGGAAATTCGAGCTGCAGATCGGTGCTGCCCTGGTACAGCGCACCGAACAGCAGGGCCGAGGCCAGCACGCCCAGCGGATGGTTGCGGCCCATCAGTGCCACGGCAATGCCCAGAAAACCCATGCCGCCGGTGTAGTTCAGCACCAGCCGGCCCTGGGCGCCGTAAACATCGTTGACGGCCATCAGGCCGGCCAGGCCACCCGAGATCAGCATCGCGGTAACGATCATCGTCGTCGCCGACATGCCGGCGTACTGGGCGGCACGGGGGTTCTGGCCGTAGGTGCGCAAGGCATAACCCAGGCGGGTGTACCAGAGCAGCCACCAGACCAGGGCGACGCAGATCAGCGCCACCAGCAGCGCCAGATTCAGATAGGACGGGCCGACCTCGATGCCCATGGATTGCAGCCAGGGCTGGGCCTTGGGCAGCAGGGCCGCTTCCTTGAACGGCCGCGTCTCTATGGCCATGCCCTCGTGCGAGCGGATCACATTGGCCAGCATGTAGTTCAAGAGGCCCGCAGCGATGTAATTGAACATGATGGTCGTGACCACCACATGCGCGCCTCGCCTGGCCTGCAGATAGCCCGGCACCCAGGCCCAGGCCGCACCGAACAGCATCGCCGTGAACACCGCGACGAGAAACATCAGCGGCGCGCTCAAGGTGCCGTCCAGCCACAGGCAGGCCAGCGCGACGCCCAGGCCGGCCACATAGGCCTGGCCCTCGCCGCCGATATTGAACAGCCCGGCATGGAAGGCCACGGTGACGGCCAGGCCGGTGAAGATCAGGCTGGTGGCGTAGTACAGGGTGGACGACAGCCCGGCCTGCGGATCGAGTGCCCCCACCAGCATCACCTTCAGGGTGGCCAACGGGCTCTCGCCGACACCGAGCACGACCAGCGAGGCCACGGCCAGGGCCAGCAGCAACTGCACGCCGGGAATGGCCAGGCCATTCATCCACCAGGGCATTTTGTTGGTGATGGGCTTTGGCTTGGGCACCGGTGCCGGCAAGCTGCTGGCGGCTTCGCTCATGCTGCGGCCTTCTCTGCTGTCATCAGCATGCCGATGTCCTTGGCGCTGGATTGGGCGGTCTCGACGATGCCGGTGATGCGGCCGCCGTTCATGACCATGATGCGGTCGGTCAGCGCGAAGATCTCTTCCAGCTCGACCGACACCAGCAGGATGGCCGCGCCGGCGTCACGGGCCTTGATCAGCTCGCGGTAGATGCGTTCGATCGCCCCCAGATCGACACCGCGCGTCGGCTGACCGACCAGCAGCACCTCGGGCTGGCGCGCCATCTCACGCGCGATCACCAGCTTCTGCTGATTGCCGCCCGACATGTCAGCCGTGCGCAGGCTGGGCAGCACCGGCCGCACATCGAAGGCCTCGATCAGGCGCAGGGTGCGCTCGCGGATGCGCTTAGGGCTCAGCCAGGCCCAGCCGCCCAGTTCGGCATCCTGATGGAAGCCGAGGATGGCCGACTCCTGCATGCTGAAGTTCTTGACCACGCCCTCGCCCAGCCGGTCTTCCGGCACATGGCCGCAGCCGAAGGTGCGCAGTTCGGAGGCCGGCAGCCATTGCCTGGCATCGAAGCGGCGTTGCGCACCAAGTGTGTTCAGCTGCAATTCGCCGGCGCTCGGTTTGAGCAAACCGGCCAGCACGGCCAGCAGCTCGGTCTGGCCGTTGCCCGACACCCCGGCAATGCCCAGGATCTCGCCGGCACGCAATTCAAAGTCCAGACCCTTCAGCCGTTCGACACCACGGGCATCGTGATAACGCAGGTTCTTCACCGCCAGGCGCACTGCGCTGTCGGCGGCAGGCTTGGCGCCCTTCTTGTTCACCTGCAGCAGCACGGGCCGGCCAATCATCAGCTCGGCCAACTCCTCGCGGCTGGTGTCCTGGGTGCGGCGCTGCGCGACGACGCGGCCGGCGCGCATCACGGTGACGTTGTCGGTCACGTCCATGATCTCCTGCAGCTTGTGCGTGATCAGCACCACGGTCACGCCCTGGGCCCGCAGCTCGCGCAAGATGGTGAACAACTGGGCCGCCTCCTGCGGCGTCAGCACGCCGGTGGGCTCGTCGAGTATCAGGATGCGGGCGCGGCGGAACAGGGCCTTCAGAATCTCCAGCCGCTGCTGCTCGCCAACCGGCATCGCCTCGACGAGCTTGTGCAGGTCCACCGGCAGATGGTGTGTCTCCATCAGGATCTTGAGCCGCGCCTCGGCCTTCTGCCGCGCCTTGGCCAACAGCCAGCCGTCCTCGGCGCCGAGCAGGATGTTCTCCAGCGCGCTCAGCGGCTCGACCAGCATGAAGTGCTGGTGCACCATGCCCACACCTTGAGCAATCGCCTCGGTGCTGCTGCGTATCTGCACCGGCTGGCCCTGCAGCCGGATCTCGCCCTCGTCGGCCTGGTAGAAGCCGTAGAGGATGGACATCAGGGTCGACTTGCCCGCGCCGTTCTCGCCGACGACGCCATGGATGGTGCCGGCGGCGATCTTCAGCTCGATCTGGTCATTGGCCAGCACGGTGCCGAAACGCTTGGTGATGCCAAGCATCTCGACCGCGTAAGCCAGCGAGGCGGGGGGGTTGTCGCCGCTCATCAAAGTCTCTGCTGACTTACTTGCACTCGTTCTTGGCCATGTAGTCGATGACCTTGATCTTGCCGCTCACGATGTCGGCCTTGATCTGGTTCGCGCGCTCTTCCATGGCCTTGGTGATCAGCGCGCGGTTGTGCTCGTCGAGAGACCAGTCGATGCCACCCTCCTTCAGGCCCAGCGAGGTGATGCCGCTGCCGGGCGCACCCTTGGCGCCGTCGGTGAAGGCGTTCTTCACGGCCACATCGACGCGCTTGACCATCGAGGTCAGGATGGTGCCCGGGTGCACATAGTTCTGGTTGCTGTCGACGCCGATGGCGAACTTCTTCGCATCCTTGACGGCCTGGAACACGCCCATGCCGGTGCCGCCGGCGGCGGCGAAGATCACGTCGACGCCCCGGTCCATCTGCGAACGCGCGAGCTCGCCGCCCTTGGTCGGATCGTTCCAGGCTGCGGGCGTGGTGCCCGTCATGTTGGAGAACACCTCGGCCTTGGGATTCACGTACTTGGCACCCTGCTCATAGCCGCAGGCAAAGCGACGGATCAGCGGGATGTCCATGCCGCCCACAAAGCCGACCTTGCCGGTGGCGGACTTCAGCGCCGCCAGCGCGCCGACCAGGAAGGAGCCCTCCTGCTCACGGAACACGATGGACTTCACGTTCGGCTTCTCCACCACCATGTCGATGATGTAGAACTGCGTCTTCGGGAACAGCGGCGCCACTTTTTCCATCGAGGCCGAGCCGCCGAAGCCCACCGTCACGATAGGATTCTTGCCGCCCTGCGCCAGCTTCTGCAGCGCCTGCTCGCGTTGGCCCTCATTGGTCATCGTGAACTCGGCGTACTTCTTGCCGGTGGCCTTCTTGTAGGCCTCGGCGCCCTCGTAGGCCGACTGGTTGAAGGACTTGTCGAACTTGCCGCCCATATCGAACACCACGGCCGGGTCGCCCTGGGCCATTGCCGGAGCGCAGGCACTGATCAGGGCAAGTCCGGCCAGCAGGGGCTTGGAAGAAGGCAGAAAGTGGTTCATCAAGGACTCCCGAGGAATGGGTTTGATCGATCAATCAATAGTGCCGCACCGCGGCCGTGGATTCTCTGAGCATCAGCTCCGGCGCCAGCACCAGTTCCTGCGTGGCATGGGTCGGTGACTCGATGCGCTGCATCAGCATGCTGGCGGCACGCTCGCCGAGCTTGCGTATCGAGTAGCCCACCGTGGTCAGGGCCGGGAAGGAATAGGCGCCCAGATCAATGCCGTCAAAGCCTATCACCGATACCGCGCTGGGCACGGCCAGGCCGGACTCTGCCGCGGCTCGCAGCACGCCCAGCGCCATCAAGTCATTGCTGGCAAACACCGCGCTGACCTCGTTGCGCTCGAACAGGCGCCGGCCCGCGGCATAGCCCGAGGAGCTGCTGAAGTCTCCTCTCTCGAGCCAGGAATCCTGTGGCGTGATGCCCGCGGCTGCCAGCGCCTGGCGCCAGCCGACTTCACGCGAATTGCTGACCTCGAATGATTCGGGGCCGCTGATGCAGGCGATGTTGCGATGACCCAGCGAGAGCAGATGCTCGACCGCCAGCCGCGCACCGGCCTGGTTGTCGATGCGCACCAGATCGGCCTCGACGCCAGGCATGCGCCGGTCGACGATGACCGAGGGCATGCCATAGGCCGCCCAGCCGTGCGGCAGCGACTCCGCGCCGCCGGCCGAGGCCAGCAGCATGCCGTCCACACGGCGCTCGACCAGCGTCTGCAGATAGCGCGACTGCCGGCCCGGGTTGTCATCGCAGTTGCACAGGAAGACGGAGTAGCCGGCCTGGTGGGCGCAGTCCTCGACGCCACGGGTCAGCTCGGCAAAAAATGGGTTGGTGACGTTGGGCACCAGCACGCCGATGATATGGGTCTCGCTGGTCTTCAGCGAGCGTGCCACGGCGCTCGGAAAATAGCCCAGATCGGCCACCGCCTGCTGCACCCGCGCCCGCGCCGATTCACTGACCGGCCGCGTGCCGTTCAAGACGTGCGAGACCGTGGTGAACGACACCCCTGCTCGTGCTGCAACGTCCTTGATGGTGCTCATGCAATGGATGACAAAGTGAAGAGGCGGGTGGCTGGATCAGGCCCGCGCCACTATAAACGCAAACGTTTGCGATTGTATATTTCCGACGTGTAAAAAGGCAGGGCCGCGCATCAGGGGTTTCCCCTCTCCGGCCCAGGCCTGGCCGAGGCCGGCCGATATAAAAAAACCCGGCCGAGGCCGGGTTTTGACTGTCGCGAGACCTGTCCTTACGGCTTGTTGCCGGTCGGGAAAGGCCAGGCAGCTTGCGGGCTCAGCGCGGTCTTGGCAGACGACGCAGGAGCCGCGGCAGGCTTGGCAGCAGCAGGTGCCGCAGGGGCAGGGCCACTTTTCTTTGCAGCAGGCTTCTTCGCAGCCTTTTTGGCGGCCGGCTTTGCAGCAGGCTTCGGCGCAGCAGCGCTGGACTTCTTGGCAGCAACCTTCTTGACGGGTGCAGCGGCCTTCTTGGCCGGGGCTGCAGCCTTCTTCGCAGGTGCAGCGGCCTTCTTGGCCGGTGCTGCTGCCTTCTTAGCAGGTGCAGCGGCCTTCTTGGCCGGTGCTGCCTTCTTTGCCGGAGCGGCTGCCTTCTTGGCCGGAGCGGCCTTCTTTGCCGGTGCAGCGGCCTTCTTGGCCGGTGCTGCCTTCTTCGCCGGAGCGGCTGCCTTCTTGGCAGGTGCCGCCTTCTTCACCGGGGGCTTCTTGGCGGGTGCCGCGGCCTTTGCCGGTGCAGCTTTCTTCGCTGCGGCCTTCTTAGCGGGAGCGGCCTTCTTGGCCGGCGCTTTCTTTGCAGTTGCCATTTCAATCTCCTTGATCAAGTTAAAAGAGCACTGCCCGAGTCGATCTAGCTCGCCTCGATGCAGTTATCCACCACCCGAAAGTCTGCCCAGGAGGGGCGCCCCGGTGCGGTGAATGGGGTCGCAAGACACAAGCGCAATGCTTCTATGGCACCGCTGATCTGTCTTGCCAATCTATCTTTCGTACTGCTTGATCTCGTGTTCTTGAATCGCTGAAAGCGCCGCGCTGTTCAGTGCCTCAGTCCCACGAGAGTGCGCCACCGGATTGGTATTCGATGACGCGGGTTTCAAAGAAGTTGCGCTCCTTCTTCAGGTCAATCATTTCGCTCATCCAGGGGAAGGGGTTCTCTTCATTCGGGAACAACTCTTCCAAACCGATCTGGGTGGCACGGCGGTTGGCGATGTAGCGCAGATAGCCCTTGAACATCGATGCGTTGAGGCCCAGCACGCCACGCGGCATGGTGTCCTCGGCATATCGGTACTCAAGCTCCACAGCTTGAAGAAACAGCGCCTTGATTTCGGCCTTGAAGGCAGCCGTCCACAGATGCGGGTTCTCGGCCTTCAGCTGATTGATCAGGTCGATGCCGAAATTGCAGTGCATCGATTCGTCGCGCAGGATGTACTGGTACTGCTCGGCCGCACCGGTCATCTTGTTCTGCCGACCCATGGCCAGGATCTGCGTGAAGCCGACGTAGAAGAACAGCCCTTCCATCAGGCAGGCGAACACGATCAGGCTCTTCAGCAGCGTCTGGTCGTTCTCGGGCGTGCCGGTGTTGAAGTGCGGGTCCATGATCGCGCCGATGAAGGGGATCAGGAACTCGTCCTTGTCGCGTATCGACTTGACTTCGTTGTAGGCGTTGAAGATCTCGGACTCGTCCAGACCCAGCGACTCGACGATGTACTGATAGGCGTGCGTGTGTATCGCTTCTTCAAAGGCCTGGCGCAGCAGGAACTGGCGGCACTCGGGCGCGGTGATGTGGCGGTAGGTGCCCAGCACGATGTTATTGGCGGCCAGCGAATCGGCGGTGACGAAGAAGCCGAGATTGCGCTTGATGATGCGGCGCTCGTCTTCGCTCAGACCGTTCGGGTCTTTCCAGAGCGCGATGTCGCGCGACATGTTCACCTCTTGCGGCATCCAGTGATTGGCGCAAGTGGCGAGGTACTTCTCCCAGGCCCATTTGTACTTGAACGGCACCAGCTGATTGACGTCCGTCTGGCCGTTGATGATGCGCTTGTCGGCCGCGTTGACGCGGCGCTGAACAGGAGCCTCAACTGACGACTGAGCGGCAGCGTTCGATGCGGAGGAGAGGACGGTGGAGATGGTGGGGACCGGTGTGTTTGCGTCGGCCGTGAAGGCTGCATTTGCAGACGCCGATGCGGCCGAGCGCGGTGCGCTGGGCTCGCTCGCTGCGTTCAACGCATTGAGACTTTGAGAGGGCTTAAATTCTTCTTCCCAAACCAACATGGTGGACTTCCTATGGTTGCGGATTATCTGAGTGTTGCGTTCAAACACCAAGGACTTCTTGACATCAAAGCGACTTCGCTGTTGCTGGTGTGCATCGAAATTGCGTGATCAATTTGCGGGATCGCGCTGAAGCGAAAGAGGTCCGCGATGCGAGGCCTTCAGACCTGGTCTCGCGGACCCAACTTTCACATCGACTTCGAGGGCTTCATCAACACGCGATGCGTGCAACAAGATGTCAATCAAGCGCGCCGCACAAGCCAAGAGCCATCACCAAAAACGTGAGGCATCGCGACTCGCTCGACACGCTTCAAATCACTGGCAGGCTTCGCAATCCGGGTTGTCGATCGAGCAGAACTTCACATCGGTCGCGGGCTCGCCGAGCATGGCTTCAGCGCCTGCATCAGCAGCAGCCACCGGCGCCGAGTACGAGCCCACTTCGGCCGTGCTGTTCGACACCGAGTTCATCTGGCCGGCCTTGACCGTGCTCTTCTCGGCATGCGTCGCACCCATCGTGCGCAGGTAGTAGGTGGTCTTCAGGCCACGGGTCCAGGCGAGCTTGTAGGTCTCGTCCAGCTTCTTGCCCGAGGCACCTGCCATATAGATATTGAGCGACTGCGCCTGGTCAATCCATTTCTGGCGGCGCGCGGCGGCCTCGACCAGCCACTGCGTCTCGACTTCGAAGGCCGTGGCGTACAACGACTTCAGCTCTTCCGGTGCGCGGTCGATGCGGCGCAGCGAACCGTCGAAGTGCTTCAGGTCCATGACCATCACGTCGTCCCACAGGCCCAGACGCTTCAGATCGCGCACCAGGTATTCGTTGATGACGGTGAACTCGCCGGACAGATTCGACTTGACCGAGAGGTTGCCGAAGCAGGGCTCGATCGAGGCGTCCACGCCGATGATGTTGGAGATGGTTGCCGTCGGCGCGATCGCCACGCAGTTGCTGTTGCGCATGCCGTGCTGGCTGATGCGGGCACGCAGTGCGTCCCAGTCCATGCTGGTCGAGCGGTCCACTTCCACATAGCCGCCGCGGGCTTCGGCCAGCAGATCGATCGAGTCGATGGGCAGAATGCCGCGGTCCCACAGCGAGCCCTTGTAGGTCTCGTACTGGCCACGCTCTTCGGCCAGCTGGGTCGAGGCCCAGTAGGCGTAGTAGCAGACGGCTTCCATCGAGCGGTCGGCGAACTCGACGGCCGCTTGCGAGGCATAGGGCGTGCGCAGCGTGTACAGCGCGTCCTGGAAGCCCATGATGCCCAGACCCACCGGACGGTGGCGCAGGTTCGAGTCACGCGCCTTCTTGACCGCGTAGTAGTTGATGTCGATCACGTTGTCGAGCATGCGCATCGCCGTGGCAATGGTCTTCTTCAGCTTGGCATGGTCGATCTGGCCGTCGGCCAGCAGGTGGCGCACCAGATTGACCGAGCCGAGGTTGCAGACGGCAATTTCGCTGTCGTTGGTGTTCAGCGTGATCTCGGTGCACAGATTGGACGAGTGCACGACGCCGACGTGCTGCTGCGGCGAGCGCACATTGCAGGCATCCTTGAACGTGATCCACGGATGGCCGGTCTCGAACAGCATCGACAGCATCTTGCGCCACAGGTCCTTGGCCGGCATGCGCTTGAACAGCTTGATCTCGCCGCGGTCGGCCTTGGCCTCGTAGGCGGTGTAGGCCGCTTCGAAGGGCTTGCCGAACAGATCGTGCAGGTCCGGGCAGGTCGACGGCGAGAACAGCGTCCAGTCTCCGCCCTCCATGACACGGCGCATGAACAGATCGGGGATCCAGTTCGCGGTGTTCATGTCGTGCGTGCGGCGGCGGTCGTCGCCGGTGTTCTTGCGCAGCTCCAGGAACTCTTCGATGTCCAGGTGCCACGACTCCAGATAGGCGCAGACCGCGCCCTTGCGCTTGCCGCCCTGGTTCACGGCCACGGCCGTGTCGTTGACAACCTTCAGGAAGGGCACCACGCCCTGGCTCTTGCCATTCGTGCCCTTGATGTGGGAACCCAGCGCGCGCACCGGCGTCCAGTCATTGCCCAGACCGCCAGCAAACTTCGACAGCAGCGCGTTCTCTTTCAGCGCTTCGTAAATGCCCTCCAGGTCGTCGCCGACCGTGGTCAGGTAGCAGCTCGACAGCTGCGAGCGGCGCGTGCCGGAGTTGAACAGCGTGGGCGTGCTCGACATGAAGTCAAAGCTCGACAGCACTTCATAGAACTCGATCGCGCGGGCTTCGCGGTTTTCTTCGCGCAACGCCAGGCCCATGGCCACGCGCATGAAGAAGGCCTGGGGCATTTCGATGCGGGCGTCTTCGATGTGCAGGAAGTAGCGGTCGTACAGCGTCTGCAGACCCAGGTAGTCAAACTGCAGATCGCGTTCGGCCTTCAGCGCGGCACCCAGCTTGGCCAGGTCGTACTCTTTGAGCAGCCGCTCGTCCAGCAGCTCGGCCTCCACGCCCTTGGCGATGTAGCCGGGGAAGTAGGTGGCATAGCGCTGTTGCATATCGCCCTGCAGCACTTCCTCGCCGAGGATTTCCTTGCGGATCGTGTGCAGCAGCAGTCGGGCGGTGGCCTGCGAATAGCCGGGGTCCTTCTCGATCAAGGTACGGGCGGCCAGGATGGCGGCCTTGTAGACCTCGTCCAGCGGCACACCGTCATACAGATTGCGCAGGGTCTCGGCCATGATGGGCTCGGCCGTCACGTCGGCGCCCAGGTTCTGGCAGGCGGCGGTGACCACGGTACGCAGGCGCGCCAGGTCCAGCGGCAGACGCTGGCCGCCATCGATCACATACAGGCCGGACGAATGATCGGGCGCCGGCGCGGCATGGCTGGCACGCTCTTGCGAACGACGCTCGCGGTACAGCACATAGGCCCGGGCCACTTCGTGGTGGCTGGCGCGCATCAGGCCCAGCTCCACCTGATCTTGCACATCTTCGATATGGAAGGTGCCGCCGCTGGGACGCGAGCGCATCAGCCCACGCACCACCGCTTCGGTCAAGGCATCGACCGTCTCGCGCACGCTGGCCGAGGCCGCGCCCTGCGTGCCATGCACGGCCAGAAACGCCTTCATCAAAGCCACCGCAATCTTGCTCGGCTCGAACGCCACCACGGCGCCGTTGCGACGCAGGATCTGGTAACCCTGGTAGGCCGACTGCAGGCTGCCGGCTTGGGGCGAGGCGGCTTGCAGCAGAGCGCTGGCTTCAGACGTGCTGGTGTGTGTGGATTGCATGGATTCCCTCTTGTCTCGACGACGGTCAATCAGAAAAACTCTGAAACAAAAAACAGCGGCGCCACACCTGCCAGTCCTGCCGATCAGGCGCAGCGCGATTTCATTTAGCGACTTGGCTCCAACCGGTGGAGATCATTCCCGCCAGGGCCTGGCCTGGGGGCGGCACTCGAGTCGAGTGGTGGGTGGGTTGATCTCTGCTCCTGCCCACAGGATGGTGGCGATGGCTCGGCCCGGTGCATGAAAAAACCAGGACCGGGACCATCAGACACTACGGTGGAGGCAGGCATGTTGTTGATTTGCCAGGTGGTCAGTATAGCGTGAAAGAACACTATATCTGGGGGCGCCACCCCTTTCAAGCACTACCGCTAGCGTGCGCCCCTCATTGACCGATGGAACAACTCGCGCTAGGCGGAGGGCCTTTGGCAGCCCGCCGGTGGCCGGCATCGCATGCCAGGTCTCACCAATTCGGCGTTTGCCAAACGCAGGCCGCGCCGGCATTGGCCTGGCGGCCATTTTCGTGCGCCAAGGCGCATGAATGCTGACACGGCGCGAGGTCCGCCCGAGCCCCACCAAGCGGACTTGTCAGCCCTCTGCGCCGCCCGACAAGACCAGGCCCTCGGGGAAACACCGAGCGGGCCAGCCCAGCCCTTGCGCGAGCTGCGCCCAGTCGAAGCCCGCCCCCGGGTCGTACTTGCGCCCCGGTGCCACATGCTCGTGGCCAACAACATGGGCAATCGGATAGGCCTCAGCCAGATCGCGCAGCAGCTGCACCAGGGTCTGGTACTGCGGCGCCTCGAAGCTGAGGCCTTCCAGGCCCTCGAGCTCGATGCCGATCGAGAAGTCATTGCAATTGCTGCGGCCGCCGAATTGCGAAGCCCCGGCATGCCAGGCCCGCTGCTCGCAGGACACAAATTGAAGCAACTCGCCGTCGCGCCGGATCAGAAAATGCGAGGACACCTGCAGCCCGCGTATGCCCTGGTAATAAGGATGGGCGCCCCAGTCCAGCTGGTTGGTGAACAGCCGCGTGATCGCATCGCCGCCGTACTCGCCCGGTGGCAGGCTGATCGAGTGGATCAGAGCCAAGGTGGTTGGCAGGTCGGCGGGCCGCTCATTGCAGTTCGGTGACGGCAGCTTGCCGGCCCGCGCATACCAGCCCTCGAGGAACAGTGACTCAGTCGCCGTCACCATCGCCTCCTGCCCCTTCAGCCCCCACGCCGAGCCGCGCCATGCGGTAGCGCATCTGCCGCAGCGAGAGTCCGAGGCTCGCGCCGGCCGCCGTGCGGTTGCCGCGGTGGCGCTCCAGCGCACGCATCAGGATGTCGCGTTCGACCTCATCGAGGTATTGCGCCAGGTCGCTGGGCAGCGCGGCCTGCGCGTCGCTGCCGGCCTCGCGGCGCAGCTCGGTCGGCAGATCCAGCAAGGCATCGAAGCTGGCCTGGCTGCTGTCGGCAAAGGCCGCATCAGGCAGATCCAGATCGGCCAGATCGATCTCGGCGCCGCCAGACAGAGCCAGCGCACGGTGCAGCAGATTCTCCAGCTCGCGCACATTGCCCGGGAAGGGGTAACGCGCCAGATGCGAGAAGGCCGCCGGCGTGAGCCGCGGTGTGGGCGACACACCGGCATCGCGGGCAATGCGCTCCAGCACATGCTCGGCAATGTCGCGCAGGTCCTCGATGCGTTCGCGTAGCGGCGGCACACGGATCTGTATCACGTTGAGGCGGTAGAACAAGTCCTGCCGGAAGCGGCCGGCCAGCACCTCGGCGCCGAGGTCCTTGTGTGTGGCGCTGAGGATGCGCACATTGACCGGCAGCTCGTGCACCGCGCCCACCGGCCGCACCAGGCGCTCCTGGATCACGCGCAGCAGCTTGCTCTGCATGCTCAGCGGCAGCTCGCCGATCTCGTCAAGGAACAGGGTGCCGCCGCTGGCGGCCTGGAAGAATCCTTCGCGGTCTTCGTTGGCGCCGGTGAAGGCGCCCTTGCGGTAGCCGAAGAATTCGGCCTCCAGCAGCTGTTCGGGAATGGCGCCGCAGTTCACCGCGATAAAGGCCTGGGCCGTGCGCGGGCTGACCTCGTGGATGGCACGCGCCACCAGCTCCTTGCCGGTGCCCGATTCGCCCTGCACCAGCACCGGCGCCATGCTGCGCGCCACCTTCTCGATCAGGCTGCGCACCTGATGCAGGGCCGTCGAGCCGCCGGCCATGCGCTGCAAGCCGGTCGGCTTGACCGGTGCCTCTATCGCTGCGGCACGCTTGGGCTCGGTGGCCACCGCCGCTGGCTTGAGCGGTTTGTCACTGGCCGGCTGCGCTTGCTCCGACGGCAGCCTGGCCGGCACGACCGAAGGCCCCTGCTGCGGCATGCGGCCCAGCGCCGAAGCCACGACCATGCGGAATTGGCGCAGGTCCACCGGCTTGGTCAGGTAGTCGTAGGCGCCGGCCTTCAGCGCCTCGACCGCGTTCTCCGCCGAGCCGAAGGCGGTGATGACGATGGCCTTCTCGGGCCGCCCGGTGCTCTCCAGCCATTGCAGCAGATCCAGGCCCGAGCCATCGGGCAAGCGCATATCGGTGATGACGGCGTTGTAGCGGTGCTGCTTGAGCTGCGCCATCGCCTCTTCCAGCGACGCCGCCGTTTCGATGCGATAACCCTCGCGCACCAGGGTCAGCTCATACAAGGTGCGCAGGTCGGGCTCGTCATCGACCACCAGCAGGCTGAATTCGGTGTCGGCGCTCATGGGTGGCCTGCTGTGCTGGAGGGGGTGACGGTGCCGCCGATCAGCGGCGCCTGACGTCTCAGGGTGACGACGAACTGATTGCCCTGCACCTGGCTTTGCCTGCGGCTGATGTATTCGATATTGCCGCCGTGGCGCTCGCACAGTTCGCGGCAAATATACAGCCCCAAGCCGGTGCCGCGGCTGCGCGTCGAAAAGAAGGGTTCGAACAGATGGCGCTCGACATCGGGCGGAATCAGGTCGCCCTCGCTGAACACCCCCAACTCGGCCAGCCGGTCCGAGCGCAGGCCCAGGCTCACCAGCAGAGCTCCAGCGCGCTTGGGCGCATGGCGGTAGGCGTTGTCCAGCAGGTTGACGACGACACGGCGCAGGTGGTCGGGCTCGAAGCTGATCATCAAGGCATGGGGCGGCAGCTGCAGCTGCAGCAGCCCCTCGTCGCCGAGGCTGACTTCGTTGGTGCGCGCCCATTCCTGGCAGATCTCCAGCAGCAGCGCCTGCGCATCGATGATGCTGGCCTCGCTCGCATCGCTGCCGGCGCCCGGTGCCAGCGCCATCACGTCATCGACGATGCGCTTCAGGCGCAATGCATTGCTGGCGACTATGGCTGTCAGATGCTGCTGCGTCGGCTCCAGGCAGTCCTCGGACAGCAGGGCATTGGCCTGGTCGATGGCGGCCAGCGGATTGCGGATCTCGTGGGCGATGCCGGCCGAGACGCGGCCCATCGCGGCCAGCTTCTCCTGGCGGCTGCGCGCCTGTACGGTGCGCAGGTCTTCGAGAAAGAGCACGCACAACTCCTCGCTGGCACGCGAGCCCTGGCGCCGCGTGAAGCGCACGCGCACGCGCAGCGAGCGGCTGTTGCCAGGCTCGAACTGCAGACTCAGGTCGGCGCCCTCCTCCGGCCATTCGCCCTGTGCAAATGCACTCTCCACGCCAGCCACCAGCGGCGCCCAGACCGGCATGCCGCGCAGCTGGAACGGCGCAGCCCGCACCATGCCATGGGCGCTGAGCAGGCTGCGCGCGGCCGGGTTGGCAGCGCGCACGCGGCCGCGCCGGTCCACCACCAGCACGCCCTCCTGCATCTCGTCTATCACCAGCCGGTTCAGCTGGGCCTGCTGGCGCGCCAGCTCCAGGCTGCCGCGGGCGCTGCGCTCCTCGCGGGCCAGCCGGCTGGCCAGTTCGGCCGCCAGCAGGGTGACGATGAACAAGCCGCTGCCGGCCAGGCCCGACTGCGTCATGCGCAACGCCGGGTCCAGGCCGCGCAGCACGCTGAGCCAGGCCGTGCCCAGCAGCATCAGGGTCACGCCGGCGGCGGTGGCCAGGGCCATCAGCCGCGGCGTCAGCAGGCCCGACATCAGCACCGGCAACACCAGCAGCGCGACGAAGTTCAGGCTGCTGCTGCCGTCCAGCGCATGCAGCATCGAAAACACCAGCAGATCCACACCGATGCTGCCCAGCCATTGCGGACTGGCCAGGCGGGCCAGGGCCTTGGGACTGGTGGGCTGCTGGAAGCGCGGCAGCAGCCACAACACCAGGGTCTGCACCCCATAGCCGCCACACAGCACCATCACCCAGACGTCGGGCCGGGAGCCCAGCAGGGCCAGGCCGATCTGCGTGGCCAGCAACGCCACCCCCAAGGCGGCACGCGCGGCCAGGAACACCCGGTAGATGCGCTGAAAGCTCGAGCCCCCCTGTGAGGCCGCACGCAGCGCGCCGGCCGGAGGTTCGGCTTCGCCGGATTCGCCGCTGGCGTCGGACTCCAGCTCGTGCGCCAGGCGGGCCTCGGCCTCCAGATCCGGCTCGCCCTGACCATCCGCGGTGGCGGCCGGCCCGAACCAGGAGCTTTGCGCCTGGCCTCGAGCCGACGGCCCGCGGCGGTCCACACGCCGTCTGTCGCCCTGGCGGCGGTCGCTCGCGCGCCGGTTGCTGGAGGGCGCGGGCTCGGTGTCTGCCTCGAGGTCAGACAGCCTCATTGCACCCCGCCCTGCCGGGTCTCGTAGGCATTGCGGTGCTCGGCACTGCAGAAGTGGCCGCCGCGCCCCGGCAGCGCCTCGGCCACCGGCAGGTGCAAGCCGCATTCGGCACAGCTGACCATGGTCAGCGCCTGCCTCGGCTCATCGCTGCGGCGCGCTGGCGGCGGTGTACGCCGCTTGAAGCCCAGCAACAGCGCCACCACACCGATCACCAGCAACAGAATCAGATATTTCATCGCAGCGCTTAATTAAGAGGCCGCTGCAGCAGCACTTCCAGGACGAAACGGGAGCCCACATAGGCCAGCAGCAGCAGGCCCGCTCCGAGATACAACCAGCGCGTGGCGCGCCGGCCGCGCCAGCCAAACACCTGGCGCCCAGCCAGCAGGCTGGACAGCACCAGCCAGCCCAGCACGGACAGCAGATTCTTGTGGTCCCAGCGCCAGTGCGGAGTGAACCACCAACCCAGCGCAATCGCCAGCGACAGCATGCACACGCCTGCCGCCACGAACTGGAAGGTCAGCCGCTCCAGGCGCAGCAGCGGCAAGCCCATGGCACCGGCGGCCGGTGCCTTCTTCTTCAGGCGCATCTGCCGCTCAGCCATGTTGAGCAGCGCTGCGTGCAGCACCGCCACGCCGAACAGGCCGTAGGAGGCCAGGCCCAGCACCCAGTGCAGCGGCGCCCAGGGCGAACCCGCCAGCGGCCGGCTCTCGCCGGGGAAGATGCAGGCCAGCACCACCAGCACCAGACCCAGCGCCGACAGCACACGCCTGACGCCGGGCAAGGGCAGCAAGCGGCTCTCGACCATATAGACGCCGAGCACCAGCCACAACGTCATGGACAGCGCCGGCGCGAAGCCGAAGCGCGCACCAGGCGTGGCCAGGCCGACGCCGGCAATATCGATCAGCAATGCCGCTGCATGGGCCAGCCAGGCCAGCAGCAAAGCATGACGCAAGAGGGCTGGCTGAGGCGCCGTGGCATGCGCCTTCAGCGCCGTCACGGCATAGCCCAAAGCCGCCACCCCGCTGAAGCCCAACAGACTCCAAAGCGCCAGGCCAGACTGTGTAGAGGTCGCGAACGATAGAATCATCCGCACAGTGTACTTTTGCGCACCCGCTTTTCAGCTGGCTGCGCCCGCCCCATGGCCTCCACCTTGACAGACCGCCTGAGTCGCCTCGTTAAAACGATGCGCGGCCAGGCCCGCATTACCGAAGACAACGTCCAGGACATGCTGCGCGAGGTGCGCATGGCCTTGCTCGAAGCCGACGTGGCCCTGCCCGTGGTGCGAGACTTCATCGCCCGGGTCAAGGAGAAGGCGCTGGGCACCGAGGTGGTCGGTTCCCTCTCGCCCGGCCAGGCCCTGGTGGGCGTGGTGCACAAGGAGCTGGTGGCGACGATGGGCGCCGGCATCAGCGACATCAACCTCGCCGCGCAACCCCCGGCGGTGATCCTGATGGCCGGCCTGCAGGGCGCGGGCAAGACCACGACCACGGCCAAGATCGCCAAGCACCTGATCGAGAAGCGCAAGAAGAAGGTGCTGACCGTCTCGGCCGACGTCTACCGCCCGGCCGCCATCGAACAGCTGAAGACCGTGACCAAGCAGGCGGGGGCCGAGTGGTTCCCGTCCGACCCGGGCCAGAAGCCGCGCGACATCGCGCTGGCCGCACTCGATTACGCCAAGAAGCACTACTTCGACGTGCTGATGGTCGACACCGCCGGCCGCCTGGCGATCGACGAAGCGCTGATGGCCGAGATCCGCGAGCTGCATGCGGTGCTCAATCCGGTCGAGACCTTGTTCGTCGTTGATGCGATGCAGGGCCAGGACGCGATCAACACCGCCAAGGCCTTCAAGGAGGCGCTGCCCTTGACCGGCGTGGTGCTGACCAAGCTGGACGGCGACTCGCGCGGTGGCGCCGCGCTGTCGGTGCGCCAGGTCACCGGTGCGCCGATCAAGTTTGCCGGCGTGTCAGAGAAGATCGACGGCCTCGAGGTGTTCGATGCCGAACGCCATGCCGGCCGTGTGCTGGGCATGGGCGACATCCTGGCCCTGGTCGAACAGGTGCAGGCCGGCGTGGACGTCGAGTCGGCGCAGAAGCTGGCCGACAAGCTGCGCAGCGGCAGCGGTTTCGATCTGAATGACTTCCTGTCGCAGATCAGCCAGATGAAGAAGATGGGCGGCCTGGCCGGCCTGATGGACAAGCTGCCTTCGCAAATGACCGCCAAGGCCGGCGCCGCCGACATGGACCGCGCCGAGCGCGACGTGCGCCGCATGGAAGGCATCATCAACAGCATGACGCCGCTGGAGCGCCGCAAGCCCGAGCTGCTGAAAGCCAGCCGCAAGCGCCGCATCGCCACCGGTGCCGGCGTGCATGTGCAGGAGGTCAACCGCATGCTCAATCAATTCGAGCAGATGCAGGGCATGATGAAGAAGATGAAGGGCGGCGGCCTGATGAAGATGATGAAGCGCATGGGTGGCATGAAGGGCATGGGAGGCATGTGATGACCCTGGGCCTGGCCATTGCCTGGGGCACCGCGCTGCTGTTGGCGGCGGCCCTGCTCTGGCTGCGGCACAAGTCCAGCCGAGAGCGCAAGCAGGTCAGCGCCCGGCCCGATCCGCTGGACACCGTCGAAGCCTGGCACCCCAAGCCGATGCGTGTGCTGATGAGCAGCGAGCGCAAGGCCATGGCGCTGCTGCGCGAGGCCTGCCCCGATCACCTGATACTGGCCCAGGTGCCGCTGTCGCGCTTTCTGCGCGTGCCCACCGACCATGCCTATGGCGACTGGCTGCAGCGCGTCGGCCACCACTGCGTGGACCTGCTGCTGTGCACCCAGACCACCGAGGTGCTGGCCGTGATCGAGCTGCAGCAGGAAGACACGCCGGCCAGCCGCCAGCAGCGCCTGGAGCGGGTGCGCCGCGTGCTCGAGGGCGCCGGCATTGCCATGTTCACCTTGCCGGCCAAGCGCCTGCCGTCAGCCCAGGTGCTGCGCACGATGCTGCTGGGTGATCGCCCCCCCGGACCGGCCGGCAGGCCCGAGTCGAATGGTGCCAAGCTCAGCAACAACGCCATGGCCGGCCTGGCCATGAGCCTGCGCGAGGCCCAGCGTGAATCGGTGCCCGCAGCCGAAGACAATTCCGACCAGTACGAACCCACACCATCGACCTGGTTCGACGAGATGGAAACCACGCCGCTGCCGACGCTCGATCAGGCGACCGAGCCGCACCGGCTGAGCTGAAGCCTACTCCAGCAAGGCCTGCGCGAATTCCGCGGCGTTGAAGGTCTGCAGATCTTCCAGCTTCTCGCCGACGCCGATGAAATAGACCGGAATCGGCCGCTCGCGCGCAATCGCCGCCAGCACCCCGCCCTTGGCCGTGCCATCGAGCTTGGTCACGATCAGCCCGGTCAGGCCCAGTGCCTCGTCGAAGGACTTGACCTGGCTCAGCGCGTTCTGGCCGGTGTTGCCATCGACCACCAGCAAGACTTCGTGCGGCGCATCGGGCTGGGCCTTGGCAATCACCCGGCGTATCTTCTTCAGCTCCTCCATCAGATGCAGCTGCGTCGGCAGACGGCCAGCGGTGTCGGCAATCACCACATCGCGGCCACGGGCGCGGCCGGCGGTGACGGCATCGAAGGTCACGGCCGAGGGATCGCCCCCTTCCTGGCTGACGATCTCGACCTGGTTGCGATCGGCCCAGACGGCCAGCTGCTCGCGCGCCGCCGCGCGGAAGGTGTCGGCCGCGGCCAGCAGCACCTTCAGGCCCGAATCGGCGAAATGCCGGGTCAGCTTGCCAATGCTGGTGGTCTTGCCCGCGCCATTGACGCCCACCACCATCATCACCGTCGGGCTCTGCTCGCCCACCGTCAGCGGCTTCTCCAAGGGCTTCAACAAATCGGTCAGCGCCTGCACCAGCAGGCCGCGCACGGCCGAGGGCTCGGTGGCCTTGGCCTCCTTGACGCGGCGCTTCAGGTCGGCGAGCAGGAACTCGGTCGCCTTGACCCCCGCATCGGCCATCAGCAGCGCGGCCTCCAGCTCCTCGTACAGCGCATCATCGATCTGCGTACCGGTGAACACCTGGGCGATGCTGGATCCGGTCTTGCGCAGGCCCTGGCGCAGCTTGTCCATCCAGCTGCGGCGCGGCACGTCGACGACAAGCGCCGTCTCCTGCACCTCGGCAGGACTTGCGATGGCCGGGGCAGCAACGGCCGCTGGCGGAGCCGCGACGGCCGGGCTTTCAGCAACTGGAACGGGGGCGGGTTTTTTACGAAAGAAACTGAACATCGAGTCGGGCCGGCGGCTGCGGCAGAGTGAGGCGCCAAGAAATTTTGGGCTAAACACGCATCATGCCTTGCAGATCTTGCTAGCGCAGCAAAAATATCGCATATAATGGCGGGCTTAGGCGCTTTAGCTCAGTCGGTTAGAGCGACGGAATCATAATCCGCAGGTCCGGGGTTCGAATCCCTGAAGCGCCACCATAAAAACTCTTTTTGCGACAAGCACTTAGAGGCAAAAGCCACCCTAGCGGTGGCTTTTTGCTTTCTGGCTTTCAGGACTCATGTAGCCACCATGTAGCCAGATTTGTCGAGTTCTGGTCACGGGCGCCGCATTCCTTGCCGGCGGCCGATTCAACATTCGATCCAGATTCCAACGTCTTCCGCGTGCGGCGGTTCGCATATCGCACGAGGACTACCCCCATTGCGATCCCCAAAGGGGTAATTCGGCGTGTTGCCCAACACTTCGCCCGGCGCATGACTGCGCGGTCGTTAACGCGGTTTCTATAGAGCTTCCATGGAAAGTCGCTTATGGACATTGGGCACGTTTCAGCGCCCCTTAGGACAGCACCCTAAGGAATCGGCCCATGGAACCCGCGCGGAGGCAATCGCGGGCCGCGAAACCGCCCCTTCAGACTGCGCCCCTATAGGGTTCCTATGGAAAGCTTCCTATAGGCAGCAGGCACAGGCCTCCATCCCTTAGGGATGCCCCCTAAGGGATCGTTCCATGGAAACGTGGCCGCGCGGGACGATGGGTACAACGTCATTGCCGTGAACGCCAGCCAAGACGGATGCAACAATCCGCACGCCGACCGCCACTAACCGACAGTTCCGATGACATCCCAGTCCAAGGCAGCAGACATTGAAGCGATCCTGCTACAGCGCTTCCCGCTCACGCCGATCCTAGAAGCCCTCGAAAAGGCGTCGCTGAGTTTAGGCCCGCAAGAACAGGCGAAGCTCTCGAACGGTGATCCCAAAGCCGGTGACTTCAGAGCGCAGTCCGAAGCCTTGCGCTCGCAGCTGAACGCCATGCCTGCCGAGCAGGTTGCCCGCCTAGCGGACGCCGGGCGCAAAAAGCAGCGAGCCGATGCAGCAAAGCACGCGGCTGAGCGCCAGGCCAAGCTCAAAGCGCAGGAAAAGGCAAAGGAAGATGCGCGCTTCTACAACCTGGCCGGCGCTGGAGCTGACTTCGTCTTTTGGTGCATGGCCGACTTCTGGACTCTGGACGAAGCCGTTGCACTACTGCTTGGACGCGAGCCGCGCGTCGTCAACCCCGAAGCGCTCAAGAATGAGTTAAAGCAATCAACGGGCTTCCTAGGCTTTGGCGGACCGCTGAAGCCTGCCGAGTTTCACCGTACGTACGACGGGCTTAGAAAATTGATGGAACGTGCGGAGGCCTTGGCATCGCCACGCCTGAGGCCGAGAGCCGTTTTGAATTGGGCGGAACGTACAGGCGCCGCCGTAGTCCCGGCGAAGCTTGAGGCGGCCCTGTCGTCCATTGAGGCCACAGCGGGCAGCTCAAGCAGCGAGACGAGCCCCGCGCCTGTACCGCAGCCTGTCACAGCCGTCAGCCGTACCAAGGGTCAGGTGTGGACACCAGAAGAGCTGGACGAGCTTCGGCGCCACAAGGACAAAAATGGCACCAAGTCCGCAGCCGAAAAATACGGGATGTCGGAAGCGAGAGTCCGTGCGTTGATTCCGAACAAGAAGGCGGCGCCCGTGACAAGCCATCCGCTCAACACATGGGTTCACCGAGCCAAATAGCCCGCCGCTCGGTCAATTCCGTACGTACGGCTTAGCCCGGCGCAACACAACGTACGTACGGCGTAGCCCCAAGTCACGTACGCACGGAGTACGCCGTACGGCCCGATTCCCCCAACGTACGGGTGCCAAGAGCCGCGCCCTTGCGGACTTAGCAGCCCGCCGTGACGCGCAATCCTGTTGCGCGCTATTGCGCTCGATCAGAATTTCTCCTTTCCAATCAACAGCTTGCAAGCGCAGCACTGTTGCGGCGTTGACCGCAACAGGGGTTGCGATTCGACCATTCGATCCATGTTCAACACACCTCTACGGAGATACATGGAAACGAAGACTTTTACCGCAACGCCGCTGGATCGCGAGACCCGCACGACACTGCCCACGGCAGAAGCCGCGTTTCACCTCAGCCGGGCGCAGCAGACGCTGCGCATCTGGGCCATGCGAGAGAACGGCCCGATTCGTCCGCTGCGCATAAATGGCCGCCTCGCTTGGCCAACCGCCGACTTGCGTCGCCTGCTCGGGTGCGCAAAATGAGCCAACCCATCGACACTGTTCTGGCGCGTGCCGAGGCCTTCGGGCTTAGGCAAAACGGCGCTTCCCGCTGGCGCTGCGCCTGCCCTGTTTGCGGCAGCGGCAACCGCTCGACCTTGAGTATTGGCGCCACCGATGACGGCGCCGTACTGCTCAAGTGCTTCAAATCGGAATGCGATGTCGAGGCGATCAGCCAAGCCTTTGGGCTCGATATCTCCGATCTGTTCCCCGCCCGGAATTCCAACGCCGGCCGCCCGCAGCGGCGGCGCTTGTTGACGGCAAGCCAAGCGCTCGAACTGATCGGAGAGGAGGCGACGTTTGTTGCTGTCCTAGCCTCGACATTGGCGCAGGGGCTTCCGGTCACCGATGGCGACCGCGACCGAGCCCACAAGGCCGCATGCCGTATCAGCTATCTGCGTTCGGAGGCCATGCAATGATCGATGCAGCAACCCGCGATGCGCTCGATCGGGCCATTGATTCGGCGAAGATCGCGAGCCCAGGCAACGCACTTCGAGCGCTCGACGTTCACGACTTCGCACGGATGAAGTTCAAGCCCCGCGCCGAGATGCTGTCGCCCTGGCTCCATTCGCAAGACCTGTGCATGGTCTATGCGGCGCGCGGCATCGGAAAAACACACTTTGCGCTATCGGTCGCCTATGCCGTGGCGACCGGCGGCAGCTTCGGCCCGTGGAGTGCAGCCAAACCGTCCAAGGTGCTCTACCTCGATGGCGAGCTGCCCGGCGCGGTAATGCAGCAGCGTTGCTTGATGCATTGCCCCGATGCGGAGCCTTTGCCGGGATTTCTGCGCGTGCTGAGCCCCGATATCGTTCCAGAAGACGACACCCTGCCCGACATTTCCACACCCGAAGGCCAAGCAAGCATCGAGCGATCCATCGAGGCTGATACCGAGTTGATCGTGATTGACAACCTGAGTGCATGGGCGCGAACGGGCCGCGAGAACGACGCGGAGAGCTGGCACCCGATTGCAACCTGGCTTCTAAGCCTGCGGCGGCGAGGCATCGCCGTATTGCTTGTTCATCACGGCGGCAAGAACGGCCAGCAGCGCGGCACCAGCAAGAAGGAAGACTTGCTCGATGTCGTCATCAGCTTGTCTCGGCCGAAGGACTATGACCCCCAGCAGGGTGCTGTGTTCGTTCTGGAGTTCACGAAAGCACGCAACCTGACCGGCGCCGAAGCTGAGAGCCTGGAATTCACGCTAGGAGGCGACGAAAACCGCGCGCAGTGGACGTTCAGCAGCGCCGAAGCCTCGACCATGGATCGGGTCGTGGCGCGTTCCAAGGAAGGCCTGTCGGCGGGCGAGATTGCCGAAGAGCTGAGCATCCACAAGTCCAGCGTGTCGCGGCATTTGAAGAAGGCGCGCGAGTTGGGGCTGCTGCCACCGGGGCCGTGAGCATGGGTCTACGCGATCAACTTCGCTCAACGCTTGAGGCTCAGTTGCAGGTTGCGAGCCCTAGGGGGTGCAACCGTGCAACAAGCATGGCGCCTGAATGCAGCACAGCTACGACCACCAGCTACGGTACGGTGACGGCGCCGCGACTGATCGGCGACCTGAAAGACGCGATTCGATCAGCATGCCGCGTACGTGGGGAATCCGATGTCCAGTGCGCTGCTCTCATCGCTGAATGCATCGCCCTATCACGAGTCCATCAACTCGACTTACTCGAACACTTCCGCGCTGAGGTCAAGAAGGCCCGCGCCGCAACCGCAAACCCGACCTAGCCTCCAGGCGCCAGGAACTGAATCGGTCGAAGGGGTAGGCGGCGGCGCGCCTGATCCGACAACTTGTCGTAGTGCGCCACCCAAAGATCGAACAACGTGTCGAGCGCGTGTTGATTCCCGCGCAATCCTGACCCACCGTTTCCATCCAATCTTGACCCACCCTTGTTAGTGCCTCTGAGGGCTTAGGCTGTGGGTAACTTCTTGGTCTTGGACTCCTTCTTGGTGGGTTGTGCGGAACTGTTCTTGAAGCGGTAGCTCTCGTTGCCGGTCTCAAGGATATGGCAGTGGTGCGTGAGCCGGTCCAGCAGCGCCGTCGTCATCTTGGCATCGCCGAAGACGGTGGCCCATTCGCTGAAGCTCAGGTTCGTCGTGATGACGACGCTGGTGCGCTCGTAGAGCTTGCTCAGCAGGTGGAACAGCAGCGCCCCGCCCGACGAGCTGAACGGCAGGTAGCCCAGCTCGTCCAGGATCACCAGGTCCATGTGAGCGAGCCGGTGAGCCATCTGGCCGGTCTTGTTGCACAGCTTCTCCTGCTCCAGCAGGTTGACCAGCTCGACCGTGGAGAAGAAGCGCACCCGTCGCCGGTGGTGCTCCAGCGCCTGCACGCCGATGGCCGTGGCCAGGTGCGTCTTGCCGGTACCAGGTCCACCGACCAGCACAACGTTCTCGGCCCGGTCCATGAACTCGCCACGGTGCAACTGCTTCACCAGCGCCTCGTTGACCTCGCTGTGCGCGAAGTCGAAGCCGGTCAGGTCCCGGTAGACCGGGAAGCGGGCCTGCTTGAGCTGGTACGCGACGGCGCGCACCTCGCGCTCGGCGGACTCGGCCTTGAGCAACTGCGCCAGGAAGGGCTGCGCCGCCTCGAAGGCCGGCGCACCTTGCTCGGCCAGCTCACCCACGGCTTGGGCCATGCCGAACATCTTCAGCTCCCGCAGCGCGGTCATGAGCCCATTGGTTGCTGAGTCACGCATGGCGGACCTTCCTCTCTTCTCGTAGTTCGTCGTAGCGATTCACATTGGCCTGAGGTTCATTGACCAGGCGCAGCGCGTGCGGCGCATCCACCGGCGGCGGCTCGGCCTTCCCATCCAGCAGCCGGTGCAGCACGTTGAGCACGTACATCTTGGTCGGCACGCCAACCTCCAGGGCCAGCTCGACGGCCGCCAGCACCGACTGCTCGTCGTGGTGCAGGACCAGGGCCAGGATGTCCACCATCTCGCGGTCTCCGCCCGGCTTCTTCAGCAGCTCGGCCTGCAGCCGCTTGAACGCCACCGGCAGCTCGGCGAACGGCGCGCCGTTCCTGAGTGCGCCTGGCTTGCGCTGCAGCACCGCCAGGTAGTGGCGCCAATCGAAGATGGTCTGGCCCAGGGTGTCGTGGCGCCGCTCAATCACCCGCTGGTGCTCGCAGATGAGCTTGCCCTCGGCCGCGACGACGAGCCGGTCGGCGTACACGCGCAGGCTCACCGGCCGGTTCGCGTACGAGGCCGGCACGCTGTAGCGCGTGCGCTCGAAGGTGATCAGGCAGGTCGGCGAGACGCGCTTGGTGTGCTCGACGAAGCCGTCGAACGGTCGGGGCAGCTGCATCAGCAGCCGCCGCTCGTCCTGCCAGGCGTCGTGCACGGTGCCGGGCAGCTTGCCGTGCGAGATCTCGGTCCACAGCGCCTTGCACCGCTCCTCCAGCCAGACGTTGAGGGCGTCCAGCGAGGGGAAGGCCGGCACGGGCTGCCAGAGCCGATGCCGCGCGTCGCGCACGTTCTTCTCGATCTGGCCCTTCTCCCAGCCCGAGGCCGGGTTGCAGAACTCGACTTCGAAGAGGTAGTGGCTGACCATCGCGGCGAAGCGCGCGTTGACGTCGCGCGCCTTGCCGGTCAGGACCTTGTCCACGGCGGTCTTCATGTTGTCGTAGATGCCTCGCTTGGGCACGCCGCCGAACACGCGGAAGGCGTGGTTGTGGGCGTCGAACAGCATCTCGTGGGTCTGCAGCAGGTAGGCCCGGATGTAGAAGGCCCGGCTGTGGCTGAGCTTGAAGTGCGCCACCTGCAGCTTGGTGCGCTCGCCACCCAGCACGGCCCAGTCCTCGCTCCAGTCGAACTGGAAGGCCTCGCCGGGCTCGAAGACCAGGGGCACGAAGGTTCCGCGCCCGGTGGTCTTCTGCTCTTCCTGGCGCTTGAGCGCCCACTCCCGCGCGAACGCGGCCACGCGGTTGTAGGAGCCGTCGAAGCCGAGTTCCATGAGCTCGGCGTGCATCTGCTTCAAGGTGCGCCGCTGCTTGCGGTTCTTGCCGGCTTCGGTCTTGAGCCACTGGGCCAGCTTGTCCGCGAACGGATCGAGCCGGCTCACGCTCTCGCGCTTGGCGTACGACGGTTCCTTGTCGTCGCTGCGCAGGTACTTCCTGATGGTGTTGCGAGACAGGCCTGTTCGTTTGGCAATCTCGCGGATGGACAACTGCTCACGCAGGGCCCATCGCCTGATGACACTTAGTGTCGCCACGTCAATCACTCCAATACTCCTGCCGCAATTTGCGGCAGGCTAGGGTTCATACGTGGGTCAGGTTTGAACGGAAATCAGTGACGGTAGAGGGTCAGTTCTTGCCGGAAATCAACACCTACACCGATTGTCTGGCCAGAGCGCCAACGAGACCAAGGCCCGGGATCCGTATGACTATCGCCTCATGGAAGCTCGTCATGATGCCATTGCTGCACGGCTCAAGGAGTTCTCTGAACTATTGACAGATGCCAAGCAAGAACTCATTGGCGACAAATATGGCAAAGCGGGTGCTAATCAGGCGCTCGTCGCAAAGCTTCTGCAGACGCGCAGCGAGGAAATGACCAATCTTCGCGCAGATATAGAGAGTCGCCTATCGAAGGACCGCCAAAACATGTACCTAGAGGTCCTTCAACTTCGTTCTGAGCGCGATCGGGCGCGTGAAGACGGAGCCGAAAAGCGCAGCTTCATCCGTCTTGTGGGCGACGCCGTGATGCGCGTTGGCGTTCTTGTGCTGGCGATCTATCTCATTGCAATCATCTCCAACATCGCCAAATATTGGCTGCGCGTGGCTGATCATTTGAACTCTGTCGCTGACAGCCTGGACCTCTTGCGATCCTGCGGGCTGAACCCTCAGCCTGCGATCGCAGCGTTGACCCCGCATCCGATCGACTTCCAAGTCGAAGACATCAATCCTGCGAAGAGCCTGAAAGACTTTGCTAGTACGGTTGGCTCCTACCCATCGAAGCTGGCGTCGAAGACGGAGGGATAGAACGTCCAAGCGTCGTTGGTTGCGCGCCCAAGAGCTAGGTTGACTGCACAACGTTGTTTATGGAGGAAGTAATTACTCGTCTACCTCCGCCGACAGTTCTTCCAGCCCCGCGCTGGTCACGACCAGCGCAGTGCACCCGCGCGTCTATCAGCGGGTTCTCTTCGCCTTGCCTGACTCATGCCGTAGAGGCGTATTGGCCGCCAACCTGGCTTCAAGTTGGGCAATGAAGGTTGCCAGATCCAAGACCATCGCGCCAAGCAATGCCCGCAGCTCCATCACGTCGAGCTGACGGCTTCCGTTCTCGCTCTTGCTTGTCGTTGATTGCGGCCAGCCCAGCCGATCAGCAAGCTCCACTTGCGTCAGACCGACGCGCAACCGCTCCTCGCGCAAAGGATCGTTCAGGTGTTCCGAAACCCCAGGGGACCCGTCGTAACCGTCCGGCCAACCCATCTTGAAGTTGACCGCTGAGGCGGCAAGGATCATGTCCACGATCAGACGATGGTGGACACGATGACAAGCGACAAACCGGTTAAGCGACGGCACTACAGCGAAGCACTGAAGGCGCAGGTGATGGCCGAGTGCGAAGCGCCGGGCGCCTCGGTGGCGAAGGTGGCCCTGGCCCATGGCATCAATGCCAACGTCGTGCACCGCTGGCGCCAACTCGCCCGCGAAGACCAGCCCGCTGTGCCCGCGATCTCAAGCGGCTTCATCCCGGTGCCCCTTGCCCCATCGCCCATACCGCCAGTGGTGCCGGCCAGCTCCGACATCCAGGTCCAACTGCGTCGAGGCGCAACAACGATGACGATCACCTGGCCGGTGTCGGCCGCTGCCGACTTCGCCGCCTGGACCCGCGAGTTGCTCCGATGATCCGTGTGGACGCCGTGTGGCTGGCGGTCGAGCCGCTGGACATGCGCGCTGGCACTGAGGCTGCACTGGCTCGCGTGGTGCAGGTCTTCGGCGCTGCCCGGCCCCACCATGCCTACCTGTTCGCCAACCGCCGGGCCAATCGCATGAAGGTGCTGGTGCACGATGGCATTGGCGTCTGGCTGGCCGCCAGGCGACTCAACCAGGGCAAGTTCGTCTGGCCCCGCGATGCCGGGCTGACCCTGGCGCTCACGCAGCAGCAGCTCGGCGCACTGGTGCTGGGCCTGCCCTGGCAGCGCATCGGCGAAGCCGGCATCATCAGCGTGCTGTAGGTGCCTTGACGCGGCAACCCCGGTCGCAGTTCCACGCAATTGTCGAATGTGCTGATGCGCACAGGCTCGACCGCTGGCACGATCAACTCCCGTGATCGCCACCGACCGCATCGACACGCTGACACCCGAGCAACTGCGCCAGGCGCTGCATTCGGCGCTTGCCGAAGTCCAGCGTCACGAGCGCCAGGCCGCTCACGACCGCGCCCTCATCGACAAGCTTACGCACGAGATGGCGGTGCTCAAGCGGCTGAAGTTTGCCGCCAAGTCCGAGAGCTTCAACGCGGAGCAGAAGAGCCTTCTCGAAGAGGCGCTCGACGCCGATCTGGCTGCGCTGGCGCTGGAGATCGAGCAGCGCGAAGCTGGCAAGCCCAACTCCACCGAGAAACGCCAAGCCAAGCGCACCGCACTGCCGGCCGAACTGCCACGGCGCGAAGTGCGTCATGAGCCTGACAGCCTCACATGCGGTTGTGGCTGCCAGCTCAAGCGCATCGGCGAAGACGTGGCCGAGAAGCTCGACTACGTGCCCGGCGTCTTCACGGTCGAACGCCATGTCCGCGGCAAGTGGGTCTGCGGCCGGTGCGAGACCCTCGTGCAGGCGCCTGTCGCGCCGCACATCATCGACAAGGGCATCCCCACCACCGGGCTGCTGGCCCAAGTGCTGGTGGCCAAGTACCTGGATCACCTGCCGCTGTACCGGCAGGAAGGCATCTTTGGCCGGGCCGGTCTGGCCATCCCGCGCTCGACGCTGGCCGAGTGGGTGGGCCAATGCGGCGTGCAGTTGCAGCCACTGGTGGATGCGCTCAAGGCAGAGATGCTGGCCCGAGCCGTGCTGCACGCTGACGAGACACCGGTGGCCATGCTCAAGCCAGGCCACGGCAAGACACACCGGGCCTATCTGTGGAGCTATTGCACGACGGCCTACGACAGCCTGCGCGCTGTGGTCTTCGACTTCGCTGACAGCCGGGGCGGCCAGCACGTTCGGGCCTTCCTAGGCTTGGGGGAGCCAAGCAATTCGGGTTGGTGCGGCAAGCTCGTCTGCGACGACTTCTCGGGGTACAAGGCCTGCTTCGAGCTGGGCGTGACCGAGGCCGGATGCCTGGCCCACGCCAGACGCAAGTTCCATGAACTGTGGGCCAACCATGGCAGTCCAGTCGGCGAACAGGCGCTGAAGTTCTTTGGCGAGCTTTACGACGTCGAGCGTGAGGTCCGAGAACTGGATCCCGATGAGCGCAAGCGCATCCGGCAACTGCGCTCGCGACCCGTGGCCGATGCCTTGCGGCAGTGGTTGAGCGGGCAGCGGCAACGGGTCCCTGAAGGCTCAGCCACGGCCAAGGCCATCGACTACAGCCTCAAGCGTTGGCAGGCGCTGACGCGCTTCATCGACGATGGCGAGCTGCCTGCGGACAACAACTGGGTCGAGAACCAGATCAGGCCCATCGCCCTAGGTCGAAACAACTGGCTATTCGCTGGCAGCCTGCGTGCGGGTCAGCGTGCGGCTGCCATCATGAGTCTGGTGCACTCGGCGAGGCTGAATGGGCATGAACCGCATGCCTACCTGCGCGACGCGCTGGAGCGCTTGCCCACGCAGCCGGCCAGTCGGATCGCCGAGTTGTTGCCGCACCGCTGGAATCCCGCCGCCATCTGATCTGGCCATCGCCGTCAAGATGGGTTTGGCGGACGCTTACGACCCGTCACCGCCGTACCGCTCTCTTTCGTGCAGTTGTCTGCGGTGGCGTGTTGCTCAGGATGCGTTCCTCCAACTCGGCCATGAATGCCACTGAGTCCATGCCCAGTGCCGCCGCTATCTCGCAGCGCGACCCTGGCACCGTCTCAGGGGACGAGGCAGTTAAGGCGGCGCGGCGCACTATCGAAGCCATGTCTCTACTGCTCATAGCCTATGGCAAGGCGGAGTCAATGCATTCCAATCCGGTGGAACAGTACGCAGACCTGACTCAGTATTGGGGGCAGTTTCTGGGAACCCTGCTGAACAAGGTCAAGAACGTACTTTGACCCTAGGGCTGGCCGCCCTCTGCATTACAAGGGCGGCCATTCCACCCGACAAGAGGGCCCTTTGCCCAGAAAGCCACTCTGTTCGTATAAATTTCTGGTACAAAGATGGCGTACAAAGCGGAATTTGCAAATTTTGCAAGTGGTTGATTTATAAGGGATTTTGTACGGTGTACAATATAAACACGGGAATCCCTGAAGCGCCACCAAACAAGTCTTTGTACGACAAGTGCTGAGAAGCAAAAGCCACCCTAGCGGTGGCTTTCTGCTTTCTGACTCTCAAGGCTGATGCAGCCACCATGTAGCCAAGACTGCGTTGCCGATGAAGAGGCTACCGTCGGGCGCTTTACGGTATCGCCAACGCCTCGCTGGACCGATTTTGCGAACAAGTCGGAGCGGGCGTTGAGCCAACTACGGAGTTCCGCAGAGATAGCCGCATGTTGGCTCAGCAGGTCTGCGCCGAGCACTGACGCTTACCGCCGGAGAACCGGCGGCACATCGCTGGCGAGAGAACTCAAAACTCTACCGTCTCCCCCGGCTGAATCGCCAGCACCCTGATGCTGCTCGCGCCCAGCGCCTTGCTGAACTCGGCCGGCGTGCCGGGCAGGCCGGGGTTGGTGCCGTAGTGCATGGGGATCACGGCCTTGGGCTTGATCAGCTCGCGGGCGGCGAAGGCTGCGTCGGCCGGGTTCATCACGAACTGGCCGCCGCCGATGGGCATCAACACAAGGTCGGGCTTGTACATCTCGCCGAGCAGCTTCATGTCGCCGAACACGCCGGTATCACCCATGTGCCAGACCTTGAAGCCGTTCTCGAACTCGATCATGAAGCCGCCGGGTTCTCCGCCCACATGCAGCTCGTCCTTGCCGCTGGCCGGGTTCTTCCAGACCAGCTCGGAGCTGTGCTCGGCATGGGTCATCGTGATCTTGATGCCCGGACCTATCGGCGTGACGGTGCCGCTCTTGTTCATCCGGTTGGCCTGCGCCACCGGCAGTATGCCCAGCACCTGCATCGACTGCGACAGCCCGGCCGGTGCCCACAGCGGCGCCTCGTTGAGCTTGGCCAGCGCCGGGGCGTCGGCCACATGGTCGAAGTGACCGTGGGTGACCAGGACCAGATCGACCTTGCCCAGCGCCTCCAGCTTCTTGTAGGCCTCTGGCGTCTTCGGGTTGCTGGTCAGCCAGGGGTCGATGACGATCACCTTGCCGCCCACCGAGGTGATCTTGAAGGCCGCCTGGCCCAGCCATTGCACCTGGACCTTGGCCGGTGGCGTTTGCGCCAGCACCGGCCCGGCGCAGGCCAGGGCCAGAGACAGCAGCAGGGTCTTGAATCGATCGATCAGCTTCATGACATTTCCTCTCAAAGATCAGAACTCGAAGCCGCCTTCGCGGCGCAGCGACTGGGAATCGGGGCCGGCCAGCAAGGCAACGAGGCGCGCCGCCAGCTCGGGCTCGGCCGCCTGCGCGCTCAGTGCGGCGCTGTACTGGGTCGCCAGTTCGAAGGCCTTGGGCAATGCGCCGGCCAGCAGCACGCCGGGCGTGTAGTTGATCTCGGTCACCTGGGTGCAGCCGATGGCGCGGGGCGAGGTGTCTGCGGCCAGTTCGCGCATCGCCGTGGCGCCGTTCGGGAAGGTGCGGAAGCGCCCCTCCAGCTCGTCGTGAATGCCCAGCTCGCGCATCACCTTGGCGAAGTGGATGCCGGCGGTGGCGCGTTGCGGATCGGGGAAGTAGATCGCATCGGCGGCCAGCAGCGCCGCCTTCAGGGTCTCCGGGGTACCGACATCAGGCAGCAATTCGCCGCTGCGCACGGCCACGCCGGTGCGCACCCGGCCCAGCGCGGCCTCGCTGCCGGCGCGCAGGCGGCCCTCGACTATCAGCGACTGGATCATCGCCTCGGTGACGAGCATCACATCGCAGGCCTCGCCGGCCAGCAGTGCCTCCTTCATCGCACCCACGGCGCCGAAGCGGCCCTGCACGGTGGCGCCGGTGGCGTCGGCAAAGCGCTGCTGCAATGCCTTCACCAGGCCCTGCGCCGCGCCGGCGCACAAGAGATTCACGGTTGAGGTCATGTGGCTTTCATTGGTTGGGGTCAATCGACCTTGGCGCCGGAGATCTTGACGATCTGCGCCCATTTGGCAATGTCTTCACCGAGGTAGCGGGTGAACTCGTCGACACCCATCGTCATCGGCGTCGTGCCCTGCAGGGCCCAGGCGCGCCGCACCTCGGGGCTGGCGGTGATCTTGCTGACCTCGGCGTTGAGCCGGCGTATCACCGCGGCCGGTGTGCCCTTGGGCGCCATCAGGCCCAGCCAGATCGTCGCCTCGTAGCCGGGCACGCCGGCCTCGGCCAGCGTGGGCACATCGGGCAGCGTCGCCGAGCGGGCCTTGCCGGTGGTGGCCAGGGCCCTCACCTTGCCGGACTTGATGTGCTCCGTCATCGTCGGTATCGCATCGAACATCATCTCCAGCTGCCCGCCCAGCACATCGGTGCGGGCGCCGGCGCTGCCCTTGTAGGGAATGTGGACGATGTCGATGCCGGCCATGGCCTTGAACAGCTCGCCGGCCATGTGGTAAGGCGTACCCGGGCCCGATGAGGCGTAGGACATGCCGCCCGGCTTGGCCTTGGCCGCCTTGATCAGATCGCCCAAGGAGTTGAACGGCAGGCCGGCCTTGACGACCAGCACCAGGTCGGACGCATTGATCGGCGCGATCGGTGCGAAGTCGCGCATCAGCTGGAACGGCCGGTCGGGAATCAGCGACTCATTGACCGTGTGCGTGTTCGACATCAGCAGCAGGGTGTAGCCATCGGGCGCACTCTTGGCCACCGCGTCGGTGCCTATCAGCGAGCCGCCGCCGGGCCGGTTGTCGATCACGAAGCCCTGGCCCAGCGCCTCCTGCAGCCGCTGGGCGATGAAGCGGCCGTAGACATCGGCCGAGCCGCCGGGGGCGAAGGGCACGACGATGCGCACCGGGCGCGTCGGATAGTCCTGCGCAGTGGCGGGCGTCACCAGTGCGGCACCGATCAGCGCCACAAAGCCACCCACAAAGCCACGCCTTGCCCAGCCTGCTGCCATGCTTGTCTCCGGCCAATTGGTTGTTATTGGTCTGTTTTGGTCAGACCTTGGGCGGGACTGTAGCGGCAGACCCTGGCCGGGTCAATGCGGAGAACGCGAATCAGAAACCCAGCAGATTGGTCCGCACATGCACCAGATGCGCCAGGCACAGCGCGCGGGCGCGCTCGACATCTCGCTGCTTCAGTGCCGCCACCAGCGCGCGGTGCTCGTGCTGGTACTCCAGCCGGCGCTCGGGCGTGGCGCTGCGGCGCTTCAGCATGCCCCATTCGCTCTGCGCCCTCACCTCGTTCATCAGCCGGAACACATTGGCGATGAAAACATTGTGGGCGGCCGCGGCAATCGCCTCGTGCAGCGCCGCATCCCAATGCTCGAAGGCCTCCAGCGTGGTGGCGGCCTCGGCCTCGTCGTTGCAATGGTCCATGCGGGCAAAGTCTGCGGCGGTCGCATTACCGATCACCATCTCGATCAAGGCCGGCTCCAGCACCAGGCGGGCACTCATCAGATCGGCCGGGCTGGAGGCCAGCGCGGCGCCGCCCTGGGCCGAGCCGGCCAGCAGCTGCTGCGCATGCTCGGCGACATAGGTGCCGCTGCCCACGGTCTGGGTGATCAGCTGCCGGCGCTTGAGCTCCAGCAGCACGCGGCGCACCGTCGAGCGGCTGAGGCCGAACTGCTCGCTCAGGGCGCGCTCGGTCGGGATGCGATGGCCCGGCGCCCAGGTGCGCGAGCGCAGCTTGTTGATGAGGGTGTCGCGCAGGCTCGCGGCGGCGTCCATGGTCAATCCGCTTTCAGCCAATTGGGCAATTTGGGCCTTAATGGTAGCATTTGGTACGAAATCAAAGGAGACCTCGATGAAACTGTTCACCATTGTCCATCAGGGCCGGCGCCGCCTGGGCCGCCTCGCCGCCGACGGCCTGCAGCTGGAGCTGTTCGATATCGACGCCACCCGCGGCGCACTGCCGTTGATCGAGCTGCTGGCCACCGGCGCCCCGCTGCCGGCCACGGTCGGCACGGTGGCGCTGGCCGAGACCCAGGTGATTGCCCCGCTGCCGCTGCCGCGCCGCAATCTGTTCTGCGTCGGCCGCAACTACCACGCCCACGCCAAGGAGCTGCGCGACTCGGTGTTCAAGGACAACGCCAAGGCGGTCGATGCCTGGCCCATCGTCTTCACCAAGGTGCCCGAGTGCGTGATCGCCGACGGCGCTGCCATCCAGCTGCCCGGCGCGATCTCGCAGCAGATCGACTACGAGGCCGAGCTGGCCGTGGTCATAGGCAAAGGCGGCCGCAATATCAGCCGCGCCGAGGCGATGGGCCATGTGTTCGGCTACACCATCGTCAACGACGTCACCGCCCGCGACGTGCAGATGCGCCACAGCCAGTGGGACCTGGGCAAGAGCTTCGACACCTTCTGCCCGATGGGCCCCTGCATCGTCACCGCCGACGCGCTGGACGGCACCGACACCCGGGTGCAGTGCTGGGTCAACGGCGAGCTGCGCCAGGATGGGCGCACCAGCGACCTGATCTTCGACATCCCCACGCTGATCGAGACGATCTCGCGCGGCATCACGCTCTACCCCGGCGATGTGATCGCCACCGGCACGCCGGCCGGCGTCGGCATGGGGCTGACGCCGCCGCGCTGGTTGCAGCCCGGTGACGTCGTGCGCATAGCGATCGATGGCATCGGCGTGCTGGAAAACAGCTGCGTCGCCGAGGTGCCGGCATGAGGGCGCTGTTCGCCATTGCCCTGCTCGGCGCCGCCACCGCCACCTTCGCGCAATCGGACTGGCCAGCCAAGCCGATCACCATGATCGTGCCCTTCCCGCCCGGCGGTGTTGCCGACACGGTGGCACGGCCGGTGGCCGAGGCGCTGTCGCGCGAGCTGAAGCAGACGGTGATTGTCGAGAACCGCGTCGGCGCCGGTGGCGCTTTGGGCATGGGCGTGGCGGCGCGCGCACCGGCCGACGGCTACACCCTGTTGATGACCCTGTCGTCGATCTCGATACTGCCCGAGGCCGACAAGATACTCGGACGCAAGCCGGCCTACACGCTGAACCAGTTCCGGCCGATTGCCCGCTTCACCGCCGACCCGACCGTGCTGGTGGTGCGCGCCGATGCGCCCTGGAACACGCTGGCCGAGTTCATCGCCGACGCGAAGAAGAAGCCCGGCACCTACAACTACGGCAGCTCGGGCAACTACGGCACCATGCATGTGCCGATGGAGATGCTGAAGGCCAACGCCGGCTTCCGCATGACCCACATCCCCTATACCGGCGCCGGCCCGGCGGTGCTGGCCCTGCTCAGCGGCCAGGTCGATGCGGTGGCCAGCGGGCCGGCCAGCGTGGTGCAGCAGATCAAGGCCGGCAAGCTGCGCCCCCTGGCCCACTGGGGTGACAAGCCCCTGCTGTCACTGCCCGAGGTGCCCAGCTTGAAGCAGACCGGCCACGCCACCAGCTTCGCCCAATGGTCGGCGCTGTTCGTGCCCACCGGCACGCCGGACGACGTGGTCGCCAAGCTGCGCGCCGCCGCGAAGAAGGTGGCCGTCAACCCGGCCGTGGTGCAGACGATTGTCCGCGCCGGCAGCCCCATCGAGTACCTGGACGCACCCGAGTTCCAGACCTACTGGGACGCCGATGCGCTGCTGATGACCGAGGCGGTGCGCAAGATAGGCAAGGTGGAGTGACGCTCTACAATCGATCGACGAAAGGCTTGCAAGTCATAGGCTTGCAGGCCTTTTTCGATGATGACGACTACGGAAAGCTTGATGGACGCAACCCGCATCACCACCGGCCTGGCCGCCAGGCTCAAGCAGGAGACCCGCGAGCTGCACACCAAGGCCGAGCGCAGCGGTGTGATGGTGGCGCTGATGCGCGGCAGCATCGGCCTGCCGGCCTACTGCGCACTGCTGCGTAGCTTGCGGCCGATCTACGCAGCGCTGGAGTCGGCCCTCGATGCGCAGAGCAGCGATGCCAATGTGCAGCGCCTGTGGCGCCCCGAGCTGCGCCGCCTGCCGCGGCTGGAGCAAGACCTGGCACGGCTGGACGCCAGCTCAACGGCCGGTGACGATGCCGCCGCCGCGCCCTATGTCCAACGGCTGCAGGCGCTGGCGGTGAACGAGCCGACTCAGCTGCTGGCCCATGCCTATCTGCGCTATCTGGGTGATCTGCATGGCGGCCAGATGCTGGCCCGCGTGGTGCGCCAGCGCTTCGATCTGGTGGGTGACGAGGGCACGGCCTTCTATGACTTCGGCGCGCCGCCGCAGGTGGAGCGGTTGAAGCAGGAATTCCGCGCCGGCCTTGACGCGCTGGTGCTGACGCCGCAGCAGGCGGATGCCTTCGTCGCCGAGGCCTGCGACGCTTTCGTCCTGCACCAGCAGCTGTTCGACGACCTGCAGCGCCAGTATCCCGACTGAGCCTCGATCAGGACGAGAAGCTGCGGATCTGCGCGTACAGCGCGGCCGCGCGCCGGGTCGAGGTTTCCAGCTCCTGCAGCAGCGGCGCCACCGGCGGGCCGCCGCGGGCATCGGCGATGTCCATCGCCGCCACGCTGGCATGGGTGAGGATGGCCGAGATCACCTCGTCGGCCTCGCTGGAGCTGCTTTGCGCGGCCAGGCGCAGGGCGCTTTCCAGGTTCAGGCGTGCGTTGTCGGCGCGCCGGCTTTCGCGCAGGTCGAGCAGGGTCAGCACAAAGCCGAGGGCGCGGCCGTCGCGACCGGTCACCAGCTCGGCATGCACGGTCATCGGCAGCTGGGCGCCGGCGGCGGTCAGCAGGTCGAGCTCGCGCCGCCAGCCATGTTGCGAGGCCCGCAGATAGGCCAGCGCCTGTTCCACCACCTCCGGCAGCGCAAACAGCGTGGTCACCGCACTGCCATGCTCGACCTCGGCACCACGCAGCGCCAGCAGCGCGTCGTTGGCGAAAATCACCCGGCCCTCGGCATTGACGATCAGCACCGGCTCGCGCGAACCGGCCACGGTCGAACGTATCTGCACCAGCTGGTGCTCGGCAATCAGCAGGCGCACCGCATGCACCTGCACGATGATGTCCACCAGGGCCACGCCGATGCCGCGGGCCAGCGCCAGCTCGGTGTTGGACCAGGGCACGGCCGTGCCGCGCACGATCTCGGACCAGGCGGCGAACGAGCGCCGCGGAGACAGCTCCAGCGGGTTGTCGGTCACCATGGGCTTGGCCGGGTCGCCGGCCCAGGTGATGCTCTGCAGCTGCTCCTTGCGCAACCACATCAGCCAGTCCGGGCTGTTGGTCGACAGCCGCACCGCCAGCACGCCGCTGGCCGTGGGCGTCAGGCTCTGCAGCGACGGATGGGCCTGGCCGACCGAGGCGCAGGCAAACGGCATATCGTCCCGCTGCGGCTGCTGCTCGACCCAGGCGAGCAGTGCGCGCAGCTCAGGCGTCGAAGGCGCCTCGCCCGAGGTCAGCACCTCACCCTCGCAGAACAGCACGGCGCCGGTGGCGTCCAGCGGCTGCAGCAGGGTGCGCGGATTGCGGAACAGCGCATAGCGCCAGTCGCCCTCGGTCGAGGTGGCCTCGACCAGGCGCTGCTCCAGCCGGCGCACCATCAGCGCCACCTGGGCGTGGGCATAGTTCTCGATCGCCGAGATGCGGGTGGATGCCACCTCTGCCAGCAGATCCACCGCCGCACGCAGGGTGCTGCGCAGATAGCGCGGCGAGTAGTGATGGGCGGCGATCAGGCCCCACAGCTGGCCCTCGCGCACCAGCGAGGCCGTCAGGGTGGCGGTGACGCCCATATTGCGCAGGTACTGCAGATGGATGGGCGACATGCTGCGCAGCTGGCACAGCGACATGTCCAGCGGCGCCTCGGTCAGCGGCAGCAGCTCGGGCAGCAGCAGGGCCTGGGGCGCGTTCACGTCCACCAGCATGCGCACCCGGTTGAGCAGGTACAGCGCCCGGGCGCGCTGCGGAATGTCGCTGGCCGGGTAGTGATGGCCCAGCAGCGACTCCAGCCGCGGATGGCGGGCCTCGGCAATCACCTGGCCATGGCCGTCGGGGTCGAATTTGTAGACCACCACGCGGTCGTAGCCGGTCAGCTCGCGCAGCACCTGCACCACCGCGTCGGCCAGGATGCCCACCGACGGCGCCGCGCCAAAGCGCTGCAGCGCGGCCGACAGCGTGCCGGCCAGCACATCGGGCGCCAGATCCTGCAGCTCGGGCGTATCGGCCCGGGCCATGCCGTAGGGCTCCAGCTCCAGCACCAGGCCGCCACCGGCCAAGCGGTGCAAGGCACCATCGAAGCGCCGCTCGTCACGGCCGAGCCGGCATTGCAGGGCCACCGCCTCGCGCAGATCGGCGCTGCGCTGCAGCTGCGTCACCCGCTCGACCACATCACCACCGAGCAGGGCCAGCGGTCGCTGCAGCAGGGCTTCGATGTCGCAGCCCAGCAGACGCGCGGCATTGCCGCTGACCTGCACGACCCGCAGCTCGGGTTCGCTGAGCACCAGCAGCGCGCCATGGGGCTGCACCGCGCCGGCCAGGTGGATCAGCTCGCGTTCGCAGTTTGTGAGGTTGGCCTGGCCGAAGGCGGGTGCCACGTCCATCGGAGTGTCCGTCAATTGATCGAATGCGGCGGTTCGCCGTTGCCGGCTGGATAGCCATGGCCGGACAGCCCATGGCGTTGCAAACGCGACTCCAGCGCCTCGGCGCTCAGCCCCAGCACATCGGCGGCAACCGAGCGCATGCCGCCGGTGCGCAGCAGCGCGCTCTCGATCAGCTGCCGCTCGGCCCGGCGCGTGACCTCGGTGAGCAGCTCGGCCAGCGGCACGCGGCCGACCTGGTCGAACAGGCCCGCCAGCAGGTCATCGGGGCCGACCAGGGAGGCAACGCGGCCACCTTGGCGGAGGATGAAGCCCAGGCAGGTCTGCTCGCCCTCGGTCATCAGCACGGCCGTCACCTGCACGGTCAAGGGTGCGCCGCTGGCCGATTCCATCTCGACTGCCGCATCGGGCACCACGCCGGCCGAGCGCACCCGCGTGATCAGCCTAGACCAGCCGCCGGTCTCGTCGCGCAGCAACTCGGGCAGGGCCCGGCCCCGCAGCTGCGCCTCGTCGGCCTGGCGGGCCAGGCGGACGAAGGCCGGGTTGGCCATCAGGATGCCGCCGGAGGAGTCGGTAATGACCACCGCATCGGGCGTGGTCTCGACGAATTCGGCCATGCGGGCCTGGGCGCGGCTGTCGGCATCGCCCGGTTCGCCATGGCGCAGGCGCACCAGCATCTGCTGCTGGTCGCCGGCCCGGAAGGGCGTGGCCGAGATATCGACGGCGCCCGGACCGGCCAGTGCACGCACGCGGATTTCGCCGGCGCGGCCGGTGCCGCGCGCGTTGACCAGCAGTTCGGTCACCGCCGCCCGCGCATGGGGCGGCAGGTTCTCGGCCAGCGGCCGGCCATTCAAGGTGGCCGTGCCGGCACCCAGCAGGGCCAGGGCCGCGGCATTCGATTCCAGCACCTGCGAGGTGCCGGCGTCGAGCACCAGCACCGCATCGCTGGCCACCTGGAACAGCAGCTGGTAGCGGGTTTCGGCCTGGCGGCGGTTCCAGTAGTGGCGCTCCATGTCCTGCTGCGCCTCGACGAAGCGCTGCTGGATGGCGGCCACCGCACGCAGGTCGCGTCCGACGGCCAGCACCGGGCCGCCCTCGCCCAGACGTATGGCCGCCCAGGTGACCGGAATCTCATCACCGCCCTGGCCCGGATGATTGACCTCGCGCCGGCGCGACACGCCGCTGGCGCTGACCTCATCGAGCAGCATCTGAATCTTCGGCCGGGTGCTTTGGCTGACGGTGTCTATCCAGCGCTGGCCGACCCAGGCGACGCTGTGCGGCGACAGCACGGCCGGCCCCTCGGCCACGGTGGAAATCACGCCCTCGCTGTCAATCACCAGGGCAATGTCGCTGGCCACGCGGGCGATCGTCGTCGCCAGCTCGGTGGCCAGCGGCGACAGGGCGCTCAGGTCGGAGGGAGGGGGCTTGGACACCGGGGGCAATCTTCAACAGCGTAAACAGCCAAAGCACAAGGCCAAAGCAACTACGGGACCGCTTCCACGGCCCCGCGTGACAGACGCAAACTTATCACGAACCCTCGGATACTAGGCGTCCGCGGCCCCGTGCCACCCTGCAGTAAACCCGCACATGGCGGCGTCCCCCCGGTCGCCGCCCTGCCTCATCGCTTCACTCGCTGCTCGTTGCCACCTTCAGCTTGGGCTGGGCGGTGCCGGCCGGCAGCAGGCTCAGGGTCTTGATGTCCTCGGCACTCAGTGCGCCGGTGGTGGTGGCCGAGGCCGCTGCGGCCGGCAAGGCCGCTTCGATGCTCTTGGTCAGCAGCTCCGGATAGTGCATGGCCATGGTCGCGCCATACAGCGGCTTGTGCGCGCCCTGGTGGCAGGTGGCGCAGTTCAGCTTGGCCACGTCGCCGCCCGGGCCCAGGCGGTGGGCCGGAAAGGTGTCGGTCAGCGGCACCATGAACTCGTTGTTCAGCTCCCGCGCCATGCGGATGCCATGCCAGGCGGTCAGCCGTGGCGGCGAGCTGTTGCTCCAGTCGCCGAACGCGCGGGTGTTGTGGCACTGGCTGCAGTTCACGCCCAGTGATTTGGACATGTGCACCATCAGGCCGTAGGTCCACTCGGTCTGCTTGATCGACTGCCGGTTGCCGTCCGGGAGCGCCGTACTGCCCTGCACGCGGATGTTCTGCGCCTCCAGCAGGAAGGGCGTGAACGGGTCCAGCGGCAACGAGGTCAGGCCCACGGTCACGGCCGGCTGGTTCTGGCCCGCCTTGTCACCGGCAAAGGTGTTCGCGCCCTTGGGCACCAGCGGCTTGAACCAGACCTCGTTGGGCACGTTCTGCCCGCGGTGGCAGGTGTAGCAGGTGACGCCGGTGCCGCCGACGTGGTTCTTGTAGTCGGTGTTGATCTTCTGCGTCATCTGCAGCATGCGCCGCGCCACCACCTTGGTGTAGAGCGAATCGTCGGCGAAGTTCTGCGCGTTGTGGCAGTGCACGCAGCCCTGCTTGGGCGCGACCCAGTTGGTCATCGCCACCATCGTACGGGCGAACTCGCCGACGCTCTGATTGCCCAGCACCTTGACGTTCTGGTAGACCTGCCCGGCCTTGGGGCCGTCGGGCGAGGCCGGCGGCAGGTCTTCGGGCGGGGTGTTCAGCGCCGCCTGCTCGGCCAGGGTGCGCGGGTTGTAGACCTGCTCCATGCCGGTGCCGCGGTAGCCGCGCTGCACGGAATCGACCGGTGGCCGCTCGCAGCCGGCCAGTGCCAGCACCGCCAGCAGCAGGGCCGGCACGCACAAGGATTGAAGACGCTTCATGCGATGGCTCCTTGCGCGCCCAGGGGCGCTCTGACGGATGCGGGCATCGGCGCTGGCGCCGGCGCGGCGTCAAGCGCCGGGTGGTAGTGGGGCAGCTGGGCCTGGATGGCCAGACCGAGTGCGGGGTTGTTCAGCGCCAATGACGCCGCGCCCAGGCAGCGCTGGAAAAAGGCGCCGCTCATGGTTTGACTCCCAGCAGCTGCAGAGCCGGGTCGACCACCGGCTGGAACACCGCCGGGTACATCGGCGCCACGCCGTGCTTGACGGCCCAGAGGTACCAGTTGTCGACCACGGTGCCGGTGAGCAGGATGCCGATGCCGCCGGTCAGCGGGCACAGCACGGCAAACCACCAGGCCCAGCGGTGGATGGACTCCATCGTCGCGTTGAAGCCCATCGTCCAGCGCCAGAACAGCGCCGCCCGCTCCGAGGCCGTGCCGCGGTCGGTGATCTGCTCGATCTCGCGCTCGCCGCCGAAGCGGCTGACAGCCAGTATGGTGGCGCCGTGCATCGCGAACAACAAGGTCGAGCCGTACAGAAAGGCGATCGACAGCATGTGGAAGGGGTTGTAGAACAGATTGCCGTAGCGCAGCGAGAAGGCGGCCGTCCAGTCCAGATGCGGGAAGATGCCGAAGGGCACCGCCTCGCCCCAGCTGCCCATCAGGATGGGGCGGATGAAGCCCAGCACCAGATAGAGCCAGATCGCCGCGGCAAAGGCCCAGGCCACATGGGTGCCCATGCCCAGCGCGCGGGCGCGGCGGTACATGCGCGTCCACCACAGCAGAATGGCCAGGGTCAGGAAGAAGCCGGCCATCAGCCACCAGCCGCCCTGGTTCAGCGGGGGCAGCCTCAGGCCATAGCCCGGCGGCGGCGGCTCCAGCGCCAGCCAGGGCAGCTGGCGCACGAACTGCACCGGGTCCCAGCCCACCGAGGCCCACATATTCAGGCCCATGATCTCGATCGCGATGAAACCGCAGATCAGCGAGCAGATGCCCAGCCAGCCCAGGTAGATGGGCCCCAGCTGCGCATCGCCCAGGCGCCCCAGCAGATGCCAGTGCGTGGCCGGACCCTCGCGCTCATGCTCGTCGCGCCCGATGGGCACACCGGGGTAGGACGGCGCCACGACCTGGACGCTGGTGAAGATGTTCTGATACTCGGCTGACATGTTTGTCTCCTCGTGGTCTTCGTTCTTGAACCCTCAGCGCCAGATCGGCAGGTTCAACCACCAGCTCCACCACTCGGGCCAGCCGCGCGTCCAGAACGGGCCGCTGATGACGATGCACACGGCGCTCCAGAAGCCCGCCGACAGGGCCAGGAACAGGCCCAGGCGGTGGATGCCCAAGGTGCCTATCGAGTAGCCAATGGTGTCGCGGAAGAAGGTGTTCTCGTGCTCGGCGGTCTTCACCGGTTCGCCCTTGGCCGGGTTGGTGGCCGAGAGGATCAGCGAGCCGTGCAGCGACAGCGCAAAGGTGGTGGCAAAGAAGAAGCTCACCGCCAGCATGTGCGCCGGGTTGTAGTGGAAATGCAGGTACTGGTAGCCGGTGTTCGACACCCAGTCCAGATGGCTCATGATCCCGTAGGGGAAGCCATGGCCCCAGGCGCCCATCAGCGCGGGCCGTATCACCACCAGGGTGACGTAGGCCAGGATGGCGACCGAGAAGGCGAAGGGCACGTGCAGGCCAATGCCGAGCTTGCGGCAGATCTCGACCTCGCGCAGCGCCCAGGACACAAACGAGCCGACGGCGCAGACGGTGATCAGCTGCCACAGTCCGCCCTCCATCAGCGGCGCCATGCCCAGGCCGTATTTGAGGTCGGGTGGCGCGATGCTGATCTGCCAGAGATTCCAGGTGCCGCCCTGCGAGGCGCCCCAGACAATCATCATGATGCCCACCAGCGCGAAGAAGGCCGTGGTCACGCCGAAGAAGCCGACATAGAAGGGCCCGACCCAGAAGTCGAACAGGTCGCCTCCGAGCAGGGTTCCGCCGCGAACGCGGTACTTTCTTTCGAAGTTCAGCATGGCCATGCTTGCCACCTCAGGTGAAGGGGCGCCCGCGAGACGCGGGGCCCTGTGCGGTCTGGACACGGCGCGAGGCGAACCCCGCGCCGTGCTTCCGAGCTCGACGCGTCTACTTCGGCGCGGGCGCGGGCATCGATGAGTTCTGACTCACCGGCTGCGTACGCGGCCCATCGAGCCAGTTGAACTTGTTGGTACTCAGCAGCACGAAGTGAATCACCAGTGCCAGCACGAACAAGAAAGCAAACAAGGCGACCAGCGCGCGGCGCGGGTCGAATAACAGCCAAATTCTCCACATGCTTCAATCTCCTAATTGAGATGGGACATGAAGGTGTAAACACCTGCCCTCACGCCTTTGATCAGCGATTTCTCGCTCTCTGCTCCGGGAAACCAGGTTCGCCATTTGAAGAACAAAACCTGCCCGACGATGGCAATCAACAGCACGACCACAAAGCTCAGGAAGAACAGTGCTTCATAAGCCTTGGAGTCCTGCAGGGCTGGGTTCGTCGTGGGTACGGTTGTGATCTCGGCCATGGCGGATCTCCTTCAGCACTGCGTTACAGCCAGGGACGCCACATCCACACCAGCACATGGGCCACCACGGCAACTGCCGTGAAACCAATGAAGCTGGACATGAAGATGCCGTGAAACTCCCGGGCCTCGTTCTCGGTCAGCCCGGATAACGAGCCTTTCCTTTCGTCAGCCATATCGATAGCTCCTCAAGAATGGCCTTGCGGCCAACACCGCGCAGCTCCCGCGCGGCAGGGACCGCCGTGGCGGAAGGCCCACAGCAAGCTTTGAAATACGCTTCATGACAGGGCCCCCAGTGCCGCCGCCGCGATCTGGCGCGTGCGGCCCTCCAGATGCTCGGCCGTCACCGCCGACGCGCCCGCGGCGCGCGCCACGCGCTCGGCCTGGTCGCGCAGGCGCTTGGCCGCCGAAATACGCACCAGCACCGGCTGCGCCTCCAGCAATTCGTCCAGCAATTCCTTGGCCTCGGGCGTCCAGACGATCTCGGGCAGCGCCCGGGCCGGCGTGGCCTCGACCTTGTCCATCTCGGTGCCCAGCGGCAGGATGTGGAACAGCGCATCGAACAGCGCGTTGCAGAACTCCTGCACCAGATAGGTGGCGCCGGCATAACCCATGAAGGGTGTGCCGGTTGCGCGGCGGATGATGGCGCCAGGGAAGGAGGCCGGGATGAAGGTGGGCCGCATCGGGCCCTGGCTGCCGGCCTCGGCCAGGTACATGCGCTCGTTGAAGCTGCCGAACATCACCAGCGGCGGCTTGCTGTGTATCAGCTCGCGCACGGCGGCGTTGTCGGTCTTCTCGCCCGGCTTGCGGGCAATCGCGAAGTTGCAGGGCAGGCCGAGCTCGTCTTCGAGGAAATGGCGCACACCGCGCGCATAAGTCTCGTTGGCGACGATGGCGAAATTGGCCGTGCCGAAGAAGTCCTGCGTGACCGAGCGCCACAGGTCCCAGACCGGCTTGATCGTCGTGTGCTTCTCGCGGGTGATGAAGGGCTCGGGGTCCAGATGCAGGATCTCGCCCAGCTGGCGCAGGAAGGCGGTGGTGCTGTGCAGGCCGATGGGCGCCTGCAGATAGGGCCGCTCCAGCGCCTCGCACAGCAGGCGGCCGAACTCGCGGTACATGCAGACATTGGCATCGGCCTCGGCCAGATTCGCCACATCGGCCAGATGGCTGCCCAGCGGGAACACCATATTGATCTCGGCCCCGATGCCCTCGACCAGGCGGCGGATCTCGTGCAGATCACTGGCGCTGTTGAACTGGCCGTAGCAGGGGCCGATCAGGTTGACGCGGGGCTTCTCGCCGGCCGGCCGCTCGCTGAACGGCGTGCGCTGCGGCACCTTCTTCGGTCCGTACTGGCTCCACAGCCAGAAGATCGCGCGGTTGGCGCATTGCCACTGGTCCTCGTCTATGGTGCGCGGCAGGAAGCGCTGTATCGTCGTGCCCTCGGGCGTGACGCCGCCGCCAATCATCTCGGCGATCGAGCCGGTCACCACCACGCTGGGCAGGTCGGGGTCCAGCACCGCGTGGGCCCGCTTCATTGCGCCCTCGGTGCCCTCGCGGCCCAGCTGCTCCTCGGCAAGACCTGTCACCACGATGGGCAACTCGTGCGGGGGTAAGGCGTCGGTGTAGTGCAGCACCGAGGTCACCGGCAGGTTCTCGCAACCGACCGGCCCGTCGATCACGACCTGCAGTCCCTTGATCGCGGTGAAGACGTAAACGGCACCCCAGTAGCCGCCGGCACGGTCGTGGTCGAGAACGAACATCAGATCATCTCCTCGGCCTTGCGGCGCTTGATCATCTTGATGACCTGACGGCGCGTTTCGGCCTTGAATTCGGGGCGATCCTTGGGCACGTTCTCCCAGACGCCGGCGGCGTGGCCGGAGCCGACCTCACCGAAGAACTCCCGCATCTGGTCGAAGCGGGCCTTGTTGTGCATCGCCGCATTGATCACCTGGGCCAGCGAGCCGGCACCGGCCGGACCCAGCAGCGGCCGGGCCGAGATCAGGTTGGTGAAGTACAGCGCCGGGATGGCCAGTTCCTTGGCGGCCTGCACCACCGGCGTCGTGCCTATCGCCAGATCGGGCTTGAAGCGGTGCATGGCGGCCAGGTCCTGCTCCAGCGAGGCGCGGTACTGCACCTGCACGCCGCGGGCCTGCAGCCACTGCAGATCGGGCTCGCTCCAGGGCGTGCGCGGGCAGGCGGTGCCCACATAGGGCACCTCGGCGCCGCTCTCGACCAGCAGGCGCGCCACCAGCAGCTCCGAGCCCTCGTAGCCGCTGACGGTGATGCGGCCTTTGATCGGCGTCTTGGCCAGCACCGCCTTGATGAGGGGCAGCACGCGCTGCTTGGCCGCATCGATCAGCGCCTGCGGCACCTGCGCTGCCTCGCCGATGGCCTGCAGCCAGGCCTCGGTGCCGTCGTGGCCCACCGGGGCCGAGGGCACCACAGGCCGGCCAGCGGCCTGGAATTCGCGCACCGTGGCGGTGTAGAACGGATGGATGGCGGCCACCACGGTGCAGTCCAGCGCGGCATAGAGCTCGCGCCATTCGCGCGTGGGCACCGTCGGGCCCGCCGCCAGGCCCATGGGCTCCAGCAACATGCCAATGACCATGGGATCGGCCGGGAACAGCTCGCCGAGCAGGCTCACCGTGGGCTTCTCGGACAGGCCCTTCTCGCGCCAGCCGCTCGGCGCGCTGACCGGGCCGGCCTCGGCCTCGCCGCGGGCGTATTTCAGCATCGCGCCGGCCAGCACGTCCTTGGCCTCGGCATGCGTCGGCACGCCAAAGCCGGGCACGTCGATGCCGATGATGCGCACGCCGTTGATCTGCTTGGGCAACAGCTGCAGCGGCACACCGCTGGCGGTGGGCACGCACAGATTGATGATCACCAGCGCGTCGAGCTTGGCCGGGTCGGCCTGCAGGTGCACGGCCTCGCGGATGTCTTCGAACAGCTTGCCGGTGACCAGGCTTTCGGAGTTGAACGGCACATAGCCGACGCTGCGCTTGGCGCCGTAGAAGTGCGAGGTGAAGGTCAGGCCGTAGACGCAGCAGGCCGAGCCGCTGAGTATGGTGGCCGTGCGCCGCATGCGCAGGCCCACGCGCAGCGCGCCGAAGGCCGGGCACATGCTTTGCGGCTGGTCGTGCGGGCCCTTGGGATAGTCGGCGGCATAGCGGTCCAGCGTCTCGCGCGTGGCTTCGCTGTTGGTCTGGCTCTGGGCCAGGGCCATTTCCGGAGTCGCGTGGCAGTTGGACATGACAGCGTGCTCAGGCGGCGTCGTAGACGACTTCGAGCGTGGGCTTGACCAGCTCGGTCTTGCCCACCATGTCGAACAGGGTCGCCGGTTCCATCTTGAAGTCGCGTCCAGTGACCTCGGCCGAGAACAGGCCCAGCAACTGGTCCTGGGTCTGCGGCCTGGGCCGCACCGGCGGCGCCTCGCCGACATTGGTGGCCAGCGTCTCGAACAGCGAGGCCCACTGCGTGCCGGGCCGGCCGATGATCTCGTAGCTGGCGCTCTTGCGGCGTATGTCCTCGTTGGCGGGAATCGCGGCCAGCACCGGGATGCCCACGGCCTGCGCGAAGGCGGTTGCCTCGCCGGTGCCGTCGTCCTTGTTGATCACCATGCCGGCCACGCCGACATTGCCGCCGAGCTTGCGGAAGTACTCCACCGCGCTGCAGACGTTGTTGGCGACGTAAAGGCTTTGCAGGTCGTTGCTGGCGACGACGATGACCTTCTGGCACATGTCCCGCGCAATCGGCAGGCCGAAGCCGCCGCAGACCACATCGCCCAGGAAGTCGAGCAGCACGTAGTCGAAGCCCCAGTCGTGGAAGCCGAGCTTTTCCAGCGTCTCGAAGCCGTGGATGATGCCCCGGCCCCCGCAGCCGCGGCCGACCTCGGGGCCGCCCAGCTCCATCGCGTAGACGCCGTCGCGCTTGAAGCAGACGTCGCCGATGGCCACCGCCTCGCCGGCCAGCTTCTTCCTGGAGCTGGTCTCGATGATGGTCGGGCAGGCCTTGCCGCCGAACAGCAGGCTGGTGGTGTCGCTCTTCGGGTCGCAGCCGATCAAGAGCACCTTCTTGCCTTGCTGGGCCATCATGTAGCTGAGGTTGGCCAGGGTGAAGCTCTTGCCTATGCCGCCCTTGCCGTAGATGGCGATGATTTGTGTGGTCTTGGTGACCGGGCCGGTGGCCACCGCATCGGGCTCGATGGCGGCCTCGGCGCGCAACGCCTCCTGCTGCGCGGACCTGGGCTGGAAGTGCACGGTCGCGACGGCCGGGATGCTTGAGGTGCTCATGCGTGGTGTCTCCAGTCCAAAACCATCTTCAGGCAGCCGGCATCGGTGAATGCCTGCTGGTAGGCGAGGCCCGCCTTCTCGGCCGGCTCGCTGTGGGTGAGCAGGCCGTCGAGCGACAGCCGGCCATCGGAAAGCAGTGCATTCACCGCCAGCATGTCCGGGCGCTTCCATTCGGCGGCGACGCGGATGCGGGCCTCGCGCATGAAGGCCGGCGCGAAGTTCAGTGACAGCGGCTTGGAATAAAAGCCCGCCAGCACCACCTCGCCGCCGGGAGCCAGCCGGGCGATCAGGCTGTCCAGCAGGGCCGAATCACCGCTGACGTCGTAGATGGCCTTGTAGTCGCGGCGCTTGTCGTCGTCCGGGTGCACGACCGTGTAGCCGACGCTGCCCTCCGCGCGCCTGGGGTTGGTCTCCCAGACGGTGAAGTCGGTGATGCCGGCCGCCACATTCATGCGCGCCAGCAGGCGCCCCAGCACGCCGTGGCCGACGATCAGATCGGGCGGCGTGAAGGGCTGGGCCTGGCCGCCGCCGGCCACGCTGTGATACGCGGTGGCCGCCAGGGCCAGCAGCACGGCCTGCTCGCCCAGCTTTTCGTCCACCGGCACCACCTTGGCGCCGGGCACGACCAGGCGCGAGGCCGAGCCGCCGAACAGGCCCTTGACCTCGCCGAAGCAGCGCGCCCCGGGCACGAACACCCGCTGGCCCAGGCGCCGGCTGCTGCCCGCGCCGACCGAGATCACCCGGCCCACCGCCTCGTAGCCCGGCACCAGCGGATAGCCCATGCCGGGGAACATGGGCATGGTGCCGGTCCAGATCAGCCTCTCGGTGCCGGTGCTGATGCCGCTCCATTCGACCTCGACGACCACATCTTCGGGCTCGATGGCCGGCAGGTGCAGATGACTCAGCTGCAGATGCTCCGGTCTGTCGATCACAACGGCCAGGGTGTTCATTGCTGTATCTCCTGGCCCGCGCCGATGGCGACGCAGGCGTTGTGGTGGGGGCAGTGGTCGGACGCTTGCATGATGTAATCTTAAACCTACACTTCAATACGTCAACACCGATTTACACAATGGTTTACCCAGGGCTGTGATCACCACGTCACGCACCGGCGGTGGCCAGCAGCACGCTGGTCTGCAGGGGCATGCGGGTCTTGAGTCGGCGCACCTGGGCAAAGCCGCTGGCCTGCAGCATGTCGCGCAGCCGGGCCTCGCTGCGCGCCTGGCCCCGGCCCATGGCCAGCAGGTAGAAGCCGAAATAGGCATCACCCATGGCCTCGGCCCCCGAGGTTTCGGCCATGGGCTCGGCCAGCAGCAGGCGGCCGCCTGCCGGCAGCGCACGGCGCACCGCCGCAAGCAGCTTGAATACGCGTTCGTCGTCGTGGTCATGCACAACGCGCAGCAGCGACACCAGATCGGCGCCGCCCGGCAACTCGTCGCTCAGAAAGTCCCCGCCCTGCACGCTGCAGCGCTGCGCCACGCCGGCGCGCCGGAAGCGCTCGTGCGCGCGCTCGACCACGCTGGGCAGATCGAACACCTGTACCTGAAGCTGCGGCGCCTGGCGGGCCGCCGCGCAGGCGAACACCCCCTCGCCGCCGCCCACGTCCAGCAGCCGGCGGTGCTGGCGCATCGGATAGGCCTGCAGCACCTGCTCGGCCACCAGCGGCTGCGAGACGGCCATGAGGCTGGAATAGGCGGCCACGTCCTGGGCCTCCAGCGCGCCGGGCTCGACGGCCCCGGCATAGGGCCAGAAATCGGCCAGCGCGCCGCCGCCGTCCGGCCGGCGCAACAGCGCCACCGGATCGGTCAGGTCGCGGTACAGCGCCTCGTGGTGCTCGACCATCGCCGCCAGGCCGCTGTTGCCCACCATGGGCGCGCCCAGCACACCCAGGCCGTAGCGGCGCAGCGGCCGCGCCTCCAGCAGGCGCAGTGCCACCGCGGCACGCACCAGGCGCTCGGCGGCCGGCAGCGGCAGGGCCAGCTGCTGCGCCAGCGCCTGCAGGCTTTGCGGGCCCTGCTCGGCCAGCAGCTCCAGCAGGCGCACGCGCACGCAGACCAGCAGGACCTGCGAATAGACAAAGCCGGCGAGCAGATCGAACAGCTGGGCCGCACGCCGCCGCGCCACCCAGCGCGCCGGGGCGAAGCCCTCGGCCCAGCGACGGAACTGCGGGCTGGTCAGCAGGCGGTCGCGCAGCGCCCAGGCCGCATCGCTCCAATGCGTCGTGGCGTGGACGCCGGCATCGAGGGGTCGGGCCTGACGCATGGTTTGCCTGCTTTCTGCCTATCGTCTTCTTGACTCAGGCCGCCGCCGCCAGGCGTTCGGCCATCAGCTTCTGCGGCACCAGCCGGTCGGCCTCCAGCCGTATCAGCTGGCGAAAGCGTGCCGCTCCCGGGCAGACCGGCACGATCGCCTGGGTCAGCTCGATCAGGCGGTGGAACTCGGCCAGCGCGCCCTCCAGGCCCAGCTCGCGTGCCATGCTGGGCCGGTCCAGTGCCAGGTCTTGCCCGACCGGCTTGCCGAGCAGCGTGGCATCGAAGGCGACATCGCGGATGTCATCGGCCACCTGGTAGGCCTGGCCCATCTGCTCGCCCAGGGCGCGCCAGTCCAGGCCCTCTGCGCCGGCGGCCTGGGCCCCGGCCATCGTCGCGGCGGCAAACAGCGCGCCGGTCTTGGCCTGCTGGTAGTCGCGCAGCGCGACCTGGGGTTCGCACTCCCAGGCCTGGCCGGCGACGATGCCCATCGGCATGCCCACGCCCTGGCAGACGGTCTGCATCAGGCCCGGCAGGCGCGACAGATGCCGCCGCGCGCCCAGCGCCAGGCACTGGAAGGCGGCGACGATCAGCGCGTCGCCGGCCAGCACCGCCAGCCGCTCGCCAAAGGCGCGCTGCACCGAGGGCAGGCCGCGCCGGGTGGCGGCGTCGTCGAAACAGGGCAGATCGTCGTGGACCAGCGAGGCGCAGTGCAGCAGCTCGATCGCCGCCGCCACCGCATCGGTCAGCTCGGTGTCGTCCTCGCCGCAGGCCAGCGCGACGGCCAGCACCAGCTTGGGCCGTATCCGCGCGCCGCCCGGGAACACCGCATGCTGCATCGCCGCCGCCAGCCGGGGCGGATGGCCGGGCTGCCGGCTGGCCTGCAGGCCGAGTTGAAGGGCGCGCTCGATACGGTGCTGAGTCGGCATAGTGGCCTTTGCTGGGCGAGCGGTCCGGCGCCTGATCGCTGTCGGCTGAAAAGCCTGCGACGCCAGTGTCACTCTTGATTTACATTTAACTATGTACTTCAGCATAGACATTTGATGGCGGTGCGTCAATGAGCCTGTCCACAACACGTTTGAGCAGCCCGCGGGTGGTCGTCATCGGCGCCGGCGTCGGTGGCCTGGCGGCCGCCGCGCTGCTGGCCCATCAGGGCCTGGACGTGCACCTGATCGAGCGCGGCCCGCAGCCCGGCGGCAAGCTGCGCCAGCTGGCCGTAGGCCCCAGCCTGCTCGACGCCGGCCCCACGGTGCTGACGATGCGCTGGGTGTTCGACGCGTTGTTCGAGCGCCTGGGCCAGTCGCTGGACGAGCATCTGAGCCTGCGGCCCTGCGCCGTGCTGGCCCGACATGCCTGGGGCCCCGAGGAGCGGCTGGACCTGCTGGCCGACATGGAGGCCAGCGTCGCCGCGATGGCCGACTTCGCCGGCCCGGCCCAGGGCCAGCGCTACCGCGCCTTCTGCCGGCGGGCCAAGGAGATCTACGACACGCTGGAGCAGCCCTTTCTGCGCAGCCAGCGGCCCACGCCCTGGTCGCTGGCCTGGCGGGTGGGCCTGGCCCGGCTGCCGCAGCTGGCGCGCATCTCGCCGTTTCGCACGCTGTGGCAGGAGCTGGGCCGCTACTTCCCCGACCCGCGGCTGCAGCAGCTGTTCGGCCGCTATGCCACCTACTGCGGCTCGTCGCCGTTCGACGCCCCGGCCACGCTGATGCTGGTGGCCCATGTGGAGCGCGAGGCGGTGTGGCAGATAGCCGGCGGCATGCACCGGCTGGCCCAGTCGCTGGCCGCGCTGTGCCGGCAGCAGGGCGTGCAGATCAGCTACGGCCAGGAGGTGCGCCAGATCCTGCTGCGCCAGGGCCGCGTCTGCGGCGTGGCGCTGGATCAGGGCGCGCCACTGGAGGCCGATGCGGTGCTGTTCAATGGCGATGTCGAGGCGCTGCGGCGCGGCCTGCTGGGCCAGCCGCTGCGCCAGGCGCTGGGCGGCCGGCCGCTGGCACCGGCGCGGCGCTCGCTGTCGGCCGTGACCTGGCATCTGCAGGCCGAGGTCGGCGGCTTCCCGCTGTCGCACCACAACGTGTTCTTCAGCGACCCTGCCGATGAAGGCTATCGCCAGGAATTTGCCGACATTGCCGCCGGCCGGCTGCCCGCCGCGCCCAGCGTCTATGTCTGCGCCCAGGACCGCAGCGGCGACCCCGCACCGCCCCGCAGCGGCCAGGCCGAGCGCCTGATGTGCCTGGTCAATGCCCCGGCCACCACCGACGCCCGACCGCTGACCGAAGAGGAGTTGTTCCTATGCCAAGCGCAGATGTTTGCCCGCCTGGCGCAAGCCGGGCTGAAGATCAGGCCCAGCGGCCACCCGGTGCAGCGCAGCACGCCGCAGGACTTCGCCCGGCTGTTCCCGGCCACCTGCGGGGCGCTGTACGGCCAGGCGAGCCAGGGCTGGCGCGCCAGCTTCCAGCGCCCGGCCAGCACGACGCGGGTGCCGGGCCTGTATCTGGCCGGTGGCTCGGTGCATCCGGGGCCGGGCCTGCCGATGGCGGCACTGTCGGGCCAGCTGGCGGCAGAGCAGATCGGCAAGGCCCTGCTTTCGACACCCCGCTGGCGGCCGGTGGCTATGCCTGGTGGTATGTCGATGCGCTGAGCGATGCACAGGCCGATGGCAGCGCCTTTGCGCTGACCGCCATCGCCTTCATCGGCAGCGTGTTCTCGCCCTACTACGCCTGGGCCCGCCGGCGCAACGGCGACGCCAACGCGCCGGCCGAGCAGCATTGCGCGCTGAACCTCTCGCTGTACCGGCGCGCGCCGGGGGCCACGAGCTACCAGCGCCTGTGGGCAATGACCGAGCGCGGCGCCGGCCAGCTGCAGCGCAGCGCCTGCCGATTGGGCATCGGCCCCAGCCAGCTGCGATGGGCAGCGGACGGCCTGCACCTCGACGTCGACGAATGGACGGCGCCCTGGCCCCAGCGCCTGCGCGGCCGCATCCATCTGCAGCCCGGCGCCCGGCCCGGCCAGGCCTTCACGCTGGACGGCGCCGGCCACCATGTCTGGCAGGCGATCAGCCCGCTGGCCCGCGTGGCGGTGGACTTCGCCTCGCCGGCCCTGCGCTGGCAGGGCGAGGCCTATCTGGACTGCAACCACGGCAGCCGCCCGCTGGAGCGCGACTTCGACCACTGGCACTGGTCGCGCGCCCGCCAGCCCGACGGCCGCTGCCGCGTGCTCTACGACCTGTGCGCGCTCGACGGACAGCGCCGCACCGTCGATCTGCAGCTGCAGGCGGATGGCAGCTTCCGGGCCAGCGCCCCCGAGCCGCTGTGCGCCCTGCCCGCCACCACCTGGGGCATCGCTCGCTGCACCCATGCCGGCGCCGACGCCGCACCCCGCGTCGCCGCCACGCTGGAAAGCGGGCCCTTCTACGCCCGCTCGCTGCTGGCCGACCCAAGCGGCGGGCTGGCGGTGCATGAAAGCCTGTCGCTGCGCCGCTTCGCCAGCCCCTGGGTGCAGGCCCTGCTGCCGTTTCGCATGCCCCGGCGGGCGGGGGATCGCTGATGGCGCGCGTGTTCATGCTCGGCGCCACCGGCACCATAGGCCAGGCCACGCTGCGCGCCCTGCTGCGGCGCGGCCACGAGGTGGTGTGCTGGGTGCGCCCGCGTGCCGGCGTCGGCGGCCGGCTGCAGCAGGCCGAGATCGAGCGGCTGCTGGTCGGCGCCACGCTGCGCTTCGGTGCGGTGACCGACGCCGCAGCGCTGCGGCGCGAGGGCTTTCGCGGCGAGCGCTTCGACGCCCTCGTCTCCTGCCTGGCCTCGCGCACCGGCGCGCCCCGCGATGCCTGGGCCATCGACCATGACGCACACGTCGATGCGCTGGCGGCGGCCCGAGAGGCGGGCGTCACGCAGATGGTGCTGCTGTCGGCCATCTGCGTGCAAAAGCCCCGCCTGGCCTTCCAGCAGGCCAAGCAGGCCTTCGAGCAGCTGCTGATGGCCTCCGGACTGGACTATTCCATCGTGCGGCCCACCGCCTTCTTCAAGTCGCTGTCGGGCCAGGTCGAGCGCGTGGCCCACGGCAACAAGCCCTTCCTGCTGTTTGGCGACGGCGGCCTGACCGCCTGCAAGCCGATCAGCGACGACGACCTGGGCGACTATCTGGCCGACTGCCTGCACCTGCCCGAGCGCCGCAACCGCATCCTGCCCATCGGTGGCCCCGGCGAGGCCATCACGCCGCGCCAGCAGGGCGAGCTGCTGTTTGCCGCGCTGGGCCGCGAACCGCGCTTCCGCCAGGTGCCGGTGGCCCTGCTCGATCTGATCATCGCCGTGCTCGGCACGCTCGGCCGCATCATCCCCTCGCTGGCCGCCAAGGCCGAGCTGGCCCGCATCGGCCGCTACTACGCGACCGAGTCGATGCTGGTGCTCGATGCCGCGACCGGCCGCTACGACGCCGCGGCCACGCCGTCCACCGGCACGCAGACCCTGGCGGCCTTCTATGCCGGGCTGGCAGCAGGTTCAGCAGCGCAGCCGGAGCGCGGGGACCATGCGGTGTTCTGACTCGGCGCTCAGCGCTCGCGGTCGTCCTCTTCGCGTTTGCTGCGCCAGCGCCGCCAGTCCCGCCACTGCACGATGGCCCAGACCATGACCACGCCAAACACCAGCAGCAGCTCGATCAGGCCGTAGAGGCTGCGGTCGGACATCAATGCCCGCGGTGCGAGTCGGGCCGCAGAAACATCCGCTGCACCGAGTCCATCCAGTGCTGGTGCGCCTCGCCGGCGCTGCTGTGCAGCTCGGACAGCGCGCCGTGCAGCAGCTTGCGGGTCAGCGCATTGGACAGCGCCTCCATCACCGCATCGACATCCTGGCCGCGGGCCAGCGCACGGCGGGCCTTGGCGAGCTCGGCTTCGCGCCAGTCATCGGTGCGGCGCTGCAGCGCCTGTATCAGCGGCACGCTGGCCCGCTGTTCGAGCCAGTTCGAAAAACCATGCACGCCGGCGGCGACGATCTGCTCGGCCTGCAGCACGGCGGCCTGGCGGCGTTCGCCATTGACCTGCACGTGCTGGGCCAGGTCGTCGACGGTGTAGAGGTAGATGTCGTCCAGCTCGGCCACCTCGGGCTCGATGTCGCGCGGCACGGCCAGGTCCAGCATCAGCATGGGCCGGCGGCGGCGGGCCTTCAAGGCGCGCTCGACCGCACCCAGGCCGATCAGCGGCAGGCTGCTGGCGGTGCAGCTGACAACCACGTCGAAGTCCTGCAGCCGCGTGCCCAGCTCGGCCAGGGCCAGCGGCTGCGCGCCCAGGCGCTCGCACAAGACCTGGCCCCGCTCGCGGCCGCGGTTGGCGATGGTCAACGACATCGGTGCGTGGGCGGCAAAGTGCGTGGCCACGAGTTCGATCATTTCTCCGGCGCCGACGAACAGCACCCGGGTCTGCGACAACTCGCCGAACAGCTGGGTGGCCAGGCGCACGGCGGCTGCGGCCATGCTGACTGCGTGGGCGCCGATCTCGGTGCTGCTGCGCACCTCCTTGGCCACGGCAAAGCTGCGCTGGAACAGCTGGTGCAAGGTGGTGCCCAGCGCACCGGCGCCCTCGGCCTCGCGCACCGCCTGCTTCATCTGGCCGAGGATTTGCGGTTCACCCAGCACCATCGAGTCCAAACCCGAGGCGACGCGGAAGGCATGGCGGGCCGCCTCGGCACCGTGCAGAAAATAGCTGTGGCCGCGCAGGCTGTCGGCACTGGTGCCGCCCTGCTGCGCCAACCACTCGATGCTGGGCTCGACCAGCTCGATCGCATGCCGCGGGCAGGCGCTGGGCGGCAGGCCCACGTAGAGCTCGGTACGGTTGCAGGTGGACAGGATGGCGACCTCGGGCGCGGCCCGCGCCAGATGGTTGCGCAGACCCTGCACGCTGCGGCCCAAAGCCTCCAGCGGGATGGCGAAACGGCCGCGCAGATCGAGCGGCGCGCTGCCGTGGTTGAGACCCAGCGCCAACACACTCATGCAGCGCTCCCGCCCCAGCGGTCCTGCCGCTCCAGCCTATCGAACAGGTCGATGATGAAATCGACGCGTCGCGCTGCACGGGCCGGCGCGGGCGTGGCCGCCACCGCGGCCAGCAGCGGCAGATTGGCGGCCAGCGGCGGCTCCTGCAAGCGCCGGCTGTCAGGCCACAGGCTCAGGCCGGCCTGCAGCAGCAGATAGCTCTTGCGCCGCCCGGGCACGACCGCGCGGCGGCTGACCGAATCCCCGCCGGCACGGGCCACCTCATGGCCGATCTCGGCATACAGCATCCTGGCCGCATTGATGCCCGGCCGGCAGGCCAGCGGCAGCCGCGCGACGCCGGCGCCGGCACGTGCGTACAGGTCATCGGCGGCGGCCAGCAGGCGCTGCATCACGTTGGCCAGCGCGGCGTCATGGCGCGGTGCGGCCAGCCAGGCGGCGGGGGCTATGCCGGCCTCGAGCAACCACTGCCGGGGCAGATAGAGCCGGCCCAGGCGCGCGTCCTCACCGACATCGCGGGCGATATTGGACAGCTGCATCGCCACGCCCAGATCGCAGGCGCGGGCCAGCGCAGCGCTGTCGCGCACACCCATCAGCAGGCACATCATCGCGCCCACCGTGCCGGCCACTCGGGCGGCGTAGTCCTGCAGATCGTCCAGCGTCTCGTAGTCGCGCCCTTCTACGTCCCAGGCCAGGCCCTCGACCAGCAGCTCGGGCAGCGCGCGCGGAATCGCATAGCGCGCCACCACGGCCGCCAGCGCGCGGTCGGCGGCCTGCGGCAGCGGCCGGCCGGCGTAGACGCGCTCCAGGCGCTCGCGCAGCCGGGCAATCGCCTCCAGCCGGCCGCCCTCGACATCAACCGCGTCATCGGCCAGCCGGCAAAAGCCGTAGAGCACGGTGGCGGGGGCGCGCACGCCGGGCGGCAGCAGCAGCGAGGCGGCATGGAAGGTCTTGGAATTGGCCGCCAGGCTGGCGCGGCACTGGGCCAGGTCGGCGGCCAGCAGCGGCGGGCAGGCCGGTTCAGGCGATGAAGCCGGGCGAGGGTCTGACATGGTGGGGTCCTTCTTCATCAGGGGCCGCAGAAGCGGGATGGGCGCGGCGCGGCAGCTCCCGCCCGTGCGGCACGATGGCATCAAGCACGCGGGCCGACGACAGCACGCCGGGCAGGCCGGCGCCGGGATGGGTGCCGGCGCCGACCAGGTAGAGCCGCTCGACTTCCTCGCTGCGGTTGTGGGGCCGGAACCAGGCGCTTTGCGTCAGCACCGGCTCAAGCGCAAAGGCCGCGCCCTTGTAGGAGCTGAGCCGGTCCTGGAAGTCCTGCGGCGTCAGCAGCAGCGAGCTGACGATCTCCTGCTCCAGCCCCGGCAGCAGGGTCTCGGACAGGCGCTTGGCCAGCGCCGCGCGGTAGGGCTCGGCCCGCTCGCGCCAGTCCACGCCGGCGTCCAGATGGGGCACCGGCGCGAGCACGTAGAAGGTGTCGCAGCCCGGAGGCGCCAGGCTGGCATCGGTGGCGGTCGGCCGGTGCAGGTAGAGGCTGAAGTCGTCGGCCAGATGCTGGTGGGTGAAGATGTCGTCCAGCAGGCCGCGGTAGCGCGGGCCCAGCGCAATCGTGTGGTGGGCCACGTCGGGGTACTGGCGGCGGGTGCCGAAGTACCAGACGAACAGGCTCATCGAATAGCGCGCCTTGGCGATGCGCTTGTCGGTCCAGCGGCGGCGGTAGCGGGCCGGCAGCAGGTGCTTGTAGGTCCAGGCCGAGTCTGCGTTGGAGACCACCACATCGGCCGCCAGCCGCTCGCCCGAGGCCAGCCGCACGCCACAGGCCGCGCCGCCCTCGACCAGGATCTCCTCGACGCCCTGGCCGCACAGCACCCGCCCGCCCTGGCCCTCGATCAACCCGACCAGGCCGCGCACCAGGCTGCCGGTGCCGCCCATGGCGAAGTGCACGCCGAAGCGCCGCTCCAGGAAGGCGATCAGGCAGTAGACGGACGTGGTGCTGAACGGATTGCCGCCGACCAGCAGCGATTGGAAGGTCAGCACCACGCGCAGCTTTTCATCGCGTACGTGCTTGCAGGCGAGGCCGTAGACGGTGCGATAGCCCTCCAGCTTCAGCAGGTCGGGCAGCACACGGGCCATATCGGTCCAGCGCTCGAACGACACATGGCCCAGCTGCTCGAAGCCGACCTTGTAGATCGCCTCGCTGGCGGCGAGAAAACTTTCGTAGCCGGCCACATCGCCGGGCGCCAGCCTGGCCACCTCGGCACGCATCGCGGCGGCATCGCCGCTGTAGTCGAACACCGTGCCGTCGTCGAAGCGCACGCGGTAGAACGGCGCCACCGGCCGCAGATCCACATCATCGGCCAGGCGCCGGCCGCACAGGGCCCACAGCTCCTCGAACAGAAAGGGTGCGGTGATGACGGTCGGGCCGGCGTCGAAGGTGAAGCCGTCCTGCCGGTGCACATAGGCCCGGCCGCCGGGCGCGTCGAGCTTTTCGAGCACGGTGACGCGGTAGCCTCGGGCGCCGAGGCGCACCGCGGCGGCCAGGCCGCCAAAACCGCTGCCTATGACCAGCGCATGGGGGCTGGTGGGCGCAAGGTCTGCCGTTGCTGTCAACATAGGTTGATAATATGCATGTCTAGTTTAGTTGACAACAGGGTTTGCAATGAAAGATGACACGCCGGCCCTCGTCGAGCTGCGGGCCGGCGGCCTGCGCTGGCGGCTGCGGCGTGCCGGCCGGGGGCCGGCCCTGCTGCTGCTGCACGGCACCGGCTCGTCGCTGCAGTCCTGGGATGCCTGCCTGCCCGGGCTGGCGCCCCACTTCAGCCTGCTGATCCCGGACCTGCCCGGCCATGGCGGCACCCAGGCCTTCGACGACCGCCGTGCCAGCCTGCCGCGCATGGCCGGCGCGCTGGCCGACTTGCTGGCCACGCTGAGCTGGCAGCCCGATCTGGTGGCCGGGCATTCGGCCGGTGCGGCGGTGATGATGCAGATGCAACTGGACGGCCAGCTGCCTCAGGCGCGTGGGCTGCTGGCCGTCAACGGCGCGCTGCAGCCGCTGCCGGGCCTGATGCGCGTGGTGGCGCCGGCCGTCGCCAAGCTCGTCGCCCGCAGCGCCTGGCTGCCGGCCTGGGTGACTCGCCACGCGGCTCAGCCCCGGGCACTGAAGAACCTGATCGCCTCCACCGGCTCACGCCTGGACGAGGCCGGCGTGCAGCACTACCGCGCCCTGCTGACGCAGCCCGCGCATGTGCGCGGCGTGCTGGACATGCTGGCCAGCTGGCAGCTGGACGAGTTGCAGGCTCGCCTGCCCGCGCTGCATATCCCCCTGTGGCTGGCCGCCGGCCTGGCCGACCGCACGGTCGCGCCGGCGCAGTCGCAGGAACTGGCGCGCCGGCTGCCCTGTGCCCGTTTTCAGCCGCTGGAAGGCTTGGGGCATCTGGCGCATGAGGAGGCGCCGGAGAGTGTCAAACGGTTGCTGCTGGCGCTGTGGGATGAGACACGGGACCGGGTGACGAACCCGCCCTGCGCTGCGAAGCCTTGACCGGCGCGGCGCAGGAATTGCCTCGCCGAAGCGACGGAGGTCTGAGGTTCAGCCACGCTCGTCATCGTGCAACAAGCTCATCACCTTGGTGGTGATGATGTCCACCGCCGGACCGTTGGCCCCGTGCGGCAGGATCACGTCGGCGTTGCGCTTGGTCGGCTCAATGAACTGCTTGTGCATCGGGCGCACGGTTTCCAGGTACTGGTGAACCACAGAATCGGTGCTGCGGCCACGCTCCGAAATATCGCGCTGCAGCCGACGGATGAACCGCACGTCCGAGGCCGTGTCCACATAAATCTTCAGCGACATCATGTTGCGCAGCTTGGCGTCGTACAAGGCGAACAGGCCCTCGACCACGATCACCGGTGCGGGCTTCACGGTAATGGTTTCACTGGAGCGGTTGTCGGCCGAGAAGTCATACACCGGCATCGCTATCGCCTCCCCCTTGCGCAGCGCGGCCAGGTGCTGCGCCATCAGCGGCCAGTCAAAGGCATCGGGATGGTCGTAGTTCTGCTTGCGCCGGTCCTCCGGCGGCATGTGGGACTGGTCCCGGTAGTAGTCATCCTGCATCACCACCGCCACCTTCTCCGGCCCGATGGCGGCCAAGACCTGGCGCGTCACCGTCGATTTGCCGCTGCCGCTGCCCCCTGCGACACCGATGACGAAAGGCTTTTGAGGGGTTTTGGGCATGAGGTAGTGGTGCAGGTATCGGGCGATGCCTGGAAATGTACAAGCTGGCGAGCAGATGTTGAGCGGCTGCGGCCCGCTGGGTCACGGATCGCGAACGACTCCTTGCGCCCGAAGTCGTCGGCTGTCCCCGACCCATAGGCATCCATCATTCTTTCCTCGCCTCGGCGCAGCCGACGTTCGGCCCCCCGCGGACGCCGAAGTGGAGCGCCAACGTTGATGGCAGATCTTGAGGCAATTTGTGCGGTGGGCATGTCGCTCATGGCCAAAATGCAGCAGTCGCGCCCCTTGGATGGGCCAGACCCGGCCCCTACCTTGCAACCCGTCCGGACCGTCTCCGGCGTTGGCCCGTCAGGTCTTCCCTGCTCAGCACATGCTCGGCGTTGTCCGTGAGCCGCAGCACGGCCAAGTCGATGAACGCACGCGCACGCGCAGGCTGTGACGTCCTGCTGCCGAAGTACACGAAGTAGCTGGCGTAGTCCGGTATGAAGTCGACAAGGACGGGCACAAGTTGGCCAGACCGGATGAAAGGCGCCGCGGTCACCCCGGCCAGTTGGGCCAGCACCTTGCCCGCGAGCACGGCATGCAACTCGAATACTTCGTCGTTGCTGCAGATCGCCGGCACGACCGGCTGATCCGCTGGTTGACCGCCGATCTTCACTCTCCACGGGACGACTTGGCCGGTGCCAGGGCTTCGGTAGGCGCTGCAACGGTGCGCAGTCAAAGCGGCGAGGGTGTCGGGAGTGCCGTACCGCTCCAGGTACGACGGCGCTGCACAGATGACCAGCTGCAACGGAAAGAGCCGGCGCGCTATGACGCCTTCATGCGGCGACTGCCCAAGCCGGAATCCCACATCGACGCGGTCCTCGACCCAGTTGCCGATGCGGTCGTCCAGCACCACGTCGGGCTGGATACCTGGGTGCTGCTCACAGAACTCGTCGACCAATCGCCACAGGATGCTTTGGAAAGTCGTTCGCGGGCCCACGATTCGCAGCGGCCCTGAAAACTCATCCTTCGCGGACTTGGCTTTTTCAAGTGCCCGCTGCATACCCAGCACTGCGGGCTGCACGTCCTCCAGCAGGCGCTGCCCGGCATCGGTGAGCGACATCACGCGCGTCGTGCGATGGAACAGCCTGGCGTCCAGATAGACCTCGAGTTGCGCCAGGGCCTTGCTTGCCGCCTGCGGGCTGATGCCCAGCGAGAGTGCAGCCTGGCGCAGGCTGCCCAGCTCTGCTGCCTTGATGAACGTCGAAATTGACCTGAGCTCGTTGATTGCCATGACTCTATTGTCATCAATCTGATGTTAATCCAACAACTTTTATGTCACTACCCGGATGCGAGTCGACTGCTTAGAGTTCGTTCTATCGAACTTTTGAGCAGCAACCATGCAACACGTCACCCTGAACAACGGCATCCAGATGCCCATCGCCGGCTTCGGCGTCTTCCAGATTCCGGACGCCAGGGATTGCCAGCGCAGCGTGGTCGATGCCATCGAGGTCGGCTATCGGCTCATCGACACAGCGGCTTCGTACATGAACGAGGAAGCCGTCGGCCGAGGCCTGAAGGCCAGCGGCGTGGCTCGCGAGCAGCTTTTCGTGACCAGCAAGCTCTGGGTGCAAGAGACCGGCTACGAGCGCACTCAGCAGGCCATCGACAAGTCACTGCGCCGCCTGAACCTCGACTACCTGGACCTGTACCTCATTCATCAACCCTTCGGCGACGTGCATGGGTCCTGGCGGGCGATGGAAGACGCTCACCGAGCTGGCAAGCTGCGCGCCATCGGCGTCAGCAACTTCCACCCCGACCGCCTGATGGATATCAAGGCGTTCAACGAGGTGGCGCCTGCCGTCAACCAGGTGGAGGTGAACCCTTTCCAGCAGCAGCTCGAAAGCGTTCCTTTCATGAAAGAGCTCGGCGTGCAGGCCGAAGCCTGGGCACCGTTCGCGGAAGGCCGGAACAACCTGTTCCAGAACGAAGTGCTTGCCGAGATCGGCGCCCGATACGGCAAGTCGGTCGGGCAGGTGGTGCTGCGTTGGCTGGTTCAGCGAGGCGTCGTGGCCCTGGCCAAGTCGGTGCGCAAGGAGCGCATGGCCGAGAACATCGCCATCTTCGACTTCCAGCTCGACGACGCCGACATGGCCCACATCGCAACGCTCGACACGAACACCAGCAGCTTCTTCTCCCATCGCGACCCGGCCATGGTCAAGTGGATGGCCGAGCGCAAGCTCGACATCTGAGGCCGCTGCATGACCAACTCCCACAGCCACGCGCAGGCCAGTGGCGCGAACACTGTGCTGGCCATCATCGTGGCCAGCTACCTGATGATCGTGGTGGACATCTCCATCGTCATCACCGGCCTGCCTCGCATCCAGGGCGAGCTGGGCTTCACCGCTGCTCAGCTCTCCTGGGTCACCAATGCCTACACGCTGACCTTCGGCGGCCTGCTGCTGCTGGGCGCCCGCGCGGGTGACCTCCTCGGGCGCCGGCGCATGTTCATCACCGGCCTTTCACTGTTCACGCTGGCTTCGGTCGCCATCGGTCTTAGTCAATCAGCCGCCTGGCTGCTGGCAGCGCGCGCGATTCAGGGAATTGGCGCGGCTGTGCTTGCGCCTTCAACGCTGGCCCTGCTGTCCACCCACTTCTCTGAGGGACCGGCGCGTACCCGTGCGCTGTCCCTGTACGCCGCAGCCGCAGGCCTTGGAGCCACGCTGGGTCTCGTATTGGGCGGCGTGTTTGCCGACCTCGTGTCATGGCGAGCGGGCTTCTTCATCAACCTGCCGATCGGCATTGCGTTGATCGTCGCGGCAAGAAAGCATATCGCCGAGACGCCCAAGAACACGGGCCGCTTTGATGTGACTGGCGCCACCAGTTCCACGCTGGGCATGACGGCGCTGGTGTTCGGCTTGGTGAGAGCCGCTGAAGCGGGCTGGCAGGACCCCGTGGCGCTGAGCGCCTTGGCCGGTGGGGCATTGATGCTCGCCGCCTTCGCGTGGATCGAGCGCAGCGTGGGTCAGCCGGTTCTGCCTCTGCATCTGTTGTCCGACCGTGGGCGCGCAGGCGCGTATGTCTCGCGCATGCTCTTCATGGCCGGCGCCGTAGGATTCTGGTTCTTCTCCACGCAGTTCCTGCAGGGCGTGTTGCATCTGCGTCCGCTGCTGGCCGGGCTCGCCTTCCTGCCTGTCACCGTGCCCAACTTCGCATCGGCTGTCGCTGTGCCGCGGCTCGCACGCCGCCATGGCAGCAACAGCCTGCTGCTGACGGGCCTGCTCCTCGGTGCCGTCGGCCTACTCTGGCTGGGTGAGGCCGACGCCCACTCGACCTACTGGCTGAACGTGGCGCCGCCGATGATGCTGATCGGCCTGGGCCAGGGTCTGCTGCTGGGACCGCTGACCGCTGCTGGCGTCGCCGGCGTCGCGCAGAAAGATGCAGGGGCCGCGTCGGGGCTGGTCAACGTGGCTCACCAGTTGGGTGGTGCGCTGGGTCTGGGCGTGCTCGTGTTGATCTTCGCTGCGGCAGCGCCGGCAGCCGTCCACGACGTCGACACCCTTGCGCATCGGATTTCGGTGGTCATGGACGCCGCCGCGTTGCTGCTGGCCTTGTCACTGCTTGTGGCCTGGGCTTGCATCGTGAGGCCCCGCCACCGCCCGTCACATCATCAGGAGAACTTGGCATGAAGAGCCTTCTTTGCATTGCGCTTGCGGGCGCCGCGACCACGACGATGGCGCAGAGCGATGCCGCACCCAAGGTCTCGGTCCGTGCGGCCGCCACGTCGCCCGCAGCCTCGGGGGCGAGCGACAACTTCACCGGTGCCGTGCGCATCACCTCTCCGTTCCAGGCCTTGCCACCGGGCAAGGCAGGTGGCGCCACCGTGACGTTCGAGCCGCGGGCACGCACAGCCTGGCACACCCACCCGCTCGGGCAGACCTTGGTCGTCACCGCCGGTCTCGGGCTGGTTCAGCAGCAAGGACAGCCGGCGCAGGTCATCCGCCCCGGCGATGTCGTCACCATTCCCCCCAACGTGCGCCACTGGCATGGCGCGGGTCCCGACGCCGCGATGAGCCATGTGGCCATCGCCGAGAAGGAAGACGGGAACTCCGTGACCTGGCGCAACAAGGTCAGCGACGCCGACTACCAGGCTGCGCTGGACAGCGCAGGACTTGCGTCACCGAAGAACGAGGCTTCAAGGTCGCCTGTTCGTACCTGGCCTACAGCCGAGGCCCTGTCGCCCAAGCAACGGGCCATCCCGCTCATTTCCGCTGCCATGGCAGCGAGTGACATGCCCAGGCTCAACAGTGCAGTGAACCAGGGGCTGGATGCCGGCATGACGCTCAGCGAGGCCAAGGAAGTGCTGGTGCATCTCTATGCCTACACGGGCTTCCCGAGAAGCCTCAACGCGTTGGGCGAGTTGATGAAGGCCGTCGACGCGCGCCGGCAGCGCGGCATCCAGGACGCGCCGGGCAAGGAACCCAGCCGCACCATCGCCACAGGCTCCGAGCTCGTTGCGGTGGGCAAGGCCAACCAGACTGAGATTTCTGGCGGTCCGGTGCAAGGCGCGGTGTTTGACTTCGCCCCTGCGATCAACCAGTTCCTTCAGGCGCATCTGTTCGGCGACATCTTCGAACGCGACAACCTCGACTGGCAAAGCCGCGAGCTGGCCACCGTCGGGGCGCTGGCCGCCACACCCGGCGCAGAGGCGCAGTTGCGCTCGCATATGCGAGCCAGCCTTCGCGTCGGCCTGACCGCCACGCAGTTGCGGCAATTGGTGCAGGTGCTGGCCGAGCGCGGCGATGTCAGCGCCTCGAAACGTGCCGACGCCGCGCTGTCCGAAGTCCTTGCCGCCACCTCGAAAGGTTGACCATGAATGTGCCCCGAATCCTGCTCGCCGCAGTCGCGTTCGCCACTTTGCTGGCTGGCTGCGCCGTGCCGGTGCGATCAGACATCCCCACCGCAGGTCCGTTGGTGATTCAAGCTCAGGGCAGCTTTGCAGTCGGCGGCTCCGTGAAGACCACGCCCGGCAGCTACGACAACAACAAGCCCACCGCAGCAGGGCAAAGCTTCCACGGCGACCACCTCTACGCCTTCTATCAGGTGCCGCAGAACCCCAAGGCGCTGCCCATCGTCATGCTGCATGGCGCTTTCCAGTCGGCCCGTAGCTGGGAGACCACTTCGGATGGACGGGAGGGCTTCCAGACGATCTTTCTGCGACGCGGATTCCCGGTCTACCTGGTGGACCAACCCCGTAGAGGCCGCGCTGGCAACAGCACCGTCGCCGCCAGCATCGAGCCGACTGCGAACGACCAGCTGTTCTTCGACCAGTTCCGCATTGGCAAGTGGCCCAACTATTTCGACAACGTGCAGTTCGACCGCAAGCCTGAAACGCTGGATCAGTTCTTCCGTTCGGTCACGCCGAACACAGGCGTGTTTGACGCAGGCGTGGTCTCCGATGCCATGGCCGCACTGCTGGCCAAGACAGGGCCGGCGCTCCTGTTCACCCACTCGCAAGGTGGCGGCCCAGGCTGGCTGACAGCCATCAAGACCTCGAACGTAAAAGCCATCGTCGCCTTCGAGCCTGGCAGTGGGTTCATCTTCCCGCAGGGCGAACTGCCGCCAGCTTTGCCCAGCGCGGCCGGTACGCTGTCGCCCGAAGCGGTGCCGCTGGCGGACTTCCAGAAGCTGACGCGGCTGCCCATCGTCATCTACTACGGCGACAACTTCCCCGTCGAGCCCACCCGTGAGCGCGGCCAGGACAACTGGCGCGTGCGGCTGGCCATGGCAAAGCTCTGGGTCGAGGCCATCAACAAGCATGGGGGCGACGCGCGCCTGGTGCACCTGCCGGCCGTGGGTGTCAGCGGCAACACGCACTTCCTGATGTCCGACCTGAACAACCTGCAGATCGCAGACCTGGTGTCCAGGTTCCTCGCCGAGAAGAAGCTGGACTGAAGCCCACTCGAGTCAACAAGCAACGGAGCTCTGACATGCCCCACGAAGTCGTCCCTCTGAAGCGGCGTGAGTTCCTCGGCGCTTCTTCCGCTGCTCTTTCCGCCATAGTCCTTGGAGTACCGACAAGCCTCAGTTCCGGGTCGAAGACATCCACGGCATGGCGGACTTCATCGCTCAGCTTTCCGGTCTGGAAGCCGCGCGCCTGGGTCTGCTCGGCGTCTGTGGCGGTGGTAGCTATTCGCTGTCCGCAGCGAAGTCCGACAAGCGCTTCAAGTCGGTGGCCACGCTCAGCATGTTCAATTCAGGAGGTACACGATGAGCAGCCTAGCGGACCTGATGCGTCGGGACGCAACCGAGCACATCGAGACTTACTGGGTGCCTAGGTAGGTTCAAGCCGCGATGGCCAAGTTGAGCCCGTTCTTCTCGCGAACGCTTTCGGCTTGGGAATGCAGTCTAAATGCCTGCGCCGGCCAAATTGAACCTCTACCAAGCAGTCGGTCGTGTGCGACTGCTGATGGCCGGCTGCGTGAGTAACCGGTGCGCAAGTGGAGATGATGACGCGAGCAGCAAGCCCGATTGATCAACGCTTGAGACGTCTTGCCTTATGTGTCCACTTGCGTCAGAGCTTCGATTGGCGCAGAGTTTGACCGCGCCCAAAAGTCTGACCCGCTCACCGATGGTGCACGGTCTGTGAAATCAAACGTCACATAGGAGATCAGCCATGAAGCGAATCCTTCTTCTCTCCTTGCTATCGGCTCTCGTCACTGCCGCCTATGCGCAGACGACCAGCAATATCACCTCGCAAGCCTGCAACGTAGCGCTCAGTCAGTGCACTGCGACAGACAGCAATGCGGACACCTTGGTTGTTCAAGGGCAGTGGGTGTACTCAGGACCTGTCACGCTGAGCATCGTGACGGCCGCAGGCGCCCAGCCAACCAAATCTTGTTTGGCATCCAGAACATCGATCTCCCACACAAACTACAAGATCGTCGATGACTTGTCGATTACCTGTGATGATGGCTCCACTCTTTCGGGCACATACACAGCCACACGGTCCGGTAGTGGGCGCGGCGGCTGGGCCTGGCATCCACATGTGTTTCTTGAATCGTTGACTCGTTATTAACGGCAAACCGTGACTGCCGGGATGTTGGCGATTTCAAGGCCTAACAACATGCGTTGCTCGAGTCAGTGGGTGATCGTGCGGACCGAAGTGTGCCTGCCGGACTTTTGGAGCAGCCGCATACGGCGCGGCGCGGCTTCCGCAAAGCAACCTTTGACCATCGGCAGGTAGCGGAAGTCGTCGTGAACTCATTGGCACACGGCTGATAGCTGCAATGGGCACAGCACTGCCGGCAGCCTACGGCTGCTCCTGACCGTTATGGATAGCTATCCATGGCGGCCACAAGGGGCGCCGGTGACAGACGGCTCCGGGCGTCCTGCGCACCGTGCAACAGAAGCCTGGGATTTCCAAGCTACAACGCAACAGGCGTTGGGATGGAACTTGATCTGTTTGACCACCGGTCACGCAGGTGCAGGAATGGTCGTTCGACGAGATAGTGCAGCGTTGCCCCGAGCAAAAGAGTCGCCGCCGAATAGATGAAGAACAGCAGCGCATTCGACCCCTGCGTCGACGGAGCCAGCTCTGTATACACGAGATGAAAGGCGATCTTGTGGCTCAGATAAAGACTGTACGAGATGGCCGCCATCCAAGCTGTACCCGGCACCTGCCAACGACCGATCAAACTACCACGACCTGCACCGGCAAACACCAGCAGGCCGAAGCCGAATGAAAGGACGGGCCAGCCGAACGTATTGGCGAGCAACCCAGTGCGCTCGCGAAACAGCCAGAACGCGAGGCAAGTCATCGCCACTCCGCCCAGTAGAAAGGCATTCGCGCGCAGTTGAAGGCGCGTCCAGATGTTTGGCCGATATACGCGCAAAGTTGCCAGCATCACACCCATCAGCAGGCCATCCAGCCGCATCCATGTGGGGTAGTAGATTTCTTCGATGAACCAGTTGCGCGCCGGGGCAATTTCCGCGTAGTGCAGCCAAGTCACGCCTCGCAGGACGATGCCGAGGACGACAGTGGTCGTGAAAACGCCAAGAAGGCGTACTGGCGTCAATCGACCCGTCAGCCACCAGGCCAGCAGCGGAAACACCAGATAGAAGTGCTCTTCCACGCAGAGCGACCAGGCATGCGAGAAGGCCTGATTGCGCTCGTAGTCGATTAACACATTCACTGTAAACGTTGCAAACTGCCACCAAGCCTCCAAGCCAGGTGCCTCTCGGAGGGCGGGAAAGAACACATACAGCGCCAGCACCACGGCAAAGGCCGGCAGGATGCGCCACGCACGTCGTGAGTAGAAATCGCCAAGCGAGAAGTCGACGGGCTGCTGCAATTGCCTCAGCACCTGCGATCCGATCAAGAAGCCGCTGAGCACGAAGAAGATGTCAACTCCGACCCAGCCATAACGCGACAACCAATCGAAGTCCGACCCTAGACCGCCAACGATGAACGAATGAAAAAGCATCACCCAGACGATGGCAATAGTGCGAAGCAGGTCCAGTCCGGGAAGACGATTCATTGGTGTCAGGAGGCAGGTTGGCGATCGGTTTCGCCGTCATCTTATGGCAAGACCTGACTCTGTTTGACAGCTTTCGGGCAGGCCACTCAATTGCTTGAATGCCTGCTCAGGGGCGGGACCGCCAGTTCAGGCAGTGGATAAGCGGTAACTGGCGCCTTGCCAATCGGGTCATGAACGTCCAAAGACCGCAATGCCTTGCAGAGCCGGCATTCGGGCCGGCGCCGGCCGCCGACACCAACGACTGCTTGGTGCCCCAGGCAGCGTGAGTACGACCGACGGCGGTCACCGGCAGCAATCGCTGCAAAGCCCCCTGCCCTCACCGCCCCCCCGCCACCGCCGCATGCACATCCGCTGCCTGCCCCTGCGGCAGCGGCACATAGCGTGCCGCCATCGCCTGGGCCAGCACCATGGCCTGGGGCTGCGGGCGCGGCGAGGTGTCGATCAGCACGCTGCGCAGACCTTGCGCCCGCAGGCGTGCGGCGGCGGCCATCGCATCGGCCATGGCTTGCCCACGGCCGGGGCTGCCGTCGCTGGCGATATTGGCGCGGGCATCGGTGAGGAACACCAGCAGGGCCTGCGCCCCGTCGCGGGCCTGCACGCTTTGGCCCAGTGCGCAGGCCGCATCGATGCCGGCCGCCAGTGGCGTGCCGCCGCCGCCCGGCAGGGCCGACAGCGAGCGCCGCGCGCGCACCAGCGAGCGGGTCGGCGCCAGCAGCGTCTGCGCCGACTCGCCGCGGAACGCAATCAGCGCCACGCGGTCGCGCCGCACATAGCAATCGGCCAGCAGCAGTTCGACCGCGCCCTTGGCCTCGGCCAGCCGGGCCAGGGCCTGGGAGCCCGAGGCATCGACGGCAAAGATGGTGGTGCTTTCGCGCGGGCGCCGGTAGCGCTTGATGTGAAAGTCATCGCGGCGCAGCAGCAGCTTCGCCGCCGACGGGCCCAGGCCGGCCCGTTCCCGCTCCTGCAGGCGCAGGCGCTGCCAGGGGATGGCCGCGCGCAAGGTGGCCAGCAGATCCAGCCGCGCCCCGGCGCGCAGGCTGCCACGCCGCGGGCTCAGCGGCCGGCCGCTGCGCGCAGGCCGCGAGGCGGCGCCGCTGCGGCCCGCGCCGCCCCCCTTCGCGCGCTGGGCCGAGTTTTGCGCATCGCTCAACCAGGCCAGCAGGCCGGGCGGAATGGCCGCCTTCGCCGCTTCAATCACCTGCTCCTGCAGGTCGGGGCTGCGCTGTTCGGACTCGCCGGCCTCCGACGTTGACGCCTCAGCCTCCGGCACTGGCGCCGATTCAGGGGGCAACGCTTGTTCGGCCTGGGTCGGCTCGGCGGCCTCGGGCAGCGCCCGCGCACGCGGCGCCAGCACCAGGCGCGCGGCCAGCTCCGCATCTTCCTGGGCGACGCGCTCGCGCCCGCCCAGCGCCGCGGCGGCGCAGGCGGCCCGCCAGGCCTGCCAGGGCGCTCGCAGCGAGTGCAGCCCCAGCGCGGCGGCAGTGGCGCAGAAGGCCTGGATGCAGTCTTCGTCGTAGGGGATGCGCGCCAGGTGCTTCCGGGCGGCGGCCAGATCGAAGGGTGGCGCCAGATCGGTTTCTTCAACTGGATTCGAGCCGTTGACGATCAGCGCCAGCCGCTCCGTCAAGCTGGCCGGTGGTCGCTCCTGCTCGCCCTGCCCCTCATCCAGCGCGACGCAGCAAAAACCGCTGCTCGCCCGGTCCAGCGCCAGTGCCAGCCGGCCGGCCAATTCGGGACCGAGACGCTCGGCCATGGGCAGCAGCAGGACGCCGCCGGCCACTTCGGCCAGCAGGCCGGCCTGGACCACCGGCCGGCCGGCCGCGAGGCTCAGCCCGAGGTCCAGGCCGCCGAGCAGGCGTTCGTCGTCAATCTGCGCGGGCAGGCGGCGCCAGGAGGTGTCCGCCGGCAGGGCCGCGCGCAGCTGCGCCAGCACCGCATCGCGCGCCGGGCCGGGCGGGCCACGCAGGCACAGGCCGCCCAGGCCCTGCGGGTCTATGGCCAGCAGCCAGGCGGCCTGCAGGGCTGGATCGGCAGCGTCCACTCCTCAAGCCCAGAGTTCGGCCACGGCGCGTGCAATGCGTTCGGTGGAGCCGGTGTCGTCGAGCGGATTGCGGCGCAGCCGGTGGCGCAGCGCAGGTGCGGCGATCTGGCGCAGATGTGCGTCGTCCACCGCCTCGGCGCCCTGCAGCGCCGCCAGCGCGCGGGCGGCGCGCATCAGGGTCAGCTCGCCGCGCAGGCCGTCGCTGCCGACGGCCATGCAAAGTTCGGAGGCTCGGTACAAGGCGCCGTCGCCCACCGCCACCGTGGCCACGCGCTCGCGGGCCTGCAGGATCTGGCGCCGCACCTTGGCGTCCGGCCTGGCCCATTGCGCGGCAAAGGCCTCGGGGTCGCGCTCGAAGGCATCGCGCCGGCGCACCACCTCGACGCGCTGCGCGATCTCGGTCGGCGTTCGCACCTCGACCGACAGGCCGAAGCGGTCCAGCAGCTGCGGCCGCAGCTCGCCCTCTTCCGGATTGCCGCTGCCCACCAGCACGAAGCGGGCCGGGTGGCGCACGCTCAGGCCCTCGCGCTCGACCACGTTCTCTCCGGAGGCGGCCACGTCGATCAGCAGATCGACCAGATGGTCTTCGAGCAGATTGACCTCGTCGATGTACAGAAAGCCGCGGTGCGCGCGGGCCAGCAGCCCGGGCTCGAAGACCTTGATGCCCTGGGACAGCGCACGCTCCAGATCGAGCGCACCGACCACCCTGTCCTCGCTGGCGCCCAGCGGCAGATCGACCACCGGCACCGGCCGGGTCTCGGTCTTGATGCGGCCGCCGCTCTGCAGCCGCTGGCAGTCTTCGCAGGCGCCGCCGCGGCTCAGCGCCGGATCGCAGTGGTAGCGGCAGCCCTGCACCGCGCGCATCGGCGGCAGCAGCGCCGCCAGCGCACGCACGGCGGTGGACTTGCCGGTGCCCCGGTCGCCCAGCACCAGCACACCGCCGATGGCCGGCTCGACGGCGGCGATCAGAATCGCCAGCTTCATCTCGTCCTGGCCGACGATGGCGGAGAACGGAAACGGTGCGCCCATGTGCGCGCAGTTCAGGGCTTCTTGACGAAGGCGCTGCACCAGCCCTTGGCCGACACCTGCTTGCCCGGGAACAGCGCGCAGGGCCCCGAGGCGGCCCCGGCCTTGCCCTGGAACAGCTGGCAGGCGTGGCAACCCTGGTCCGCCGCGTACTTGGGGTATTTGGCCTTGTTGACCTTGGTGGCATCGGCCACATAGCCCAGCGATGCCGCCTGGGCGTCTTTCTCATCGACCATGGCCTGCGACCAGGCCGTGCCGCTGGCGGCGGCCAGCAGGCCCCCGCTGGCCAATGGAATCAGACGGATGAATTCGCGACGTGTGCTCATGATGACCTTTCGTGCCCCGTCATGGGGCTGGAGGGAAGAGACAGGGCATTCGCGCCGGCAGCGCTCCAGCGCGCCCGCAGATCGAGGAGATGGGCTACGCCGGCCGCCGCCAGACACAGCGCGACCCAGGGCAGCGCAGCGCCGGACAGGCCGAGGCGCAACCCCAGCATCAACGCCAGGCCGGCCAGCAGGTTGACGAGCAGCGGCCGCCTGGCCAGATGCGGTGCCGAGCGGCGCAGCATCAGCCAGGCCAGCTCCAGCAGGCTCACCGCCAGCACCAGATCGACCAGGTGCAGCAGCAGTTCGGCTTCAGTCATCAAACCCTCGCCAGGCCCAGCAGATGGGCCATGTCCTTGAAGAAGATGCGCATATGGGCCATGGGCCGGGCGCGCACCAGGCGCTTGTTCATGTAGGCGTCGAAGGTCAGCTGCTGCACATCGCGGTCGCGGCAGATGCTGACGAAGCGCTCACGGCGCTTGTCGCTGCTGTACCAGAAGCGCTGCATCATGCCCAGCACCCAGAACACGCGGCCGTGCTCGCGCATGAAGCGTCGGCGCGCCCGCGCCAGGCAGCGGGCATCGCCGGTCTGCAGCAACTCCTGCACCGCCTGGGCGGCCAGCCGGCCACCGAGCATGGCGTAGTAGATGCCCTCGCCGGAAGCCGGGGCGACCACGCCGGCCGCATCGCCGGCCAGCACGACGTCGCTTCCGTTGTCCCAGCGCGGCAGCGGCTTCATCGGTATCGGCGCGCCCTCGCGGCGCAGGGTGCGAGCCTGCGTCAGACCGGCCATCGCGCGCAGCTGCTTGACGCCCTGGCGCAGCGAGAAGCCCTTGTCCGCGCTGCCGGTGCCCACGCTGACGCTGGCCCCGTGCGGGAACACCCAGCCGTAGAAGTCGGGCGACAGCGCACCGCAGTAATGCACCTCGCAGCGGCTGGCCTGGAAGTCGGCCGGCGGCTGCTCGGGCACCCAGATCACCTCGTGATAGGCGAACACGAAGCGGCCCTTGTCGGCGCCCGGCACCGCCTGTTGCGCCACCTTTGAGCGCGCGCCGTCGGCACCGATCACGGCCCGCGTGCGCAGTTCAAACCTGGCCCCATCATCGCCCACGCAGTGCACGACGCGGCCACCGTCGGCATCCAGGCTCAGCCGCTCGAAACTGCCGCTGAGGCGCTGCGCGCCATGCCGGGCCGCCCGCTCGCGCAGCCATTCATCAAAGCGTTCGCGGTCGACCATGCCGACGAAACCGCCCTCGATCGGTATGTCCACCTTGACCGCCTGCGGCGAGATCATGCGCGCCGAGGTGGCACGAGCGACCAGCAGCTCGTCGGGGATGTCGAAGTCCTGGATCAGCCGCGGCGGGATCGCACCGCCGCAGGGCTTGATGCGGCCGGCACGGTCCAGCAGCAGCACCCTGTGCCCCTGGCGCGCCAGGTCATCGGCGGCGGTCGCGCCGGCCGGGCCGCCACCGACCACCACCACATCAAAAGGCTCGGTCTGGTTCATGTTCTTGCCTCAGCTTGTCGCTGCGCGCAGCGCAAAGGCGCTGAGCAGCATGCCCAGCACATACAGGGTCACGCCATTGGCGCTGTACCAGGTGGCACGCTCCCGCGGCAGGGTCAGAAAGCGCTTCATCAGCAGCAGCTGCACCAGCAGCAGGCCGGCCACGCCCAGGCCATGCCAGCCCTGGCCCCAATGCCACAGCAGCAGGGCCACCACCACCTGTGGGGTGGCCATCACGATGCAGGCCACCCAGGCGGCGCCGGACACGCCCAGCATCACCGGCAGCGAGTCGATGCCCATCTGGCGGTCGCCTTCGATGGACTTGAAATCGTTCAGGGTCATGATGCCGTGGGCGCCAAGGCTGTAGGCCAGGGCCAGCGCCAGCGAGCGGCCGTCGGGCCATTCGCCCATGGCCATCACGGCGGCGCCGGTGACCCAGGCCAGGCCCTCGTAGCAAAGGCCGCAGGCGGCATTGCCCCACCAGCCATTGCGCTTCAGGCGCAGCGGCGGCGCGCTGTAGGCCCAGGCCAGCAGCAGGCCGAACACGGCGGCCAGAAAGCCGGCCCGGCCGAGCTGCCAGGCCAGCAGCAGCGACAGCAGGGTCCAGATCACCGCGATGTAAAGGCCCCACAGGCCCGGCATGCGGCCCGAGGGTATCGGCCGCTGCGGCTCGTTGATGGCATCGACATGGCGGTCGAACCAGTCGTTCACTGCTTGGCTGGTGGCGCAGACAAAGGGCCCGGCCAGCAGCACGCCCGCGACGATCAGCGGCCAGCGCCCCTGGGCCGGCAGGCCCGAGGCCACCACACCGCAGCCAAAGGCCCACATCGGCGGAAACCAGGTGATTGGTTTGAGCAGTTCGGCGACGGCGGAGAAGGCAGGGCGCTGCATGCCTTCATTCTGTCCTGACGATTCAATATGTCAAGCCAGATTTACACTCGATAGCTACAGTCACCCAAGGCCGGCTCAGTCGTTGGGTTCTGCGCCCATGTCCTGGATGCCGTAGCGGCGCAGCTTCACGTAGAGGCTTTGCCGGGACAGGCCCAGCATTTCAGCGGCCGACGCGCGGTTGTCGCGTGTCAGCTCCAGCGCCGCTTCGATGCACAGGCGCTCGATCAGGTCGGTGGTCTCGCCGACGATGTCCTTCAGCGGCAGGCGCCCGACCAGGCCGGTCAGCTGATCGGCCGAGCGGGGCAGCTGGCGGTTGGCGCGGTTGTCGGCCGGCAGGCGACGCGTCACGTCGCGTATCGAGAAACCCAGGCAGGGCCGCGGGCCGTCCGGCACCGACACGGCCGAGATCTCGATCGCACCCGGCTCGCCGTAGCCGCTGCGTAGGGTGGTGGGGAACAGCCGCAGCACACCATGCTGGCGCAGATTGCTGATCAGCACATTCAAGTCCACCGACGAGCGGCCCAGCCAGCGGTCCAGCGACTGGCCGACCACCGACTCGCTGCCCGGCAGCTGCAGCATCTCGATGAAGGCCGGGTTGGCGCTGAGGATGCGGCCCTGCATATCGGTCAGCACAAAGGCGTCAGGCATGGCACCGACGACGCTGAGCAGCGATGGCGCCTCGGCCGCAGCGGTGGCGCTCTGATTCGTCGCCGGGCCCTGCTGCAACAGGCGCAGCAGCAGCAACGACGTGCTGTCCTGCTTGAACAGGGAGGCCGCCAGCTTCAGTTCGGCGCCGCCGTTGATCAGCTGCACCACCAGGTCATCGGCCCGGCCCGCGCTGCGCGCCTGCGAGAACATGGCATAGGCACCGGCCTGGCTTTCGACCGCCAGAAACTCGATCACCGAGCGGCCCAGGATGCGCTTGCTGGACTCACCCAGCATGCGCGCCGCCGCGGCGTTGTACTCGAACACCGTCAGCGAGACGGCGTCAATGACCAGCAGCGACTCGTCCACCGCCTCGAACAGCAGCCGGTAGCGCGCCTCGGTATGGCGCAGGCGCAGGTAGTCGCGCTCCATCGATTGCTGGGCATCGACCAGGCGCTGCTGCACCGCGGCCACCGCACTCAGGTTGCGGCCCAGCGCCAGCAGGCGGCCCTGGCGCCCCATCGGCACGATGCTGTAGCTCACCGGCAGTTCCTGGCCGCCGGACAGCGGATGGTTGACCTGGCGTTCGACGCGCACCAGGGAGGCCTCGACATCCGGTCCGGCGATGGCCAGCATCGCGGTGATCTTGGCGCGGTTCTCTACGGTGACCGTATCGACCCAGCGCCGGCCGACCCAGTTGCGCAGATCGCCCAGCTCATGGGCCTGGCCGCTGCTCAGCGAGATGTCGCGAATCACGCCCTGACTGTCCAGCACCAGGGCCAGATCGGCCGCAGCCGCCACCACCGATGCCATGACTTGCGCATCCAGATCTGCGAAGTACAGCTGTGGAGCTTCAAAAAGCTGATCGGTCGATGTACCGAGGTTCTGCATCGAGCGCCCTGAATCGCAAACGGCAGCAGGAGCTGCCGCTCAACACGTTGAAGAATGAGCGTCAAGCATCGTGTTCATTCTTGACGTCAAGCTTGCTTACACGGCGCGCCGATCCAAAGATTTGCAGCTTCTATCGCTGCATTCGCCTCCATGGCCATCGCATCCGCGCCGCACAGCGCCGACAAATCCGGCAGCAGCGCCGCCAAGGGCCCGCCCACCATCACGAAAACCCTCGGATTGACCGAGGCCTGACGCAGGCTGAGGATAGCAGAGGCCACTTGCGGGATGGACTGTGGTGTGCTGATTGACAGTCCCAACATGTCAAACCATTCAGCTGACAGGGCGGCATGCATGTCTTGCCAGCTCGGCTTGGGTTCGCACAACACATCCCAGCCGGCGCGGGCAAAGAATTCAGCCACCATGGCCACGCCGAAGGTGTGCTGCGCGCCCGGCACAGCCGCCAGCAGGGCACGGTGCTGGGGGCCGGCGCTACCTCCACAGAGCTTGAAACGGCTGCCCTGCTCGAACAGCACCTGCTGCAAGCGCCACAAACCCATCGTGACCTGGGAGAAGTCGTAGACATCGTCGTCCCACTTCGCGCCCAGGCATTGCGCGCAAGGGGCCAGCAGGTCGAGGAAGACCTTGTCCAGCGCGGCACCGGCGTCCAGCAGCGCACGCACAAAGCGCGAACAGCTGTCGGCATCGCCCTCGACGGCCAGCTTGCTCAGCGTCTCGATGTGCACCGGTGTGATCAGGAACGCCTGTGCCGGCGCCCGCATCGGCCCGGGCGCCACGCTGTGCATCAGCATCAGCCGGGGGATGATTTCCAGTTCGACGATGCGCGACAGCTGCAGGTCTTCCGCTTCGTTGACCGACACCAGATGCGGCGCTGTCGGCGGCGGCCTGGCCGCCCCATCGTCCATTTGATACGCATCGCCCGGTCCATGCAGGCGCTTGGGCTGGTCTTTTGCCAGCCGGTTTGTCGTCCATCCAGCCACCACGTGTCTCCTCGTGGGTGGAATCGCAGCAGTTTTCCATCTGCGTGCCGGAGATCATCGGCTCCGGCCATCAGCGCCTTTCGGCCCTAGCAATCACCGCCGTTCATCATTCTCATATTCAAAAAAACAGTTTTTGTTATGTACTGACATGGGCAGTCAACTCACATTGACATCGCCGCCACGCCTAAATGTCGGCTCCGATTTGAGGCCCGTCAAGCCGTCTGACCTATCGAAAACCCGTGATCGCCGAAATGTCCATGTAGATTTACGTCAATCTTGATTGACACAACGCAGGCACCGTCCTAGATTCAGGCCCATGGTGACCGCCGCAGCCTCCCTCTCCGCTCAAAAAGCCGCTACGGCTCGCCGAGCGCCGCTCTACACCCCCGAGGAGCGCCGGCGCCGCGATGCCAGCGTCTGGACCCTGGTGCAAGGCCTGCTGGCGCCGCTGCAGTTCCTCGTCTTCCTGGTCAGTCTGGCCCTGGTGCTGCGCTTTCTGCTCACCGGCGCGGGCGAGCAGACGGCCGCGGTCTCGGTGCTGGTCAAGACGCTGACGCTGTACACCATCATGGTGACCGGCTGCATCTGGGAAAAGGTGGTCTTCGACCGCTGGCTGTTCGCCCCCGCCTTCTTCTGGGAAGACGTGTTCAGCATGCTGGTGCTGGCCCTGCACACAGCCTATGTGCTGGCCTGGTTCCAGGGCTGGCTGACGCCGCGCGAGCAGATGCTGCTGGCGCTGGCGGCCTATGCCAGCTACGCGATCAACGCGACGCAGTTCCTGCTCAAGCTGCGCGCCGCCCGGCTGGACCACGCGGCCAGCATCGCCACGGGAGCATCGGCATGAGCGCGCCGGGCCGCTCCCAAGCGCTCATACCGAAGCGCGCAGCGCGGAGGGTAGTCCAGTGAGCGCGGTGATCCCCATCCACGCCAGCAGCGGCTGCACGGATGCGCCGGTGCTGAAGGAACGCGGCCAGCGCGAGGTGTTCTGCGGCCTGACCGGCATCATCTGGCTGCACCGCAAGATGCAGGACGCCTTCTTCCTGGTCGTCGGTTCGCGCACCTGCGCCCATCTGATCCAGTCGGCCGCCGGGGTGATGATTTTTGCCGAGCCGCGCTTCGCCACGGCCATACTCGACGAGCGCGACCTGGCCGGCCTGGCCGATGCACAGGACGAGCTCGACCGTGTGGTCAAGCGCCTGCTCGAGCGCCGGCCCGATATCCGCCTGCTGTTCCTGGTCGGCTCCTGCCCGTCGGAGGTGATCAAGCTCGACCTCTCCCGCGCCGCCAGCCGGCTGAGCCAGCAGTTCATGCCCCAGGTGAGGGTGCTGAACTACTCGGGCAGCGGCATCGAAACCACCTTCACCCAGGGCGAGGATGCCTGCCTGGCCGCCCTGGTGCCGGTGCTGCCGGTCTCGATACAGCAGCATGAGCCCGAGCTGCTGATCGTCGGTGCGCTGGCCGATGTGGTCGAGGACCAGTTCAGCCGCCTGTTCCAGGCCATGGGCCTGAAGCACTTCGCCTTCTTTCCTGCGCGCAACTCGACCGCCCTGCCCGCCGTCGGCCCGCAGACCCGATTTCTGCTGGCCCAGCCTTTTCTGGGTGACACGGCCAAGGCGCTGGAAGCGCGCGGTGCGCGGCGGGTGGCCAGCCCCTTCCCGCTGGGCGCCGAGGGCACGACGGCCTGGATGCAGGCGGCGGGCGCGGCGATGGGCTTGAATGCAGAGGCGGTCGATCAGGCCATCGCCCCGGCCCGCCAGCGCGCTGAAGCAGCACTGGCCGCCCATCGCGAGCAGCTGCGCGGCAAGAGCATCTTCTTCTTCCCCGATTCGCAGCTGGAGCTGCCGCTGGCGCGCTTTCTGTCGCGCGAGCTGGGCATGGCGCTGACGGAGGTCGGCACCCCCTATCTGCACCGCCAGCACCTGGCCGAGGAGCTGGCCTGGCTGCCGGCCGGCACGGTGCTGTCCGAGGGCCAGGATGTGGAGCGCCAGCTGGACCGCTGCCGCGCCGCGCGGCCCGACATGGTCGTCTGCGGCCTGGGCCTGGCCAATCCGCTGGAGTCCGAGGGCTTCACGACCAAGTGGTCCATCGAGCTGGTGTTCACGCCCATCCAGGGCTTCGAGCAGGCCGGTGATCTGGCGGGGCTGTTCACGCGCCCCTTGACTCGCAGAACCCTTCTGGCAGCCTGACATGCAACTCACCCTCTGGACCTACGAAGGCCCGCCGCACGTCGGCGCGATGCGCATTGCCACCGCGATGCGCGAGGTCCACTACGTGCTGCACGCGCCCCAGGGCGACACCTACGCCGACCTGCTGTTCACGATGATTGAGCGCCAGGCCAAGCGCCCGCCGGTGACCTACACCACCTTCCAGGCGCGCGACCTGGGTGGTGACACCGCCGACCTGTTCAAGAACGCCACCCGCGAGGCCTTCGAGCGCTTCAGGCCGCAGGCGATGCTGGTCGGCGCCTCCTGCACGGCCGAGCTGATACAGGACGATCCGGGCGGTCTGGCGCAGGCGCTGGCCCTGCCCATTCCGGTGATACCGCTGGAGTTGCCAGCCTATCAGCGCAAGGAGAACTGGGGCGCAGCCGAGACCTTCTATCAGCTGGTGCGCACGCTGGCCGTCAAGCCGGCACAGCCACGAGAACAAGGCGGCCAGCCGCGCTGCAACATCCTGGGCCCCACGGCGCTGGGCTTCCGCCACCGCGACGATGTGCGCGAGATCCGCCAGCTGCTCGAACAGATGGGCGTGGCCGTCAATGTGGTCGCGCCGCTGGGCGCCTCGCCGCAAGACCTGGCCCGGCTGGCCGATGCCGACTTCAACGTCGTGCTCTACCCCGAGGTCGCCCACCAGGCCGCCAGCTGGCTGACGCGCAATCTGGGCCAGCCGGCAACGAAGACGATTCCGATAGGCGTGGCCGCCACGCGGGCCTTTGTCCGCGAGGTCGCACAGCTGGCGGGGCTGGACCCGGATGCTGCGGCGACCGAGGCGCAGGCCCGCTCGGCCTGGTATGCCAGGTCGGTCGATTCCAACTACCTGACCGGCAAGCGGGTATTCGTGTTCGGCGACGCCACCCATGCCATTGCCGCGGCCCGCGTGGCTGCTACCGAGTTGGGCTTCAAGGTCGTCGGCCTGGGTACCTACAGCCGCGAATTCGCCCGCGATGTGCGCGAGGCCGCTGTGCAGTACGGCGTCGAGGCCCTGATCAGCGACGACTATCTGGAGGTCGAGGCCGCGATCACGGCCGCCGGCCCGGAGCTGGTGCTGGGCACGCAGATGGAGCGACATATCGCCAAGCGCCTGGGCCTGCCCTGCGCGGTGATTTCGGCGCCGGTCCATGTGCAGGACTTCCCGGCCCGCTACTCGCCGCAGATGGGTTTCGAGGGCGCCAATGTGCTGTTCGACGGCTGGGTCCATCCGCTGATGATGGGCCTGGAGGAACACCTGATCGGCATGTTCCGCGGCGACTTCGAGTTCCACGAAGATGCCGCGCCCTCGCACCTCGGCGCCACCGCCAAGCCGGCACCGATCGCGCCGCCGGCGCAAGAACCCGACAAGCAAGAAGGCCCAGCCGCCACGATCCTGGCAGCCTGGGCCCCTGATGCCGAGAAGGAGCTTCGCAAGATCCCCTTCTTCGTGCGCGGCAAGGCCCGCCGCAACACCGAAGCGTATGCCCTGAGCAAAGCCGTACCGGTGATCACCATCGAGACACTGTATGACGCCAAAGCCCATTTCAGCAGATAGGCCGAGCGCCATGAACGTGGTCATCGTGACCATGGACAGCCACCTGGCCAGCGCCACCGAGCGCGCCAACGCAACGCTGTCCAAATCCCTCCCCGGCCTGCGCCTCAGCGTCCACGCCGCCGCCGAATGGGGCGACAACCCGCAGGCGCTGGCGCGCTGCAAGGCCGACATCGCCCGCGGCGACATCGTCATCGCCTCGATGCTCTTTCTCGAAGACCATTTCATGCCCATACTGGCCGACCTGCAGGCGCGGCGCGAGCACTGCGATGCGATGGTCTGCGCCATGTCGGCCGCCGAGGTCACCAAGCTGACGCGCATGGGCAAGTTCGACATGTCGGCACCCGCCACCGGAGCGATGGCCTTTCTGAAGCGGCTGCGCGGCAAGCCGCCGGGCAAGGACGACGGCAACAAGGGAACAGCCGGAGCCCAGCAGATGAAGACCCTGCGCATGCTGCCCAAGCTGCTGCGCTTCATCCCCGGCACGGCCCAGGACGTGCGGGCCTACTTCCTGACCCTGCAGTACTGGCTGGCCGGCTCGCAGGACAATATCGCGAACATGGTGCGGCTGCTGGTCGAGCGTTATGCCGAGGGCCCGCGCAAGCCGCTGCGCCTGACGGCCAGGCCGCAGCAGCCGATCGAGTACCCGGAGATCGGCCTCTACCACCCGCGCATGAGCCATCCCACGGCCGTGGGCCTGATGGCGCGCACGCTGGACGCGCTGCCCAAGGTGGCCACCACCGGCAGCCGCGGCACGGTGGGCCTGCTGCTGATGCGCTCCTATGTGCTGGCCGGCAATGCCGACCATTACAACGGCGTGATCACGGCGCTGGAGGCGCGCGGCCTGCGCGTGATCCCGGCCTTTGCCACCGGCCTGGACCAGCGCCCTGCCATCGACGCCTTCTTCCACACCGAAGACGGCCGCACCCGCATCGACGCGCTGGTCTCGCTGACCGGCTTCTCGCTGGTCGGCGGCCCGGCCTACAACGATGCCAAGGCGGCCGAGGACATCCTGGCGCGGCTGGACGTGCCCTATCTGGCCGTGCACCCGGTCGAGTTCCAGACCCTGGACCAATGGGGTGGCTCCTCGCGCGGCCTGCTGCCGGTGGAGTCCACCATCATGGTGGCCATTCCCGAGCTGGATGGCGCGACCGGCGCGATGGTCTTCGGCGGCCGTGCCAATGCCGCGCACATCGCCTGCACCGGCTGCAGCCACGCCTGCCGCTTCGAGAACGTCATCGACTCGCATGACATGCACAGCTGCATCGAGCGGGCCGATACGCTGGCCGCGCGGGTCGGCAAGCTGGTCGATCTGCGCCGCTCCGAGCGTGCCGAGCGCCGGGTGGCTGCCGTCGTCTTCAACTTCCCGCCGAACGCTGGCGCCACCGGCACGGCCGCCTTCCTGTCGGTGTTCGAGTCGCTCTACAACACCATGGCGGCGCTGCGGCGCGAGGGCTACCAGGTCGAGCTGCCGGACAGCGTCGATGCGCTGCGCGAACGCATCATCACCGGCAATGCCGCCCGCTTCGGCGCGATGGCCAATGTGCACCACCGCATCCCCGCCAACGAGCATCTGCGGCGCGAGAAGTATCTGAAGGAGATCGAGGCCCAGTGGGGCCCGTCGCCGGGCAAGCAGCAGAGCGACGGCAGCCACATCTTTGTGCTGGGCGAGCGCTTCGGCAATGTCTTCGTCGGCATCCAGCCCGCCTTCGGCTACGAGGGCGACCCGATGCGCCTGCTGTTCGAGAAGGGCTTTGCACCGACCCACGCCTTCTCGGCCTTCTACCGCTGGCTGCGCGAAGACTTCGCCGCCCACGCGGTGCTGCATTTCGGCACCCACGGCGCGCTGGAGTTCATGCCCGGCAAGCAGGCCGGCATGTCGGGCAGTTGCTGGCCCGACCGGCTGATCGGCGACCTGCCCAATCTCTATCTCTACGCCTCGAACAACCCGTCCGAGGGCACGATCGCCAAGCGCCGCGCGGCCGCCACGCTGATCAGCTACCTGACGCCACCGGTCGCCGAGGCCGGGCTCTACAAGGGTCTGGTCGACCTGAAGGAGGCGCTGGAGCGCCACCGCGGCCTGGAGCCCGAGGCTAAGGGAGAGCGCGACGAGCTGAGCCTGATGATCCAGGCCCAGGCCGCCGAGCTGGACCTGGCACCGGCCGAGCCGCTGTGGGCGGCAAGCTCCGAAGCGCGCATCGCCCGGCTCAACGAACAGGTGCTGGAGCTCGAATACACCTTGATTCCCTACGGCCTGCACGTCGTGGGCCAGGCTCCCAGCGAGGCCGAGCGGGTGGACCTGCTGCTGTCCTGCGCCGAGGCCTCGCATGGTGTGAAACCCGAGCGCGTGGTGATCGAGGCCCTGGTCGCCAACGGCATGCCGGCGTCCGACACCGATCTGCAAGACCTGGCCCTGCTGCAGAAGCTCAGCGAGATGGACCAGCTGATGGCCGAGGACCACGAGATCAACGGCATCCTGCATGCGCTGGACGGCCGCTTCCTGCGCCCCGCTCCGGGCGGCGACCTGCTGCGCACGCCGGCCATACTGCCCACCGGCCGCAATCTGCATGGCTTCGACCCCTTCCGCATTCCCAGCGCCTACGCGGTCAAGGACGGCTTCGCCCAAGCCGAGCGGCTGCTGGCCAAGCATATGAGTGCCGGCAACGCCATGCCCGAGTCCATCGCCATGGTCCTGTGGGGCACCGACAATCTGAAGAGCGAGGGCGGCCCTATCGCCCAGGTGCTGGCCCTGATGGGCGCCAGGCCCCGCTTCGACAGCTATGGCCGGCTGGCCGGCGCGGAGCTGATTGCGCTGGCCGAGCTGGGCCGGCCGCGCATCGATGTGGTGATCACGCTGTCAGGCATCTTCCGCGACCTGCTGCCGCTGCAGATCAAGCTGCTGGCCGAAGCCGCCTTCCTGGCCGCGCAGGCCGACGAGCCGCCCGATCACAACTTCATACGCAGGCATGCACTGGCCTTCCAGGCCCAGCACGGCGGTGATCTGGAAACGGCCTCGCTGCGCGTGTTCGGCAATGCCGAGGGCGCCTACGGGTCGAACATCAACAGCCTGATCGACAACAGCCGCTGGGAAGATGGCGACGAGCTGGCCGAGACCTACAGCCGCCGCAAGGGCTTTGCCTACGGCCGCGGCGGCCGGCCGGTGCAGCAGGCGGCGCTCTTGCAAAGCGTGCTGGCCGATGTGCAGCTGGCCTACCAGAACCTCGATTCGGTCGAGCTGGGCGTGACCACGGTGGACACCTATTTCGACACGCTGGGCGGCGTCAGCCGCGCGATCAAGCGGGCCAAGGTGCGCAAGGACGGAGAAGGCGCGCAGATGGCTCCGGTCTATATCGGCGACCAGACCCGCGACAGCTTCGGCGGCGGCACGGTGCGCACGCTGTCCGAGCAGGTGGCGCTGGAAACCCGCACCCGCATGCTCAACCCGAAGTGGTACGAGGGCATGCTCAAGCATGGTTACGAGGGCGTGCGCCAGATCGAGGTGCATGTCACCAACACCATGGGCTGGTCAGCCACCACCGGGCAGGTCCAGCCCTGGGTCTACGAGCAGCTGAGCGCCACCTTCATCCTCGACCCCGAGATGCGCGAGCGCCTGGCCCAGCTGAACCCGACTGCCTCGGCGCGGGTCGCCAATCGCTTGCTCGAAGCGTACGAACGGCAGTACTGGCAGCCCGATGCCAGCATGCTTGAAGCCCTGCGCCAGGCCGGCGACGAACTCGAAGACCGCCTCGAAGGCGTGTTTGAAAAGGCAGCAGCATGAGCACCACCCTGGAATTTCCCGTCAGTGACATCAAGCGCCGGCCCGATGGTGTGGGCAGCGTGCAGGTGCAGATGGACCCCGACGTCAGCATAGGCACGGCCAAGTGCTTTGCCATCTACGGCAAGGGCGGCATCGGCAAGAGCACCACCTCCAGCAACCTCTCGGCCGCCTTCTCCAAGCTCGGCAAGCGGGTGCTGCAGATCGGCTGCGACCCCAAGCACGACTCGACCTTCACCTTGACCAAGAAGATGCTGCCCACCGTCATCGACGTGCTGGAGACGGTCAACTTCCACGCCGAAGAATTGCGCGTCGAGGACTTTGTCTTCGAGGGCTACAACGGCGTGATGTGCGTGGAGGCCGGCGGCCCGCCGGCCGGCACCGGCTGCGGCGGCTATGTGGTCGGCCAGACCGTCAAGCTGCTGAAGGAACATCATTTGCTGGAAGACACCGATGTGGTGATCTTCGACGTGCTGGGTGACGTGGTCTGCGGCGGCTTTGCCGCGCCGCTGCAGCATGCCGACCGCGCGCTGATCGTCACCGCCAATGACTTCGACTCGATCTTCGCGATGAACCGCATCGTGCAGGCGATAGGCGCCAAGGCGAAGAACTACAAGGTGCGGCTGGGCGGTGTGATTGCCAACCGCAGCGCCGCCACCGACCAGATCGACAAGTACAACGACCGCATCGGCCTGAAGCTGGCGGCTCACTTCCCCGACCTCGACGTGATACGCCGCAGCCGGCTGAAGAAGTCGACGCTGTTCGAGATGGAACCTTCGCCCGAGCTGGAGCGGGTGCAGAACGAATACATGCGCCTGGCCGCCGCGCTGTGGCTGGGCAGCGAGCCCTACCACTGCGTGCCGATGAAGGACCGCGACATCTTCGATCTGCTGGGCTTCGACTGATGGACAGCAACACCTACACCCGCCGCCGGTCCGAGATCGAGACCTACTTCGACCGCACCGCCGTGCAGGCCTGGGCGCGCCTGACCTCGGACGCACCGGTGGGCCGCATCCGCGCCACCGTGCGCGCCGGCCGCGACCAGATGCGCGGCACCCTGCTGTCCTGGCTGCCCGACGATATGCGCGGCCTGCGCCTGCTCGATGCCGGATGCGGCACCGGTGCGCTGGCGGTGGCGGCGGCCCAGCGCGGCGCCTCGGTGCTGGCCATCGATCTGTCGCCAACCCTGGTCGAGCTGGCCCGCGAACGCCAGCCGGTGTTCGACAGCGGCGGCGCCATCGACTTCCGCTCGGGCGATATGCTGGCGCCGACGCTGGGCGAGTTCGACTATGTGGTCGGCATGGACTCGCTGATCCACTACGACGCCGGCGACGCGGTCGATGTGCTGGCCGGCCTGGCTCAGCGCACGCGCCGCGCGATGCTGTTCACCTTCGCGCCCAGCAACCCGGCGCTGGAGCTGTTCAAGGCGGTGGGCAAGCTGTTTCCGCGCGGCGACCGCTCGCCGTCCATCGTGCCGGTGGCCGAGCGCCATCTGCACCGCAAGCTGGCCGAGCACAGCCATCTGCAGGGCTGGGTGCGGGGGCGCACGCAGCGCATCTCCAGCGGCTTCTACACCTCGCAGGCCTTGGAGCTGGTGAAGCCATGATCGCCGTCAAGCAGCTGAACGACAGGCTGGCCCTGAAATGGGCACGCCTGGGCACGCAGTTCCTGCCCTTTGCCGATGTGGCCACGAAGGAATTGCCGCTGTCTCGGCTGATGCGGCTGGCCCTGTTCCAGGTCTCGGTCGGCATGGCCTATGCGCTGCTGGTCGGCACACTGAACCGGGTGATGATCGTCGAGCTGGGCGTGGCGACCTGGCTGGTGGCACTGATGGTGGCGCTGCCGCTGCTGGCCGCACCGTTCCGCGCGCTGGTCGGCTACCGCTCGGACACGCATTGGTCGGCGCTGGGCTGGCGTCGCGTGCCCTATCTCTGGTTCGGCTCGCTCTTGCAGTTCGGCGGCCTGGCCATCATGCCGTTTGCCCTGCTGCTGCTGAGCCCGGGTGCCGACACCCAGCCGGGCGGTGCGGTGATAGGCCATATCGGTGCGGCGCTGGCCTTTGTGATGGTCGGCGCCGGCATGCAGACCACGCAGACCGCCGGCCTGGCCCTGGCCACCGACCTGGCAGCACCCGAGACCCGGCCCCGCGTGGTGGCGCTGATGTATGTGATGCTGCTGCTGGGCATGGTCGCCGCCAGCGGCCTGTTCAGCCTGGTGCTGCAGGACTTCTCGGCCACCCGGCTGGCCGGCGTGGTGCAGGGCGCCGCACTGCTGACGATGCTGTTCAACAGCATCGCGCTGTGGAAGCAGGAGCCGCGCGACCGCAGCCGCGCCGCCAACAAGCCAGCTGCTGAGGCCAAGGAGCCCTTCCGCGCCGTCTGGCAGCGCTTTGCGGCCCAGCCGAAGACGATGCGCTTTCTGGTCGCCGTGGCGCTGGGCACGGCCGCGTTCAATATGCAGGACATCGTGCTCGAGCCCTATGGCGCGACCATCCTGCATCTGTCGGTGGCCTCCACCAGCCTGCTGACCGCGGTGATGGCGCTGGGCTCGGTGACGGCCTTCGCGATTGCCGCCCGCTTGCTGCAGCGTGGCTTCGACGCGCACCGGCTGGCGGCCATCGGCGCGCTGATCGGCGTGTGCGCCTTCTCGGCCGTGATCTTCGCCGCGCCGCTGCAGTCGGGTGCGCTGTTCCGCTTCGGCAACTTCCTGATCGGCCTGGGCGGCGGTCTGTTCGCCGTCAGCACCCTGGTGGTGGCGATGGGGCTGGAGCAGTCGAGCCGCGCCGGCCTGGCCCTGGGCGCCTGGGGCGCCGTGCAGGCCACCGCCGGCGGTGCGGCCGTGGGCCTGGGCGGCGGCCTGCGCGATGCCATCGACACACTGGCCACACACGGCTGGCTGGGCAGCGCGATGTCGGAGCCGCAGGTCGCCTACAGCGTCGTCTATCACCTGGAGATCGCGCTGCTGTTCGGCACGCTGATCGCCATCGGTCCCCTGGTGCGCCCGGCAGGCGCACCCCGTCCCTCCGGTCAGCGCTTCGGGCTGGCCGAGTTTCCTGGCTAGGAGCTACATATGCAAACCGGTGCCATCACAGGCTATATCGACGTGGCGCAACTCGCGCTCTACGCCTTCTGGATCTTCTTCGCGGGGCTGATCTACTACCTGCATCGAGAGAACAAGCGCGAGGGCTATCCGCTGGAGTCCGACCGCTCGGCCCATATCAAGGTGCAGGGCTGGCCCGCCGTGCCGGCACCCAAGACCTACAAGCTGGCCAACGGCGACACCGTGCAGGCGCCCAACAACAAGGCCGCCAACCAGCCGCCGCTGCACGAAGGCGTGTGGCGCGGTGCGCCGCTGCAGCCCAGCGGCAACCCGCTGCTGGCCGGCGTGGGGCCGGGCTCCTGGAACGACCGTGCCGACGTGGCCGACCTGACCTTCGAGGGCCTGCCCAAGATCGTGCCGCTGCGCGTGGCCGGCGGCTTCGGCGTGGCCAGGCAGGACATCGATCCGCGCGGCCTGCCAGTGATAGGCGCCGATGGCGAGACCGGCGGCCGGGTCGTCGATCTGTGGGTCGACCGCTCGGAGATGCTGTTCCGCTACCTGGAGCTTGAAACCACCAGTGGCCGGCGCGTGCTGTTGCCGATGAACTTCGCCCGCGTGCAGCAACGCCGCATCGGCGTCAACTCCATCCTCGGCGCGCAGTTCGCCGATGTGCCGGCCACCCGGCATGCCGAACAGGTGACCCTGCTGGAAGAGGAGAAGATCATGGCCTACTACGGCGCCGGCACGCTGTACGCCACGCCGTCCCGCCAGGAGCCGCTGCTGTGAAGGCCGTCAATCTGCTGACGCCCGAACACGAGCACGAGTTCGAGGCCGTCCACGGCCTGCCCGAGACCCTGCCGGCCGGCGAGACCCTGCTCTGGCAGGGCAGCCCGGAGCCGCTGCAGATGGCCCGCCAGGCCCTGCACCTGGACGGGCTGCTGGTCTACTTCGGCCTGCTGCTGGGCTGGCGCGGCGTGAGCAGCTGGTATGACGGCGCAAGCGCCTGGCAGACCGCGACGGCGATGGCCGGCATGCTGCCGCTGATCGCGCTGGCCTTGGCGCTGCTGGGCACGATTGCCTGGCTGATTGCCCGCACCAGCGTCTACACCATCACCAACCGCCGCATCGTGATGCGCCTGGGCGTGGTCCTGAGCATCACCTTCAACCTGCCGTTCGCGCAGATCGGCGCGGTGGCCCTGCGCCGGCGCGGCAAGGGCGGCGGCGACATCGTGCTGAGCCTGACCGGCAGCGACCGCATCGCCTATCTGCACCTGTGGCCCCATGTGCGCCCCTGGCAGCTCAAGCGCACCCAGCCGATGCTGCGCGCGTTGCCCGACGCCCAGGCCGTCGCCCAGACCCTGGCCCAGGCACTGCAGCGCGACGAAGCCGCCCGCGCCGAGCGCCCGGTCGCGCTGCCGCTGCGCGCCGTGTCCGAGCGCGAGGCCATCCCCCAACGCACGCTGAGCCCGGCCTGATCAGGAGTTGCCATGAACCCCAGCCTGAATTCCCACCTGCCCAAGCTGCCGCTGGCCGCGATGGCGGCGCTGGTGCTGGTCAGCCTGGCCGGCGTCAGCGCCGTGCGCCTGGGAGGCATCAGTGCCGTCCAGCAGGCCGATGCGGCGACCGTCAGCACGCTGTCGCTGCGTTTTCAGGACCATGACGACGGCAGCATCGCCGTGCTCGATGCCGCCAGCGGCACCGTGCTGGACACGGTGGCGCCCGGCACCAATGGTTTCTTGCGCAGCACCATGCGCGGCCTGGTGCGCGAGCGCAAACGCCAGGGCCTGGGGCCCGAGACGCCGTTCCAGCTGCTCGGCAGGGCCGATGGCCGGCTGACCCTGCAAGACCCCGGCACCGGCCGGCGCATCGATCTCGAATCGTTCGGCCCCAGCAACTCGGCGGTGTTCGCCAGGCTGATGCAACCCCAATCCCAAGACCAAGCCGGAGCCCGCCATGGACAGCCCCGCTGAGCTGCAGAACCCCGAGGACGCCGCCCGCCTGGCCAAGGCCGAGACGGTGCTGACGCCGCGCTTCTACACCACCGACTACGCGGCCATGGACAAGCTGGACATCAGCTCGATACGCGCCGAATGGGACGCCATGCTGGCCGAGTACGAGGGCGACAACAACCACGACCACTTCCAGCGCACGGCCGAGTTCACGGCCGAGGCGACGGCGCTGGCCGCCCAGTGGTCGCCGCAGCTGCGGCGCGACTTCCAGGAGTTCCTGGTCAGCTCGCTGACCAGCGAATACTCGGGCTGTGTGCTCTACAACGAGATCCAGAAGAACGTCAGCAACCCCGACATCAAGCGCCTGATGCGCTATATGACGCGCGACGAATCGCGCCACGCCGGCTTCATCAACCAGTCGCTGAAGGACTTCGGCCTGGGCGTGGACCTGGTCAATCTGAAGCGCACCAAGGCCTATACCTACTTCAAGCCCAAGTACATCTTCTACGCGACCTATCTGTCCGAAAAGATCGGCTATGCCCGCTACATCACCATCTACCGCCAGCTGGAGCGCCACCCCGAGCTGCGCTTCCACCCGATCTTTCGCTGGTTCGAGCGCTGGTGCAATGACGAATTCCGCCACGGCGAATCGTTCGCGCTGATCATGCGCGCCCAGCCCGAGCTGCTGCGCGGGCCCAATGTGCTGTGGATACGCTTCTTCCTGCTCGCCGTGTACGCCACCATGTACGTGCGCGACCACACGCGGCCCTGGCTGTCCGAGGCGCTGGGCATGGACCCGACCGACTACGACTACAAGGTCTTCGACATCACCACCGAGATCTCGCGCCAGGTCTTCCCGATCAGCCTGGACACCGACCATCCGGTGTTCCGCGCCGGCATGGAGCGGCTGTGCCACTGGCAGGCTGCCGCGAACGCCGCCAAGGCGCGCGGCGGGCTGATGGGCCGGCTGCAGCAGGCGCGTTGCGCGATCGGCGCGGCCTTGACCTTCGGCCGGCTCTATCTGCTGCCGGTGCGCCAACACGCCCTGCCCGCGCAGATGCGCGTGGCGCCGAGCTGGTAGCCAGACAGTCAGGCAAGGGAGCCCGCAATGCGCCACGGCTGGCCCATTCTCTACACGGTGTTGCTGTGGTGGTTCAGCACCGGCGTGATCCTGTACCTGAACGGCATGCCGCGCGCCACCCACAAATGGCAGATGCTGGCCGCCACCGTGCTGCTGGGCGTGGCGCTGTGCGGCGTGGCCGTCAGCGCGGACGACACCCGTGTCAGCGGCGCCTACTTCGCCTTCACCGCCGCGCTGATGGTCTGGGCTTGGCAGGAGCTGGGCTTTCTGCTCGGCTATGTGACCGGCCCGCGGCGCAGCGCCTGCCCGCCCGGTGCGCGCGGCTGGGCCCGCGCCGGCCATGCGGTGATGGCCATCCTGTACCACGAGCTGGCCCTGCTGGTGCTGGCCGCCGCCCTGCTGGCGCTGACCTGGCAGCAGCCCAATCAGGTGGCGCTGTGGACCTTTGCGGCGCTGTGGCTGATGCGTTTGTCGGCCAAGCTGAATGTGTTCCTGGGCGTGCGCAATCTCAACGAGCAATTCCTGCCCGAGCACCTGCGCTATATGCACAGCTACTTCCGCCAGCGCCCCAGCAATGCGCTGTTCCCGGTGGCGGTGATCGCCTCCACCCTCCTGGCGGCCAATGTCTGGCAGGCGGCGCTGAACAGCAACGCCACCGCCTTCGAGGCCACCGCCGCCAGCCTGGTGGCCGCCATGCTCAGCCTGGCCGTGCTGGAGCACTGGTTCATGGTGCTGCCGCTGCCGTCGGAGCGGCTGTGGAACTGGAGCCTGCGAGCGTCGTCGCGGCAGTCCAAGCCCTGATCTGCAGGCGGGTTGGCTGTGGAAGGCCCTTGATTTACAATGCCGCCTCCCGGGCTCGAGGCATTCCTCGGGCCTGTTTCATTTCCGCAGCCACTGGATGTACCCCATGTACCGCTGTGCAATTTCTGCCGTGGCCCTTGCCGCGGCGGCGCTGAGCTTTCCCGCTGGCGCCCAGAACCATCGCCCCTTTCCGGCCACCGCCCTGCGCGGCGAGCTGATCGTGGTGCAGGCCCCCGACGTGACGCTCAACGGCCAGGCCGCCAGGCTGGCACCCGGCGCGCGCATACGCGGCGACAACAATCTGATGCTGCTCTCGGCCACGCTGACCGGCCAGAAGTTGGTCGTGCACTACACGGTCGACTCCTACGGCCTGCTGAAGGATTTGTGGGTCTTGAACGCGACCGAGCTGGCCAACACGCCCTGGCCGCAGACCGCCGAACAAGCCGCCACCTGGGTCTTCGACTCCGGCGCACAGACCTGGACCAAGCGTTAAGCCGAGAGCACGAACATGAGCAAAAAAGTATTCATCAAGACCTTCGGCTGCCAGATGAACGAGTACGACTCGGACAAAATGGCCGATGTGCTGGGCGCAGCCCAAGGCTATGAGCCGACCACCGATGTCGAGCAGGCCGATCTGATCCTGTTCAACACCTGCTCCGTGCGCGAGAAGGCACAGGAGAAGGTGTTCAGCGATCTGGGTCGCGTCAAGCACCTGAAGGCCAAGGGCGTGATGATCGGCGTCGGCGGCTGCGTGGCCAGCCAGGAGGGAGCGGCCATCATCGCCCGCGCGCCCTATGTCGATGTGGTGTTCGGCCCGCAGACCCTGCACCGCCTGCCGCAGATGCTGGACGCCCGCGCACGCCAGAACCGCCCCCAGGTGGACATCAGCTTCCCCGAGATCGAGAAGTTCGACCACCTGCCGCCGGCCCGCGTCGAGGGCGGCAGCGCCTACGTCTCCATCATGGAAGGCTGCTCGAAGTACTGCTCCTACTGCGTCGTGCCCTACACCCGCGGCGAAGAGTTCTCGCGCCCGTTCGAGGATGTGCTGACCGAGGTGGCCGCCGCCGTTGACCAGGGCGTCAAGGAAGTCACCCTCTTGGGCCAGAACGTCAACGGCTACCGCGGCAAGATGGGCGGCACGGACGAGATCGCCGACTTCGCCATGCTGCTGGAATACGTGGCCGAGATCCCCGGCCTGGAGCGGCTGCGCTTCACCACAAGCCATCCGAACGAGTTCTCGCAGCGCCTGATCGAGGCCTATGCCAAGGTGCCGCAGCTGGTCAACCATCTGCACCTGCCGGTCCAGCATGGCTCGGACCGCATCCTCTCGGCGATGAAGCGAGGCTATACGGCGCTGGAGTACAAGTCCACCATCCGCAAGCTGCGCGCGGTGCGGCCGGACATACGCCTCTCCAGCGACTTCATCGTCGGCTTCCCCGGCGAGACCGAGGAAGACTTCCAGAAGATGATGAAGCTGATCACCGACATCGGCTTCGACCAGAGCTTCAGCTTCGTCTTCAGCCCCCGCCCCGGCACGCCGGCCGCGGCCCTGGAGGACACGACGCCGCACGAGCTGAAGATCCAGCGCCTGCAGCATCTGCAGGCTGTCATCGATGCGAACGTGCAATCCATCAGCCAGAGCCTGGTCGGCAGGACCGAGCGCATCCTGGTCGAGGGCCCGTCGCGCAAGGACGCGATGGAACTGATGGGCCGCACCGAATGCAACCGCAAGGTCAATTTCGCCGGCCCGGCGCGGCTGATCGGTCAGATGGTGGATGTGAACATCACCGCCGCCTTCACCAACTCGCTGCGTGGCGAGGTGCTGATCAAGGAGAGCGAGGCGGCTATCGCCTGAGGTTCAGCGTTTGAACCCTGCCCACCAAAGGCCCACGGTGCAGGCCAGCAGCATCGCGCCATAGCCCAGCATCTTGCCGTCGCGGCCCAGCAGCACCAGGCTCAGCACCAGGGCCACGCCGCTGGCGGCGGTGGCCCAGAGGGCCAGGCGCTGCCAGGGCACGGATTTGAGCTCGCGCCGCCACAGCAGCTTGGCCAGCAAGGCGCTGATCAGGCCCACGCCCAGGGCCGGGGCAAAGAAGTTCAGCGCATGCCACAGGGCGTCCAGGGGGCTCATAAGTATCTCGGCAAAAGCGGCGGTGGTGCCGATTAGAGCGGTTCAAGGCGATTCGCGCTTGATCCTCATCAACCGGATGGTCGCAGAACACAGCCCCACGGCGGCGCAAGCTGCCCAGCAATTTTATAATCGACCCATGAGTGTGTTTGCCCTCGGCCTGAACCATAGCTCCGCCCCGCTGGATTTGCGCGGGCGGTTTGCGTTCACCCTGGAGCAATTGGCGCCTGCCCTGCAAGGCTTTCGCGAGCGCGTGCAGCAGCCCAGCCGCAAGGGCCTGCCCGAGGCGGCCATGCTCTCCACCTGCAACCGCACCGAGCTGTATGTGGCCGGCGGCCCGGCCCTGGTGCGCCCTGCCGTCGAATGGCTGGCCGGCCTCGGTGATGTGGCGAGCAGCCATCTGCTGGACCATGCCTATGTGATGGAGGGCAGCGCCGCGGCGCGCCATGCCTTCCGCGTCGCCAGCGGCTTGGACTCCATGGTGCTGGGCGAGCCGCAAATCCTCGGCCAGATGAAGCAGGCGGTGCGCGAGGCGACCCAAGCCGGCACCCTGGGCAGCACCTTGCACCAGCTGTTCCAGCGCACCTTCTCGGTAGCCAAGGAAGTGCGCACCGCGACCGAGATCGGCGCCCATTCGATCAGCATGGCCGCCGCCTCGGTGCGCCTGGCCGGCCAGCTGTTCGAGGATTTGAAGGACGTACGCGTGCTCTTCGTCGGCGCCGGCGAGATGATCGAACTGGTGGCCACGCACTTTGCCGCCAAGAACCCCAAGTCCATGGCCGTGGCCAACCGCACCTTGGAGCGTGGCGAAAAGCTCGCCGGCCGGCTGGGGGCCGAGGCGATACGCCTGTCCGACCTGTCGCAGCGCCTGCATGAGTTCGACGCAGTGATCTCCTGCACCGCCAGTTCACTGCCGCTGATCGGCCTGGGCGCCGTCGAGCGGGCGCTCAAACGCCGCAAGCACCGCCCGATGTTCATGGTCGACTTGGCCGTGCCGCGCGACATCGAACCCGAGGTCGCCCAGCTGGACGACGTCTATCTCTACACGGTCGATGACCTGTCGACCGTCGTGCAGACCGCCGGCGAGAAGCGCCAGGCCGCCGTCGAGCAGGCCGAGGCCATCATCGAAACCGGCGTGCAGAGCTTCCAGCACTGGATGGACCAGCGCAGCACCGTGCCGCTGATACAGGCGCTGAATGCCCAGGCCGACGACTGGCGCGCCGCCGAGATGGCCCGCGCCCGCAAGCTGCTGGCCAAGGGGGCCGATGTGGACGAGGTGCTGGAAGCGCTGTCCCGCGGCCTGACCAACAAGATGATGCACGGCGCCTTGGCCGAGCTGCATGCCAGCGACGGCGCCCAGCGCCAGCAGCTGGCGCAGACGGTGTCGCGCCTGTTCCTGCGCAACAGTGCTTTCGCGCCCGGTTCCAGCAAGCCGGGTGACGGCGAGCTCTAGCGAAGCCCTCAGGCTCCACCGCTCGCGGTGGCGTGCTGCCGGGCCTGTTCAACGGGCCGCCTACGCCCCCGCGCTCAAACCTCTTAGTTCCTGAGCGCCATGAAAGACTCCCTCCGCCAACAATTCGAACGCCTGGGCCACCGCCTGGTCGAGCTCGATGCCAATCTGAGTGACGGCTCGGCGGCCGCCGACATGAAGCGCTACCGCGCGCTGACCCGTGAGCAGTCTGAAGTCTCGGGCCTGGTCGGGCGCTTCCGCCAGTACGAGCAGCGCGAGCGCGATCTGCGCGCCGCCCGCGACATGCAGGACGACCCGGAGATGGCCGAGATGGCCCGCGAAGAAATCGCCGAGGCCGAAGCCGACATCGCCCGCCTGCATGCCGAGCTGCAGACCGCGCTGCTGCCCAAGGACCCGGACGACGAGCGCAATGCCTTTCTGGAAATCCGCGCCGGTGCCGGCGGCGACGAGTCGGCGCTGTTTGCCGGCGATGTGGCCCGCATGTATCTGCGCTATGCCGAGCGCTGCGGCTGGAAGACCGAGATCATGTCCGAGAGCCCGTCCGACCTGGGTGGCTACAAGGAGCTGGTGGTGCGGGTCGAGGGCGACCATGCCTATGGCCGGCTGAAGTTCGAGTCCGGCGGCCACCGCGTGCAGCGGGTGCCGGTGACCGAGAGCCAGGGCCGCATCCACACCAGCGCCTGCACGGTGGCGGTGATGGCCGAGGGCGACGAGGCCGAGGACGTGCAGCTGAACCCGGCCGAGCTGCGCATAGACACCTTCCGCGCCAGCGGCGCCGGCGGCCAGCACGTCAACAAGACCGACAGCGCGATCCGCATCACCCACCTGCCCACCGGCCTGGTGGCCGAATGCCAGGACGACCGCAGCCAGCACCGCAACAAGGCCAAGGCCCTGGCCGTGCTGGCCGCCCGCCTGCGCGACAAGGACCGCAACGAACGCGCCGCCAAGGAGGCCGCCGAGCGCAAGAGCCTGATCGGCACCGGCGACCGCAGCGACCGCATACGCACCTACAACTTCCCCCAGGGGCGGCTGACCGACCACCGCATCAATCTGACCCTGTACAAGCTCGGCGCCATCATGGACGGCGACCTCGGCGACGTGTTCCAGGCCCTGCAGGCCGCCCAGGCGGCCGAGCAGCTGGCCCTGCTGGAAGGCAAGTCCTGATGTTCGCCACCATCGCCGAGGCTCAGGCCTGGGCGCGCAGCCAGGGCGTGGACCGGCTGGACGCCCAGCTGCTGCTGGCGAGGATGTTCGACGTCGAACGCGCCTGGCTGGTGACCCACGACGATCAGATCCTCAGCGAAGCCCAACGCCAGACCTTTGCCCACCAAGTCAGTGAGCGCACACAGGACGTGCCGCTGGCCTATCTGCTGGGCGAGAAGGAATTCCATGGCCTGCGCCTGCAGGTCGGCCCGGCCGTGCTGGTGCCCCGGCCCGACACCGAGACGCTGGTGAACTGGGCGCTGGAAATCCTGCAGACCCTACCCGCCGAGCCGGCGCCGCAGGTCGTCGACCTGGGCACCGGCAGCGGCGCGATCGCGCTGGCCGTCAAGCACGGCGCACCCCATATCGAGATGCAGATGGCCGATCTGAGCCCGGAGGCACTGGCCGTGGCCAGCGGCAACGCCCGGCATCTGGGCCTGGACGTGGCCGCCCATCTGGGCAGCTGGTGGCAGGCGCTGCCGGCCGGCCAGGTGTTCGACCTGGTGCTCAGCAACCCGCCCTATATCGCCGGCGGCGACCCCCATCTGCCGGCGCTGCGTCATGAGCCGACGCTGGCGCTGACGCCCGGCGGCGACGGTTTGTCGTCGTTGCAGGCCATCGTGGATGGCGCGCCTCAACGCATGCGCCCTGGCGCCTGGCTGCTGCTGGAGCATGGCTACGACCAGGCGGTGCCGGTGGCGGCGATGCTGGCCCGCGCCGGCTTCGAGGCCATCGCCAACCGCCGCGACCTGGGCGACCAGCCCCGCGTCACCGGCGGTCGTCGGCCAAGCTGATACCCCCTTCACCCGAGGGGGCGGCAAAGCCGCAACAGTGCCCAAAAAAGCACGCAACTGGTTAGACAGACCGGGTCGCCGCGGGGTAGCATGAACTCAAGCGCCGGGGTCGGGTCACAACCGCCAGCCTCGACAGTTCACTGACAACTAGCCCAGGAGACCGCCATGAAGTTCGTGCGTTTTTCGCTCACGGCAGCACTGTCAAGCCTGCTCCTGGCCGGCGCTTTCACCCCCGCCCGGGCGGCCGATGCCCAAAGCCCCAAGCTCAGCCTGAACCAGGCCGACTGGCCGCGCTGGCAGGGCCGTCTCCAGCTCAACACCGCCGACGGCGATGCCAACTCGGCCTACGGCGAGCGCCGCAGCAGCACACCACGCCTGCTCAGCGCCAGCCTGCTGGGCGACTACTACCTGACCGGCTCGCTGCTGGGCTCGCGCACCAGCGGCGGCCTGCGCGCCACCAGCGGCCTGCTGATGGGTCCGACCTCGCTGACGCTGGGCGGCCTGAGCTCACCCAGCGGCTTGTCGGTGAACCGGCAGTCATTGAATCTGTGGGGTCCTGGCAGCGACAGCGACCCCAACACCACCCTGCCTTACTTCGGCATTGGCTACACCGGCCAATCCGCCCAGGGTACCTGGGGTTTCAAGGCCGATTTCGGCCTGGTCGGCGTCGGCGCCAACAACGGCCTGCGCCTGGGCCGCAACCCAAGCCTCGCCCGCAGCCTTGACGATGTGCTTCGCGATCTGCGCTTCACGCCCGTCATCCAGGTCGGCCTGAGCTACGCCTTCTGACCCGCGCCACCGCTCACGGTGGTGCGCTGACAAGACTCCAAGACACCAAGCTGGTGCGCTGGGCGCCTGATGTGCCCAGGCCTGCAAGCCTCGGCCATCGCATGGCCAAAATGGTTCGTACACAGTGATACCACTGTTTTGTATACCGTTTTAGCAGGCAGGCCCTACCTGGGCTAGGGTCATTGGCACGGAGCTTGCGAGCAGGGCCCTCAAACCCTGCTTCGACGGAGACTCCCATGCCCCGCTTCCCCGCCCGCCGCACCTGGCTGGCCGCCGCCCTCGCTGGCGCTTTGACCCTGGCCGGCACCCACACCCAGGCCCAGACCACCCCGCTCAAATTCCAGCTCGACTGGCGCTTCGAAGGCCCGGCGGCGCTGTTCCTGCTGCCGGTTGCCAAGGGCTATTTCAAGGACGCCAAGCTCGATGTCAGCGTGGACGCCGGCAATGGCTCGGGCGGCGCCGTCACCCGCGTAGCCTCGGGCTCCTATGACATCGGCTTTGCCGACATGGCCGCGCTGATGGAGTTCCACGCCAACAACCCCGACGCACCGAACAAGCCGGTGGCGGTGATGATGGTCTACAACAACACGCCGGCCGCGGTGCTGGCGATGAAGAAGTCCGGCATCACCACAGTCGCTGCCCTGAGCGGCAAGAAGCTGGGTGCCCCGGTGTTCGACGCCGGCCGGCGCGGCTTTGCGATCTTCGCCAAGGCCAACAGCCTGGGCCCCGTGACCTGGACCAGCATGGACCCGCCGCTGCGCGAAACCATGCTGATGCGCGGCGATGTGGACGCCATCACCGGCTTCTCGTTCACCTCGCTGCTGAATCTGGAGGCGCGTGGCGTCAAGGCCGAGGACGTGGTCGTGTTTCCCTATGCCGACCACGGCGTCAAGCTCTACGGCAACGCCATCATCGCCAGCCCCAGGCTGATCAAGGAGAAGCCGGAGCTGATCAAGGCCTTTCTGCTCGCCTTCACCCGCGGCGCCAAGGAGGTGATGGCGAATCCGGACGCGGCCATCGCCTTCGTGAAGGAGCGCGACGGCATCATCAACGAGGCGCTGGAGAAGCGCCGCCTGCGCCTGGCCATCGATGGTGTGATCGCCAGCGCCGACGCGCGCAGCGAGGGCTTCGGCCAGGTCATGGCCCCGCGCCTGGCACTGATGGCCAGCCAGATCTCCGACGCCTACGGCACCAAGACGCGGGTCAACGCCGATGCGGTGTGGAACGGCGGCTTTCTGCCCACCAAGGCCGAGCTGAACATCCTGCCGGCCAAGCGCTGATGGACCGGCCGTTTGTCGATTTCCGCGGCGTCTGGCTGGCCTATAACGAGGCCTTGCTGGCCCAGGGCCGGTTCGCCGTCGAGGACGTTTCGCTGCAGCTGCAGCGCGGCGAGTTCGTCGCCATCGTCGGCCCTTCCGGCTGCGGCAAGTCCACCTTCATGAAGCTGGCGACCGGGCTGAAGCACCCCAGCCGCGGCGAGATCTTCGTCAATGGCCAAGCGGTCACCGGCCCCTTGAAGATCAGCGGCATGGCCTTCCAGGCGCCCTCGCTCCTGCCCTGGCGCACGACCCTGGCCAATGTGCTGCTGCCGCTGGAGATCGTCGAGCCCTTCCGCTCGCAGCTGACAACCCGGCGCGCCGAGTTCGAGGCCCGTGCCCGCGCACTGCTGGCCAGCGTAGGCCTGGCCGGTTATGAAGACAAATTCCCCTGGCAGCTGTCGGGCGGCATGCAGCAGCGCGCCAGCATCTGCCGGGCGCTGATACACGAGCCGCAGCTGCTGCTGCTCGACGAGCCCTTCGGCGCGCTCGATGCCTTCACCCGCGAGGAGCTGTGGTGCACCCTGCGCGATCTGCAGGCGGCCAAGCAGTTCAACGTGATCCTGGTCACCCACGATCTGCGCGAGAGCGTGTTCCTGGCCGACACCGTGCACGTGATGAGCCGCAGCCCCGGCCGGCTGCTGCATGCCCGCAAGATAGACCTGCCCCGCCCGCGCGACCTGGAGGTGACCTACACGCCGGCCTTCACCGAGATCGTGCACGAGCTGCGCGGCCATATCGGCGCTCTCAGAAGTCCGGGCAAAGGCAGCGAGGTAGCGCAATGATCAAGGCCCCGTTCGTGCAACGCCATGCCCCCTGGCTGCTGCTGGCCCTGATCCTGCTGTTCTGGCAGGGCGTGTGCAGCGTGTTCCAGGTCTCGGACTTCATCTTCCCCAGCCCCTGGCGCATCGCCCAGGCCCTGGTCGAGTTCCACACCGCCATCCTGGGCCATGCCTGGCGCACCTTCTGGGTGACCTTGCTGGGCTTCGGCATTGCCATCGTTGTCGGTGTGCTCCTGGGCTTTCTGATGGGCAGCTCGCAGCTGGCCTACCGAGCGATGTACCCGCTGATGACGGGCTTCAATGCGCTGCCCAAAGCGGCCTTCGTGCCCATCCTCGTGGTCTGGTTCGGCATAGGCGCCGGGCCGGCGGTGCTGACGGCCTTTCTGATCAGCTTCTTCCCCATCATGGTCAATATCGCCACCGGCCTGGCCACGCTGGAGCCTGAGCTGGAAGACGTGCTGCGTGTGCTCGGCGCCAGCCGCTGGGACGTGCTGACCAAGATCGGCCTGCCCCGCTCCATGCCCTATTTCTTCGCCGCGCTGAAGGTCTCCATCACTCTGGCCTTCGTCGGCACCACGGTGTCCGAGATGACGGCCGCCAACGAGGGCATCGGCTACCTGCTGATCTCGGCCGGCGCCTCGATGCAGATGGGCCTGGCCTTTGCCGGCCTGGTCGTCGTCGGTGCGATGGCGATGCTGATGTACGAGCTGTTCGCCGTGCTGGAGCGCCGCCTCACCGGCTGGGCCCACCGTGGCAGCGACAACCACTGACGACAACAAATCCACCATTGAAACGAGGACCCCAAGCATGTTGAAGCACACCCGACTCGCCCTTGCCGCCGCCCTGCTGTGCTGCGGCGCCGTCCAGGCCCAGACCACCGTCAATCTGTACGGCCTGGTGGACATGAGCGCCGGCTCGACCAAGAACCCGGGCGGCGCGGCCGTCAATGGCGCCGAGAGCGGCAAGATGAGCACCAGCTACTTCGGCCTGTCCGGCACCGAGAACCTGGGCGACGGCCTCAGCGCCTTCTTCACCTTGGACTCCTTCCTGCGCGCCGACGTCGGCAACTCAGGCCGTTTCAATGGCGACGGCTTCTGGGCCCGCAACGCCTTCGTCGGTCTGGGCAGCAAGGACTTCGGCAGCGTCAAGCTCGGCCGCAACACCACGCCGCTGTTCGTCACCACCCTGGTCTACAACGCCTTCGGCGATTCGTTCGGTTATTCGCCCAGCATCCGCCAGTACTTCACCAGCGGCACCGTCAGTGGTGACTCGGGCTGGAGCGATTCGGTGCTCTACAACAGCCCCAAGTTCGGTGGTTTCGGCTTCGGCCTGATCGTCGCCGCCGGCGAGGGTGCGGGCGGCCGCAACTGGGGCGCCAATGCCGGCTACTCCGAGGGCGCGTTCTCGGTCAGCGCGGTGTTCCAGAAGGTTGCCAAGGATGGCAGCGCCGCGGTGGCGATGGACGACACCAAGACCTGGCAACTTGCCGCGGCCTACGACCTCGGCGTGGCCAAGCTGTTCGGCCAGTTCGGCAAGGTGGACAACCTGACGACCAAGCGCGACTACCGCCTGACGTCGCTGGGCGCCGCCGTGCCCATGGGCGGTGGCAAGTGGCTGGCCCAGTACGGGCTGATCTCGCCCTCGGTGGGTGCCAAGCGCAAGACCTTCAGCTTTGGCTACGATTATCTGATGTCCAAGCGCACCGACCTCTATGCCGTCTACATGAGCGACAAGATTGACGGTATGTCAGGCGGTGCCAGCTACTCGCTGGGCATCCGTCACCGCTTCTGAGTTGCCGCCAGCACGTCGGCGATCTGCTGGTCCTTCTGCTCCCACAGCTGGGCCAGCCATTGGTGGAAGCGGCTGCGGAAGGCCGGGTCGCCGCCGTAGTCGCCGGTGCTGAACTCCATCGGCAGCGGCAGCTGGCGCACCTGCACCACCACGCCGGCGGTCCGGCCGCAGAGGAACTGCCAGAAGCTCGGCGTGCCGCCCGGATAGACGATGGTCACGTCGATCAGCGAGCGGAACTTGTCGCCCATCGCGCCCAGCGCCAGCGCCATTGCACCGGCCTTGGGCTTGAGCAGATGGCGGTAGGGGGAGGACTGGTCGCGGTGCTTGGCCGCGGTGAAGCGGGTGCCTTCGGCAAAGTTCATCACGCTGGTGGGCACCAGGGCGAACTTCTCGCAGGCCCGCCTGGTGGTCTCGCGGTCCTGCAGGCGCAGCTCCGGGTTGCGCCGCAGCGCCGCCTTTGAATGCCGCTTCATGAACGGAAAGTCCAGCGCCCACCAGGCCAGGCCAATCACCGGCACATAGATCAGCTGCTGCTTCAGGAAGAACTTCAGCATCGGTATGCGCCGGTTCAGCACCCGCTGCAGCACGAAGATGTCCACCCAGGACTGGTGGTTGCAGTTCACCAGATACCAGCCCTCGTAGCGCAGGCCATCCACCCCCTCGACCTGCCAGGGCCGCCGCTGGATCAGCCCGAACCAGAAGCTGTTGCACGTGATCCAGGCCGTGGCGATACGGTTGAGCAGCGGGTCCATCCGCACCCGCACCGCCTGAAAGGGCAGCAGCAGCTTGACCAGCGAGAAGCTGAACAGCAATGCACACCAGAACAGGGTGTTGAGTATCAGCAGGGTCAGCGAAACGACGCCGAGCAGAAAGGGAGGCAGGATTCCGAGCATGGTGGGTGCACTGGGTTGTGAGGGCAAGCACAGGGGGTCTTGCGGCCACCAGCATAGCCGCACTTGTTCCCCGATATGGGGCACCAGGCCGACGCTGTCGCCGATACCGAAGGACCTGGCGCCCGAAGGCAACAGCATGGCGGAGGATGGCTTGCGGCTTGCGTTGCATCAAGGCCGGCAGCGGGAGGGAATGTCCCAATCGAGCCCATGAAACTCCATGCCTTCTTCGAGCAAGTGCCGCGCCTGCGGGTCAAGGATCCGCTGGCCGAGACGCTGGGCTGCGCCGAGGGCGGCATCCTTGAATACGGCTATGGCGACGCGGTGCGGCTCACCGGCCACTCCTGCCCCACTGTGGCGGCGGCCTACTGGTTGACCTGGCTGGCATTGCGCGAGCTCTACCCGGACAGCGTGCCCGAGCGAGGCGGCATCAAGGTCGAGTTCCGCGAGGATGCCCGAACCGGCAGCACCGGCGTCGTCGCCACCGTGGTGCAGATGCTCACCGGCGCTGCAGGCGGCAGCGGCTTCAAAGGCCTGGCGGGGCACTTCTCCCGCGTCGGGCTGCAGCGTTTCACGCCCGACCTGCCGCTGTCGCTGCGTTTCACCCGGCTGGACACCCGTGCCGCCGTCGATGCGCAGGCCGACCTGGCCCTGGCGCCCGCCGATCCCGCTCTGGACGCCCTGCTGGAGCGCTATGCCCGAGGCCCGCTGGACGCCGACGAGCTGGCGCTGCTGGGCCGGCTGTGGCAACAGCGGGTGCAGCATCTGCTGCTGGACCTGGCCCATGAGCCCGGCGTCTTCATGGTGCGCGCCACGGACCGCCGGCACAGCGGCGAGGCCGGGGCCAGGCTGCGCGTGGTGGCGCCAATGGCGCAGCGGCGAATCTCCTGAACCGGCGTGGCGCCGGCCGCCGCTGAGCGCCGGGATCAGCCGAGAAAGCCCAATGGATTCTTGCTGATCGCCACCGAGGCGATCCAGCCAACGACACCCAGCGCAGCCAGCCAGGCCGCGGCGCGAACGGCGCGCGGACGCCCCGGCTTGAGCGCCACCATGCCCAGACCGATGTAGACCACCAGGCCGATGACCTTGGCCAGCAGCCAGGGCGCGCTGGCCGGCGTCAGCCTCAGCGTCCAGGCCAGCCAGAGCGCGGAGAGCAGCAGCAGCGAATCGATCAGATGCGGCAGGGTCTTGGCCAGCCGCCCGCCGACCCAGTCCGCACCCAGCAGCCCGCCCAGGCCACGGGCAAAAAATCCGCTGACCGACAGCACCACGGCCGTCTGGTGCAGGGTCTTGATGACGGCGTAATCCATTCGCTTCAGCCCGGTTTGCCGTCCACGCGCGGCCGCGTCAGTATCGGCCAATAGCGAACGAAGTACAGGCCGAAGCCGGCCGACCACAGCAGGGCCGAGAGCAGCACCGCACCGACGGTCAGCGCCGGCGCGGCCAGCGGCAGGAATACACGCACACCAGCGGCCAGCAGCACCAGCAGATAGCAGGCGATCTCGGCGCGGCCGGCCTGCAGCGGCAAGCCGGTGTGGCCGCGCGCGGTGCGCGTCATCATGCCGATCACCAGGCCGCCGATGGCACCGACCGTCAGCGCGTGCACGGCGACCGAGGGGCTGATCCAGCCCAGGGCGCTGCCGGCGCGCAGCAGCAGGTGCACCGGAATCCACAGATAGGCCGCGTGCAGCACCCAGACGATGGGCACGCGCAGCGTCTTCCACGGCTGCCACAGCGCCCAGCGGGCCAGGTGCACGGCAGCGCAACTCCCCAGCAGCAGCGCCAGCAGCGGCCCTTGCAGCTGCAGCAGGTCGGCCGCCAGCAGCGCCAGCACCGCGCCCAGCGCCACCGGCTCCAGCCGGGGCTGGCGCACCGCCTGGGCGCCGGGCACGCCGTTGTTGGTGAACATCGGAATCACCCGGCCGCCCATCACCGCCATGATGAACAGCACCGCATCGAGCGCCACCTGGATGCCGACCCAGCCGGGCAGCTTCAGCACCCCCAGCTGCGCCAGATGCACGCCCAGCTGCGCCGCGGCCATCAGCAGCAACAGGCCGACAAAGAAGTAGTTGCGGCGGTTGCGCGAGGCGATGAAGGGAATGGCCAGCGCGATCGCCGCGCAGAGCGGAAAGGCGGCACTGACCAGCGCCGCCGCCCAGCCGAACGGCGTCAGCACCAGCACTCGCCCCGCCAGCCAGAGCAGAGCCAGCGCGGCCAGCGGAGCACCGCTGAGGGTCGGCCGGTTCGACCAGTTGCGGCCGGCGGTGAGCAGAAAGCCGACCACCACGGCCAGCGTGAAGCCGAACAGCATCTCATGGGCGTGCCACAGCGGCCCCTGCAGATAGGGCCGGCCCAGCCAGCCGCTGAACTGCAGCGCCCACAGCGCGATCGACAGCGCGGCAAAACCGCTGGCCAGCAGATAGAAGGGCCGGAAGCCCATCTGCCACAGGGCAGGCGTCGGCACGAAGCCAGCGGGTGCTGGAGTCGCACGGGCCGGCTCCTCGAGCTTGATGAAGCTGCTCATGCTTGACTCTCTCTGGCGCCGAGGGCGCCGTAGTGGCTGCGCCAGCGCCAGGCGGCGAACAGCACGGTGATGGCAAACAGCAGGATTGACGCCGCATTCAGGCCGGCGCCCAACGCTCGCCACTGCGGATCGATCGCTGCACCACCGAGGCGCAGCAGCAAGGACAGATGCAGCAAGGCCAGCGGCAGATAGAAGTAGCGGCCGAATTGCAGCTTGACGCGGGCCACCGCCGGCAGGATCACCGGCGCATGCCCCATCACCATGCTGACAATGAAGCCCAGGCCCAGGCCATGCAGCGCGGCATCGCGCCAGGGCGCTCCCAGCGCGGTGGCCGCCCAGGCCAGGCCGGCCAGGCCCAGCCAGACATAGCCGCTGAGCAGGCAGATCGCCATGTAGCGGCTCAGGCCGCGGGCGAACAAGGTGCGGCGTGCGATGTCGTAGGCCATCAGCCACAGCGCCAGCCCGATCAGTGCCGCGCCGAACACCACCCCGCCGGCCGCGGGTGCCGAGGCCGACAAGGCGGCGCCAGCCAGCAGAGCCGCCAGCAGCCCCTGCAACGAGCGCTGCGCGGCCGGGCGACGGCGCATCAGCCGCGTCATCTCCAGCCGCTCGGCGGCGATGGTCAGCACCAGGAAGGCGAACCACCAGGGCAGGACCAAGACACCGCCCAGATCGAACGCCCAGAGGCCGCTGCCGACCAGCAGGGCCAGCGCCGAGATCAGCAGCAGCAGGGTGTGGTCGGCGCGCTGACGCGCGACGACGACGATGTTGATGCCGACGAACACCAGTGCCGCCGCCACGCTCAGGCCGGCGGCCAGGGCAGCATGGCCCAGCAACAAAGACACGGCGGCACCGCCCGAGGCCAGCGGTGCAGCAAAGGCCCAGCGCAGCTTCACCGCCACGGCGCGCTCGATGGCGATCACGCTGGACAGAAAGCCGACCATCATCAGCGCCGCGTGGGCGAGCGCGGCGCGCCCCACCCAGTCGACACCGGCCAGGCCTGGCAGCACCAGCCCCAGGCGCAACAGGCCGCCGGTCATGCCGGCCAGCAGCGCACCGACCACCAGCGCCAGCAGCAGGGGCTTGGCGGCCAGCGCCAGCACCGACGGCGGGCGAGCGGCGGAGCGCATGACTACCACTGCATGAAGCGCTTGGCGCGCTCGCTCATGCGGTCGGTGTGCCAGGGCGGCTCCCAGGTCAGCTCGACCTGGATCTGCAGCTCGGCCGGCACGACGCGGTCCAGCTCGGTCTCGACCTCTTCGATGATCAGGTCGGTGACCGGGCAGGCGGCCGAGGTCATTGTCAACAGCAGGTGCAGGCGTCCGTCGGCAATGGTCACGCCGTAGATCAGGCCGACATCGACGATGCTCAGCGAGACCTCGGGATCGACGACCCGGGTCAATGCCTGCAGTATCGGCTGACGCAGCGCCTCGGGCCCGCTGTAGGGATAGGGTTCGGGGCTGGGCGTTGCGCCGGCGCCCGGGTCGGGGTTCATGCGTCTGACCTTGATGCGGCTGGGGCGGCCGCCGGTTTGAGGAACATCACGCTGGCCAGGGCCTGGCGGTTGCGCACCAGATCGGCCAGGGTGTAGGCGTCGAGCACGAGGTAGAAGGCGTCCACCGCCTCGGACAGAACGTCTCGCAAATGGCAGATCGGCGAGATGCTGCAGTGGCCGCCATCGACGCCAAAGCACTCGGCCGGCATGGCCGTGCCCTCGGTGTCGCGCACCACGCGCCCGACGACTATCTGCTCCGGCGGCTTGGCCAGGGCCAGGCCCCCGCCCTTGCCGCGCACATTGGCGAGCCAGCCGGTCTTGCCCAGGAAGTGCACGACCTTGATCAGGTGGTTCTCGGAGACCTGGAAGGCCTTCGCGATTTCGGCGATGGTGGCTCGCTTGCCGGGCTCGGCCGCAAGGTAGATCAGCACGCGCAGGCTGTAATCGGTGAAGCTGGTGAGTTTCATGGCTGGGTGAAGCAGAAAAGTGAAGAGCCGGCACTGCCGACCCTTCACAGACTATCAGCGCGAGGCCGTGACCGGTCGTCCGCCCGGCTCGGCTGCCGGCTGCGGCCCCGACCGCCGCAGCAGGCGCAAGGCATACAGCGCCAGCAGCAGGGCACCGACGGCGAACACGATGTCACCCGGCACGCGCATCCAGACCAGGGTTTCCATCAGCTTGGAGTGGATGACCTCGGGTGAGCGGGCGTACCACAGACCCTTGCTCACACTGGCCCAGGCCTGGTAGATGCCGGCCGGCAGCAGGGACAGAAAGACCATCATCGCCAGGCCGATGTTCATGCCCCAGAAGGCGGGCTTGAGCAGGCGGTCGGCATGCAGGCCGCGCTCGTACAGGCCGCGCAGGCAGAACAGCATCAGGCCTATGCCCAGCATGCCGTAGACGCCGAACAGCGCCGCGTGGCCGTGGGCCGCCGTCATGTTCAGGCCCTGCACGTAGTACAGCGAGGCCGGCGGGTTGATGGCAAAGCCCAGCAGGCCCGCACCGACGGTGTTCCAGAAGCCGACGGCGACAAAGCACATCACCGTCCACTTGTAGGCCCCCAGCCAGGGCGCCGACTTCGAGCGGCGGTAGGTTTGCAGCGCCTCCAGCCCGATCAGGGTCAGCGGCACGACCTCGAGCGCCGAGAACACCGCGCCGACGGCGATCACCGAGGTCGGCGTGCCGGTGAAGTACAGATGGTGCAAGGTGCCCAGGATGCCGCCGAACAGGAACACGATGGTCTCGGCGATGATGGCGCGGTTGGCGCTCTCCGTGCGCACCAGGCCCAGGCGGGTGAAGATCAGCGCGACCACGGCGGTGGCGAAGACCTCGAAGAAGCCTTCCACCCAGAGGTGGACCAACCACCAGCGCCAGTACTCGATCATCGAGTAGTGGGTGTGCTGGCCCCAGGCCAGCGAGCTGGCATAGAAGCCGCCGATGCAGGTGGCTGACAGAAAGACCATCGCAATCAGGCCGCGTGACTCGCTGGGCTTCATCAGTGCCGGCCACAGGGCACGGCCGAGCAGGAAGACCCAGAACAGCAGGCCGACGAACAGCAGCAGCTGCCAGACCCGGCCCATGCTGGTGTATTCAAGGCCCTGGTTACCCAGCCAGAAGCTGAAGTCCATGCCGCGGTGCTGCAAGGTGCCCAGCCAGCCGGTCACGGTGGAGCCGACGACGACGAAGATCAGCGCCCAGAACAGCAGGTCGACACCGAGCTTCTGCAGCTTGGGCTCGCGCCCCGACAGCAGCGGCGCGATGTACAGGCCGGTGGCCAGCCAGGCGGTGGCGATCCAGAAGATGCCGACCTGGGTGTGCACCGTGCGGCTGACCACATAGGGCAGCACCTGGGCCAGCGGAATGCCGAAGAAGGCCTGGCCCTCGACCGCGTAATGCGCGGTGATCGCGCCCATGGCGATCTGCAGCAGCATCAGGCCGACGACGGCGAAGAAGTACTTGCGCGTGGCCTTCATCGACGGTGTGGCGACGGCGCCGAGCAGCGGATCATCCTTGGGCGCGCGTGCCTCCTCGCCATGCTCGGTGCTGCCATGCAGCCACAGCATGGCGGCGATGCCGGCCAGCAGCAGGACGATGCTGACCATGGACCAGATCGCGGCGGCGTCCGACATCTTGTTGCCAACCAGCGGCTCATGCGGCCAGTTGCTGGTGTAGGACAGCAGGTGCTCGCCCGGCCGGTCGGTCGTGGCGGCCCAGGAAGTCCAGAAGAAGAAGGCGGTCAGCGCCTTGCGGTCGGCGGCCTCGGGCAATGCGCCCTCGGTCATCGCATATTGATCGCGCAGCGTGTCCAGCGACGGATCGCTGCCGAACAGGCCCTCGTAGTGGCCGGCCACCTCGCGGATGGCACGGGCGCGATCCGCCGAGACGGTGATCGTGCCCTTCTCCTCGTCATAGGTGTTGCGGCGCATTTCTTCCTGCAGCGCGGCCGCTATGGCGCCACTGTCGGCGGTGCTCAGCTTGGCCGAGACCTTTTGCTGCTGCTCGGTGCGCAGGGCCTGCAGGGCGCTGGCCTCGCGGTGCAGCCAGTCGGCCGACCAGTCCGGCGCCACATAGCTGCCGTGGCCCCAGACGGTGCCCAGTTGCTGGCCACCGGCCGACAGCCAGGCCTGCTGGCCGCGCTGGATCTGCTCGCCGGTGAAGAGCACGTCGCCGTCGGTGGTGACGACGGCCTTGGGAATCGGCGGCGCGGTCAGGTAGATCTGCCAGCCGAGATAGCCGAGTGCGCCGAATGACAGCACAAAGATGAGGCCCAGCCAGCGCCAGAGCCTTTGAGTGGATTTCATGGTGACTCCTGGTGAATCCATAAGGTGTATTTCACGAGCACCTATGTTGATGCCAGATCACGCCGCGGGGTTGATCCAGATCAACGGCCCTGCAAAGACATCGGTTCTGATGCGCACATGCCGGAGACACGGTGCGTAACCCCTGTTTCGGCAGCCCTTGATCGACATCAATGTGCGCCATATAGGCCAAACATAAAGTTCATATCAAATGGTCTTTAACTGCAGGAGACACCAAATGAAGCTTGTTGGACTTGTTGACACGCTGCGCCGCGGCGCGGTGGCCGTCGGGTTTGCCGCCGGCCTTTGTGCCCCCCTGTTCGCGCCTGCCGCCCCCGCCGCAGCCCTCGCCGCCGGCGACTTCGGCCCGCCGCGCGGTGCCCCGATCAAGGCTGTGCTGACCAGCCCGCCCTTCGTGCCACCGCCCGTGGCGCGCAACTACCCGGCCAAGGTGATCGTCGAGCTGGAGGTGGTCGAGAAGGAGATGCCTATCTCCGAAGGCGTCAACTACACCTTCTGGACCTTCGGCGGCACCGTGCCCGGCAGCTTCATCCGCGTGCGCCAGGGCGACACGGTGGAGTTCCACTTGAAGAACCACCCCAGCAGCAAGATGCCGCACAACATCGACCTGCACGGCGTGACCGGCCCCGGCGGCGGCGCGGCCTCCAGCTTCACCGCCCCCGGCCATGAGTCGCAGTTCACCTTCAAGGCGCTGAACGAAGGCATCTACGTCTACCACTGCGCCACTGCGCCGGTGGGCATGCACGTGGCCAACGGCATGTACGGGTTGATCCTGGTCGAGCCTCCGCAAGGCCTGCCCAAGGTCGATCACGAGTACTACGTGATGCAGGGCGACTTCTACACCACCGGCAAGTACCGCGAGAAGGGCAACCAGCCCTTCGACATGGAGAAGGCCATCGACGAGCGCCCGACCTATGTGCTGTTCAACGGTGCCGAGGGCGCGCTGACCGGCGACAAGGCGATCAAGGCCAAGGTCAACGAGACCGTTCGCCTGTTCGTCGGCAACGGCGGACCGAATCTGGTCTCCAGCTTCCACGTCATCGGCGCGATCTTCGACAAGGTGCGCTTCGAGGGCGGCACCAACGCGCAGACGAATGTGCAGACGACGTTGATCCCGGCCGGCGGCGCGGCGATTGCCGAATTCCGCACCCGCGTGCCGGGCAGCTATGTGCTGGTCGACCACTCGATCTTCCGCGCTTTCAACAAGGGCGCACTGGCCATCCTGAAGGTGGAAGGCGCCGAGGACAAGAAGATCTACTCCGGCAAGGAGCTCGACTCGGTCTACCTCGGTGACCGCGCCGGCGCCAACCTGAACGCCGTGACCAAGGCCGCCGAATCGTCGGCCAAGGGCACCCTGACGCTGGCCGACCAGGTGCACGCCGGCGAGGCGCTGTTTGCCGGCACCTGCTCGGTCTGCCACCAGGCCAACGGTGCGGGCCTGCCCGGGGTGTTCCCGCCGCTGGCCAAGTCGGACTACCTGGCCGCCGATGTGAAGCGGGCCATGAGCGCAGTGCTGCACGGCCTCAGCGGCAAGGTCAAGGTCAACGGCCAGGAGTACAACTCGGTCATGCCGCCGATGAACCAGCTCAATGACGACGAAGTCGCCAACATCCTCACCTACGTGATGAACAGCTGGGGCAACCCGGGCGGCAGTGTCTCGACCGACGATGTGAAGAAGCAGCGTGCCATCGTTCCGAAGGCCGCCGCAGCCGAGCATTGAGGCTGGCATGACAGCGCGCAAGCTTGGGTTCGCTGCGGGTCTGGCGCTTTGCTGCGGCATGGCGCTGGGTGCCGACTATGTGCGCCTGCCCGGCAGCCGCTTCGAGAGCGTGCTGCCGCAAGGTGCCACGCCGACCCGCTCGGAGCCGGTTGATATCGGGGCCTTCGAGTTGCGGACCCTGCCGGTCACCCTGGCCGAGTTCCAGGCCTTTGTGCGCGCCCACCCCGAGTGGCAACGCGGTCAGGCGCCCGAGGTGTTTGCCGACGCGCGCTATCTGCTGGACTGGCAAAGCCCCCAGCAGGCCGGCGACAAGGCCGCCGCCGACCGGCCCGTCACCAATGTCAGCTGGTTTGCCGCCAAGGCTTTTTGCGACAGCGAGGGCGCACGCCTGCCGACCTGGCTGGAATGGGAGTACGCGGCCGCCGCGGACGAAACCCGGACGGACGCCCGCAGCGACCCACGCTGGCGCCGGCGCATCCTGTCCTGGTACGAACGGCCCACCGCCACCTTTCTGCCCGATGTGGGCGGTGCACCGAATGCGTTCGGCGTGCGCGATATGCACGGTCTGGTCTGGGAATGGGTGGACGACTTCAACGCCCTGTTCATCGCTGGCGACAGCCGCACCCAGGGCGACCCCGACCTGCTGAAATTCTGCGGTGCCGGCGCCATCAACGTCATCGACCGCGACAGCTATGCCGTGCTGATGCGCATCGCCCTGCTGTCATCGCTCTCGGCGGCCGACTCCACCGGCACCCTGGGCTTTCGCTGCGCCCGTCCGATCGAAGGAACCTCACCATGACACAAGCGATTTGCTCGCGCCGCGACGCCCTGCTCTGGCTCGGCGCGGCTGCCTGCTCCACCCTGGCCTCGGCTGCCGCCCCGCCCGGCAACTCGATCTACCAGCTGCACCCGGCGCTGACCGACCAGAACGGTCAACCCTTCGAGTTGGCCTCGGCGCGCGGCCAGCCTGTGCTGGTGAGCATGTTTTACAGCTCCTGCGAGATGGTCTGCCCGATGATCTTCGAGACCATACACATGACCCTGAACAAGCTGCCCGCCGCCGAGCGCGAGCGCGTCAAGGTGCTGATGATCAGCTTCGACCCCGAGCGCGACAGCGTTGCCGTGCTCAAGCAGACCGCTGAAGCCCACCGCTGCGATGCCCGCTGGACCCTGGCCCGCACCGACGGTGCCACCGCCCGCAAGATCGCCGCCCTGCTGGGCATCCAGTACCGCCGCCTGGCCAGCGGCGAGTTCAACCACTCCAGCACCATCGAGTTGCTCGACGCCGAGGGCCGGATTGCCGCGCGCAGCGGCACCCTGGGCTCGGTGGACACGGCCTTTCTGCAGGCGATACGCAAGCAGGCAGCCGCGTAACAGACTTCGCTGGCGTGGGATTGAGCACGCCAGGCCCGAACGGTGCATCATGAGAACGATCTTCCGGCGCTGGCGTCAAAACCAGCGCGTCGTCACCTCGCCGCGATGCTGAAAGGGCTTGATCATGATTCGCACCATCGCCACCCTGGCGGCCGTACTGAGCCTGGCCGTCAGCCCCGCACAAGCACAGTCCCGGCATGGCGGCTTCCACCACGGCGGCGGCTTTCATGGCGGGGGTTCCGGGATCTTCTGGGGCGGTGTCGGCATCGCCATCGGTCTTGGCCTCGCCGATCGTTACTACTACCCACCGCCCTACTACCCGTACTACGGCCCGCCCGTCTACCCCAGCTATGCCATAGCGCCGCTGCCCCCCATCGTCTACAGCCAGGCGCCGATGCCCGCAGCCCCCACGGCCACAGCGCCCGACCCGATCTTCTACCCCCGCAACGGCCAGAGCCCCGAACAGATAGAGGCCGACCGCCAGGCCTGCAACCGCTGGGCCACCACCCAGCCCAAGGCCATGGCCGACGCCAGCGTGTTCCAGCGCGCGACCCTGGCCTGCATGGATGGGCGGGGGTATACGTCGCGGTAAGGGGCAGGTAGGCCTGCTGGCTCAGGCCCTCGGCACGATGAGTCCCCGATGAGCAGGGGGCAACCCTGATAGGCGGTCTGAGGACACCGACCTGGCAGCCCTCTACGGCGCGAAAACCCAGCACCTGAACGAGTAGGTCAAGCGTAACCGCTTCCCTGACGACTTCATGTTCCAGCTTGGCGTCTGCGAGACAGGCGAGGTGGTCGCAAATTGCGATCTCCTCTGGACACTGAAGCCTTCTAGGGTGCCGCCCTATGCCTTCGCCGATGCGCTTGCGCCGGCGCACCAGGCTTGATGGGTCGCACGGCAGGTCATGCCGGAAGTAGCGTTCGCCGCCGAAGTGTTGCCAGTACGGGTTCTCGACTCAGCGCTCGACCACGTCCTCGTCGCTGAGCGCGTACACATGCTCCAGGTACAGCAGCGCGGCCATCAACCGCGTGGGCAGTGCCGGATGCCCCGTCGTGGACTCGAACTGCGAACCCATTGCAACGCAAACGCTTGCCGGTCGATCAGCTCGCCCAGCTAGTGGCGCTGGTCGATCAGGTTGACCAGTTCAGTGCGGAGCAGGTCATGGTCGCAGCGCTCAGTGGTTTGATCGCCCGCAACGAAGATCAGGCTCCTGGGCCAATCGCTCAGTATGGCGAGGTTGAGCTCGCTCAGCAGAGATTGGCTTTGCACGCAGCTTTGGCAGAATTGCCCGAGCAGCAAAAGAAGGTCATCGCAAGCCACTACCTTCAGGGCATGCAATTCGAGCGAATTGCGATTCACTTGAATCTGACCAAAGGCCGCATCTCACAGGTGCACAAGGCAGCATTGCGGAGCTTGAGACACAGGCTAAAAATCCATCGCGGAGGCTAGTCCGTGGCACATACCCACAGGATAGAAGGAGCCCCTATGGCCGCTACCAGCAGATTTGCGCGCCTGAATACCTATCTGCAACGCGATTCCGGCAATGCCAACTCATTGCAAGACGCATTCCGTGCCGCATGCGCGGAATCCTTGTGGGACGACGCTCAAGCCCTGCTGCAACGGGCTCAATCACAGGGCCATGCGCCACGGCAATGGGCGCTGCACGAGGCCCACCTTTTCATGGCGCGGCAGCGCTGGCCGGAGGCCATTGAGCGGTTGCGGAAACTGCAGTCGGCCACTCCGCTCAACGAGTCGGAACGGCTCACCATAGCCACAGACTTGGCACAAGTCCACTTGCGGCTAGGGCAGATCTCTGATGGCGTTGCTGCATTGGAGGCGTCGGTCATGTCGGTGCCCGTCGGCGTAGAGTTGGATTCAATGGTTGAGGAAACGTGGCTACGCCTGCTGCACCGAGGCGGCGAGTTGGACCGTGCATTGCAATGGGGTCGTGATCGCGAAACGGCGGAGCGACTCAGTGCGGCGGCAGCTGGGGTTTTGAGTCTTGTCGCTTTGGACGCTGCGCTGTTTGAAGACGCCTTGCGCTGGTCGGTCGTAGCGCTGCGCTCTGTACCGGAGCAATTGGAAGCGAATCTGACACGGGCCAGTCTTGCACTGACGGGAAGCGATCCTCGCGAAGCCTTGCATTTGAGTGAACGGTTGGCCGTTGGGCGAGAACACGACGGTCGGGTTTGGTCCAATCTTGCTACGGCGCGGCTCCTGAACCAGGACTTGCCAGGCGCCAAGCAAGCCTACCTGCATGCCTCCAGCCTGATGCCCGATCACATCGGTACCTGGCACGGCCTGGCATGGACAGCGCTGTTGCAAGGAGACCTCCAGCTCGCGGAATCTACGTTCCAGCAGGCTCTGAGCCTGGATCGTAATTTTGCCGACAGCCATGGTGGCCTGGCCGCGGTCTTGGCGGCGATCGGGCGCCGGTTGGAGGCCAGCGAGAGCGTCCGTCGTGCGCCGGGCCTGGATGCCAAAAGCCTGGCCGCGCACTACGCGCAACTTCTTTTGGACGATCCCAACGCTGACAGGCCGAAGTTGCTGCGCATGGTGACGCGCTTGTTCGGCCGGCAAGTTTCGCCAAATGGCGAGAACTTGGTGGCCGTGATGCTCAGCAGAGCGGTGATCCCTGGGCCGGATTGATACAGCCACCTGGGCCACTCCTCACAGACGGGATTGGGAATCGAAGAGGCACTCGCCCCCTTGAGCAGAACTCGAAGCAACGCCCTCTCTAGCGGGACAAGGTCATGCGCGCGTGAGGGCCGGCACACCTCGCAGAAGGCCCGCAATTTCATCGATCTGGCGATCGAGCGGCTGAGGGTTCGCCTGGCCGCGCTCGCATGAGCGGACCCGCTCCGGCAGACATGCTCGCAGGCGTCGCGCGGGCCACGAGCGTTCCCGCCTGCGGAATGGTCTGTTGTGCTGCACCACGATTCCCGCATGACACGAATCGGCGCACAGTCGGGCTCGATCCACATTCTTTCGTTCAACCCCGGTATTCCAATTGGACAGACTTCACCTCATCAACGTCTTCGTGGCCGTGGTGGACGCCAATGGCTTCGCTGGCGCGGCACGCAAGCTGAACATCTCGCCGCCGGCAGTTACTCGGGCCATCAACGAACTGGAGTCGCATCTGGATGTTCGCTTGCTGACCCGAACCACCCGCGTCGTCAAGGTCACCGAACCTGGTGCCCGTTACGCCGAGGACTGCCGCCAGGTCCTTGCCCAGCTTGCCGAAGCGGAGGCGTCTGTGACCGGCACGCAGCGCACGCCGCGAGGACGACTCACGATCACGGCGCCGGTGATGTTCGGTGGCAAGTTTGTCGCCCCCATCGTCACCGAATACCTGCAAGCGAACCCGGAGGTGGTGGCCTCGTGCTGGTTTCTCGACCGCGTGGTCAATATGCTGGACGAGGGTGTCGATGTCGGCGTTCGGATCGGCGAGCTGCCGGATTCATCGATGCAAGCCACCTCGGTGGGTCGCGTGCGCCGGGTCATTTGCGCGTCGCCGGCCTACCTGGAGCGGCACGGCGCGCCCCTGGTTCCAACCGATCTGCAGGCCCACCTTATCGTGTCCGCCAGCGCCGTCACGCCCGCGCCGGAATGGCGACTCAGTCAGAACGGTGAGCTCTGCACCGTCAAACTGCAACCCCGCATGACGACGACCAGCAACGACTCCGCACTCTCCGCCGCGTTGGCGGGGTTCGGCATCACCCGGCTGCTGTCGTACCAGGTGGCAGAGTTCATCAAGGACGGACGCCTCAGACCATTGCTGAGCGAGTTCGAACTCCCCTCGCTGCCGGTCCATGTGGTACATCGCGAGGGGCAACATGCCTCCAAGAAGGCGCGCGCCTTCATCGACCTGGTTGTCGAGCGGCTGCGCGCCAATCCGGTATTGGCCTGATCCGGCTTCCTGGCCTGGGCGCGTAGCGGCGGCAGGCGACGGGGATCCCTGGACGCGCAAGCCCGAGATATCCGCTCCCGCTTTGAGCAGATTGAGCAAGCCCTCGGTGTCGGGCCCTACTTCGCCGGCGAGCGCTTCAGCATCGTCGATGCCGTTTTCGGGCCGGTCTTTCGCTACTTCGACGCGTTCGACAAGATCGCAGACTTCGGCTTCTTCCGCGAGCCGCCATGCCAAACATTGGGTGACGGCATAGAGGCGCGGCGTCGGGGGGATTGTTCAGTAACGCGGAATGGTGTCTTGGACTGCGAGGTGATTCCGGGCTGAGCATTTTTCACCGACATTTTGTCCAAGCGCTGCGACGCACCGCGACGGACATCCTTCCCGGATACAACTGACTGACCAGGAGCTCGCCATGAACCCCATCACCCGATCATCGGCGGAGACTTCCTCAGGAACGGTCGACGCAAGAAGTGCCGCCAATCCGGCCGGACCGATGCCGTCGCTCACGATCCATCCCATCTGGCTGCGCGCCTCGCACTGGCTGAATGTTCTTGCCGTGGTGGTGATGGTCAGCAGCGGCTGGCGTGTATACAACGCGGCTCCGATCTTCGACTTCAAGTTTCCTGCTGACTACACCCTGGGCAGTTGGCTCGGGGGCGCGCTGCAGTGGCACTTCGCGGGCATGTGGCTGCTGGCGTTCAATGGACTGGTCTACCTGGCCCTGAATATCTTCACCGGCAGGTTTGCGCGCAAGTTCTTTCCCCTGCGGCCGTCGATTGTCTGGGCCGATCTCCGTGCAGCGCTGCGCGGGCAGCTGTCGCATGCAGATCCCCGCCACTACAACGGCCTTCAACGCGTGGCCTATCTGGGTGTGATCTTCGACCTGATCCTGCTGGTGCTGTCGGGGCTCGTGCTTTGGAAGTCGGTTCAATTCCCTGCGCTGCGTGAACTGATGGGCGGCTACGAACTTGCACGCCGCATCCACTTCGTCGCGATGGTCGCCCTGGTCGGCTTTGCTGCTGGCCATGTGCTGATGGTCGCGCTGGTGCCCCACACCCTGCTCGCCATGATCCGCGGCCGCTGACCTCGTCACCCAAGGAGAGACCATGAACATCTTCAAACGCTCGGTCCTTGTCACGGTAGACGGCGATGCCGTCGTCAAGGACGCGCTGAAACTGCTGTCGCGCAGCATTGAGCAACCAGCTCGTCGAGCCTTTCTCCAGCGCTCGCTCACGCTGGGTGGCGTGGCGCTGCTCAGTGGCTGCAGCATCTCCAACGACGCCAATGTCGAAGCAGCCCTGGAAAGCATTTCAAGGCTGAATGATCGCGTGCAGGGCCTGCTGTTTGACCCGAGTCGTTTGGCGCCGACTTACCCGGACTCGATGATCACGCGGCCCTTCCCATTCAACGCCTATTACGGCGAAGACGAAATCCGCGAGATCGATGGCGACGCGTGGCGGCTCGAGATCACCGGCATGGTGGCGGACAAGCGCAAATGGTCGCTGGCCGACCTGCGCTCGATGCCACAGCAGGAGCAAATCACGCGCCACGTCTGCGTCGAAGGCTGGAGCGCCATCGGCAAATGGGGTGGAGTGCCTTTCTCGCATCTTCTCAAGCGCGTGGGTGCCGATCTCGGCGCGAAATACGTCGGCTTCAAGTGTGACGACGACTACCACACCAGTATTGACATGGCCACGGCCTTGCATCCGCAAACCAGCCTGGCGCTGACCTACGACGGGCAGGTTTTGCCATCGAAGTACGGCTACCCCGTCAAGCTGCGCATGCCCACCAAGCTGGGCTACAAGAATCCAAAACACATCCGGGCGATCTACGTGACCAACACCTACCCCGGCGGCTACTGGGAAGACCAGGGCTACAACTGGTTCGGAGGCAGTTGAGTCAATTCAACCGCTCTGACAAATCGGCACTTCGCCACTGACCTCACCACCTCAAGGAAATCACCATGAACAAGTTCACCACCACGCTGCTGTCCGCCTGCCTGTCTCTGGCCGCTGTCCACGCCTTTGCCCAGGATGCCATGTCCAAAGACGCCATGGCAAAAGACGCCATGACCAAGGATGCGATGTCCAAGGATGCGATGTCCAAGGACGCCATGAAAAAGGGCACAGCACCGAAGGACTCAATGAAGAAAGATGCGATGGCGCATGACGCGATGAAGCCCGATGCGATGGCGCACGACGCCATGAAGCCCGACGCGATGGCCAAGGGCGCGATGAAGAAGGACGCCATGAAGAAAGACGAGATGGCCCATGACGCGATGAAGAAGGACGCAATGGCGCCGGATGCCATGAAGAAGTGAGGAACCCCACCGGACACCAAAGCCTTGGTGTCCGTGCAGTTCCGAAAGACGCTCGGCGAGGCGTCAATTGAAGGATTGGCGGTCGTCTCAGTGGCAAGTGCGTTCCTTATTGCCATGGCCTGTCAACGATGCCGCATCGTGCGGCCGGGCTGGAGACGCAGGGCCGATGCCGGCACAAGCGGGCGTGTTGTGCCTGCCAACCCGATTCATTGACAAAGCAAGTACCCGTCTCTCGACTGACCGGGTGCGGAGAAGCGCCATGACACTGTTTATCCTGACCTACCTGGCCGGTGCCTTGACGATTCTTGCGCCCTGCATCCTGCCTGTCGTTCCGTTTGTGTTCGCACGGGCCGACCAGCCTTTCGTCCGCAGCGGCCTGCCGCTGCTCGTCGGCATGGCGCTGACCTTTGCCGCCGTAGCCAGCCTTGCAACGCTGGGCGGCGCGTGGGCGGCCGACGCCAACGAGCTGGGTCGTGATGTTGCAATGCTGGTCCTCGCCGCCATGGGTGCGGCCTTGCTTTCACCCAGGCTCGCCGAGCGGATAGCCCACCCGCTGGTGGCGCTGGGATCCCGGCTCAGCGAGCGCGCCGACCATGAAGCGCAGTCGACCGGCAGGCGTGTTCTGCCGTCCTTCGTGCTGGGCGTGGCGACGGGTCTGCTGTGGGCACCCTGCGCCGGTCCGGTGCTGGGTCTGGTGCTGACCACCGCGGCGCTTCAAGGTGCCAGCGCACGGACCTCGCTGCTCTTGCTGACCTATGCGGCGGGTGCAGCGACCTCACTGGGCCTTGCGCTCTGGGCGGGGGCACGCGTGTTCGCGGCCATGAAGCGCAGCTTCGGCGTCGGCGAGTGGCTGCGCAGGGGCATGGGCATTGCCGTGCTCGCAGGCGTGGGTGCAATCGCGTTCGGGCTCGACACCGGATTGCTGGCGCGCCTGTCACCGGGCGGCGGGAATGCCGTTGAGCAGCAACTGCTGGAGCACTTCCAGTCGACGCCGGTGTCGTCGGCAGCGCAGCAGGACGGCCTGTTGCCTGTCTCCTATGCGCCGACCGTGGTGGCCACAGGATCCAACGGGCCCGTGCCAAACCGACCTCCCGAGGCGCTGCCGGTGGAGGGCACGCTGCCCGATCTGACTGGCGCGACGACATGGCTGAACTCGCCGCCGCTGACGGCGCAATCGCTGCGCGGCAAGGTGGTTGTCATCGATTTCTGGACCTTTGCCTGCATCAATTGCCAGCGCGCACTTCCCCATGTGCGCGCCTGGGCCGAAAAGTACAAGGACCTGGGGCTGGTCGTCATTGGCGTGCATTCGCCCGAGTTCGCGTTCGAGCGCAAGGTGGCCAATGTGCAACGCGCGGCGCGCGACCTGGGCCTGGGGTTTCCGATTGCCGTCGACAACGACTTCGCGATCTGGAAGTCCTTCTCGAACCGGTACTGGCCGTCCCACTACTTTGTCGATGCCCAGGGTCGTATCCGCTTCCACCACTTCGGGGAAGGCGAGTACGAACACTCCGAACAGGTCATCCAGCAGTTGCTCGACGAAGCCCATGAGTCCAACGGCGCTGGCAAGCGTGTTTCAGCTGCCCTGCCCTCGCACCTCCAGACCGCAGCGGTATTACGGTCCACTCCTGGGAGCTGAGATTGATCAACTCAAGACTTATCACCGCCTTGCTATTGGCTGGCGCTTCAAGCGCTTCTACGCTGCGGCGCAGACGGCGCCCCCCCCGGGCGGCACGCGCACCGGCTACATCATCGTGCTGGCGACCGAAGGCAAAGGGCGTTGTGAGGGCACCCAGAGAACGAGCCGCTGAGCGCATTCAGGCTGGCGCGCGACAAGGCATGGACGACCGGGAGACCGTTCCGGTACGCAAAAGGGTGTGTTCAGCACGGCACTGCTTCCCCGACGCAACGGCTTCAACGAAAGTCACTGCATCCGCTGCAACAAGGCAGTGATCGAAGCAAGCACTCCCGGAGCCCCCATGATCCCCGCCACGACTTCCTACAGCAGCTCCGCCCAGTCTCTCGAATTGATTCTTGGCTGTGCGTTTCCGGAGGGCCTCTGACATGGGCCGCGCCTACTCCGATATTGCCTTCACAACAGCCGTACGTGCCATGCAGACCCGCATGGGAACACGCGCGGTGTACGCCGCATTGGACCAAACGACGGACCAACGTGATGCGCTGACCGCCGCCGAAGCCGAGTTCATCCACGAGCGCGACGCCTTCTACCAAGCGACGGTCAGTGAAACAGGTTGGCCCTATGTGCAGCATCGCGGCGGGCCGGCTGGATTCCTCAAGGTGCTCGACGCGAAGACCATCGGCTATGCCGACTTCCGCGGCAACGTGCAGTACATCAGCGTCGGCAATTTGCAGGGCAACGACAGGGTCTCGATTCTTCTGATGGACTACGCGAACCAGCGGCGCCTGAAGATTCTCGGCCGTGCGCGCCTGGTCGACGCCAAGTCCGATCCCGCCCTGATCGCATGGCTGCAGATGCCGGGCCCGCTGACGGGCAATTCCCGTGTCGAACGGGCGGTGGTCATCAGCGTGGAAGGCTATGACTGGAACTGCCCGCAACACATCACGCCCCGCTTCACCGAAGCAGAAGTCGAGGAAAGCGTCGCCCCTTTGCGGGCCGAAATCGATCGGCTGAAAAAGGCGCGGGCCCATTCGAATGCAACACCGCTGGCGACAGAACTCGGGCACGGGCCGCTCGCGCTGCGCGTGAGTGGCATACGCCAGCTCACGCCCGATATTCGAGCCTTCGAGTTGCGCGCTGCGGATGGTGCCGATCTGCCAGCGGTACGGGCAGGCGCGGCACTCGACATTCCGGTGCGCCTGAAGTCCGGCATGCAGACCACGCGGCGCTATTCCATCGCGTCCGATCCAGGCCGTCGGGACATCTACGAGATTGCCGTGCTACGGGAGGAACAAGGGAGCGGCGGATCGCTGGCGGTGCACAGCGAGGTCCAGCTCGGCATGACACTGCACTGTGGCACGCCGGTGAACGACTTCGCGCTGCACGCGGATGCCCGCCCCGTGGTCCTGGTCGCCGGCGGCATCGGCATCACGCCGGTCAAGGCGATGGTGCATCAGCTGCAGTCCGAGGGCCGAAGCTTCAAGCTTCACTATCTGATCCGATCGCGGGGCCGGGCGGCCTATCTGGCTGAACTGGCACATCTGGTGGGCGATGACCTGCGCGTGTATGCGGACGATCAGCGCCAGCGCTTCGACGCGGGACTGACCATGGCCCTCGCCGCGTCGGACGCGGTGTTCTACGTCTGTGGTCCGCAACGGCTCATTGATGCGGTCCGAACCGCAGGCGAGAAGATCTGCGTTGCTGACGACCATATCCGGTTCGAGCGCTTCACAAGCGCCGCAGGCACATCGGCCAAGCAAGCATTGACGGTGACCTTGCAAAAGAGCGGCAAGCGTTTGCTCGTCACTTCTTCGCAGTCCATCCTGGACGCCGTCGAGGCGGCGGGTGTTCTGGTGGCTTCCGGGTGCAGGAGCGGCGCGTGCGGGACCTGCAAGGTCAAGGTGTTGGGCGGCGCACCGGAGCACCGGGACACAGCGCTCACCGATGACCAGCGGAGCCGCGAAAGCCTCATGTGCATCTGCGTGTCGCGGGCGGCCGGTGCCGACCTGACGCTGGACCTGTAGCCGCGCGGCCTTTCATCATGCGCAAATTCATCACCGAAGGCGAGGGGCTGCCCCGATGGTCGGCACCGATCAGTCATGCCGTAGTCGTGGACGACATCTGCTATCTCAGCGGGCAGCTTTCGCTCGACGAGACCGGAACCTATGTCCCCGGAACCGCAAAGGCAGAAGCACGACGCGCCTTTGCCAATCTGTTCTCAGCCATCCGGGCAGCGGAATTCTCGGTGACCGATCTGTCGTTCGTCGACATCGCGTTTGTTGATCTCGCCGACGTGGCGGACGTGAACGAGCTCTACGAGGCGTTGTTTCCTGCTGGCCTGCGCCCGGCCCGCACGATCTACCAGGCCGCGGCCCTGCCCTACGGCGGACGAATCAAGGTCATGGGCGTCGCGATCAGGGCACGTTCAGCAGACTGAATCGTCTTGGCAATCGGACTTGCCGGTATCGAACCAAATCGCCACGTCGCCCATCCGTCAACGCCAACGATCAGTTTCGGGCATCGGTGCGGGCACCCGATTCAAGGCGGCCGCCGCGTGAGTTCCACCACGATCGCACGCGCATTGTTCCTCTGCGCAGAAGAGGCCATTGAACGAGGCAGGCGTTCTCTTTCGGGACGCACTGCACAAAGATCGTAAGCATTCGGCGGCACAGCAAAGCGCGGCGAATGAAGCCCTTCCATCTCATCCATTTGACACGACTGGAGTCCCCATGAAAAACAATCTGGTGGTGCTGGCCCTCGCCTGCGCTGCAACCCTTGCCCAGGCGCAGGGCTTTCCCAAACCCACCCCAATCACCGAGATTCAACCCTCGCCTGCATCGATCGGTGCGGATGTTCCAGCGACCTACTTCGGCACCGCACCGTCCACGGTACAAAAGGAACTGATAGGCCCGTATCAACTGCTGAAGGCTGGTGTCTTGAACCTGCAGGCAGGCACCATCACGCTGCCTCTGTACAAGGGTCAGTTGGCCAGTGGTGAGTCGATCTGGTACGTCCTGACCGACACCACGGACGAGAAGAATGCCGAGGCCCTTGGCCTGAACTTCTCTTCGAAGCTGGTGTATGCCGAGGTCGGCAAGGGCGTGCGCAAAGCCTCGCAGCAACTCATCGGCGGCAAGACGGTCGTTGTCTTCGAAAGCGGCAAGGTGGACTTCGCGCCAGTCCATTCGGTCACACCAGGTGCGGCGCCCAACTACTTTCCGCCCACGGCGGTTCAGCCGGGTTCCGTGGGCGACGCGAACTACAGCCCCTTGGCCAAGATCGGCAACTACGTCTACAACGCGCCGATGATCGCGTTCAACGTCAGCGATGCGGCGCTGAACAAGTTCTGCGACGGCGCCGCCGACCACAACCTGGTGCACGACAAAGTGATTGCCATCTGTCCGCGCGACGGCGTGGTCACGCTTCAGCTCACCACCGGCTTCAGCTTTGCCAGACCCGTTCTCTACCTGAGCCTGGATGCCAACAACGCGCTGCCGGCCGCCCTGGAAGGTGCCACGCTTGCGCCAGGGCTCACCGATATCAAGGTGGGCAGTGACGACAGTGCCTTCAGCGCCGTCGAGCGCATCTTCAGCATCGTCAACGGCCCGGTCAATGTCGAGGCCAATGTGGTTCACCCGCAGCGGCAAGGGCTCAACAGCGCGCTGAAGGGGGATGGCGGCGGACCTCTCAACGTCCTCGGCGGCATCCCGACCGTCGCCACCGACTACAGCCCGCTGTGGGATCTGAACGTGGGGCAATGGTCGCAACACGCCATCGACAGCCACTATCGCTCCCGCGTTCGTGAGGAGTTTCAGATTCTCGGGCTCGTGCGTTCCGGATGGCTCACCGGACCTGGCGGCAAGGCATTCGGGTCGAGCGGACTGATCGTGAATTGCCCGATCGTCTTCCGCTTCCTTTGAACCGCTTCACAACCCAACATCAATCGAGAACCATCATGCGCAACACTCTTGTCCTCACGGTCCTTCTCACCAGTCTGCTTGCCGCCTGCGGCGGCGGCAACAGCGGCGACGGCCCAGCGACAGCCGCCACGCCGCCGCCTTCCGATGTCAGCCCGGGTGCCGCGAGCGGTGACCTCACCAGCGGCGTCGTCGCCATTAACAACGCGACGCCGGTGACGGAAATTCAACCGTCGCCGGCCTCCATCGGAGCCGATGTTCCGGCCACCTATTTCGGCACGGCACCGTCCACCGTCCAGAAGGAACTGATCGGTCCCTACCAACTGCTCAAGGCGGGCACGGTAGATCAGACTGCAGGCACCATCACACTGCCGCTGTACAAGGGTCAGCTTGCTACCGGTGAGGCGGTCTGGTACATCCTGACCGATACCACCGATGAACGGAATGCAGCGGCCCTCGGCCTGAACTTTTCCGCCAAGCTGGCCTATGCGGACGTCGGACGGGGCGTGCGACGTGCGTCGCAGCAGCTGATCGACGGCAAGACCGTCGTCGTGTTTGAGAGCGGACGGGTCGACTTTTCGCCCGAGCGTTCGGTCGCTGCAGGCACTGCGCCGCACTACTTTCCCCCAGCCGCTGTTCAACCGGGCTCGGTCGGTGACGCAGACTACAGCCCCTTGGCGAAGATCGGCAGCTATATCTATAACGCACCGATGCTTGCATTCAAGGTCGACGAGACCACGCTGAACAACTTCTGCGCCGGCAATGTTGACCACAAGCTGGTTCACGACAAGGTGGTCGCCATCTGTCCGCGCGACGGCGTGGTCACCTTGGCACTCACGACAGGATTCAGCTTCGGGCGACCGGTGCTGTACCTGAGCACCGAGGCCAGTGATCCCCTGCCTGCCGCGCTGGAGGGTGCCACGTTCGCTGCGGCGCTCACCAACATCCGCGTCGGTGGCGATGACAGCGCCTTCAGCGCCGTCGAACGCATTTTTGCCATCGTGAACGGACCGACGAACAGCGTGGCCGGCGAGATCAACCCGCAGCGCCAGGGTTTCGACAGCGCGCTGAAGGGTGACGGCGGTCCGCTGAACATCCTGGGGGGTATTCCGACGGTGGCGACTGACTACAGCCCGCTGTGGGACCTCAACGTCGGCGAGTGGACTCAGCACGCCATCGACAACGACTACCGCTCGCGGGTCCGTGAGGAGTTCGAGATCCTGGGCTATGTGCGTGCCGGCCACCTGACCGCGCCGGGCGGAGCGCCGTTTGGATCAAGTGGCCTCATCGTCAACTGTCCCATCGTGTTCCGTTTCCTCTGACTGGGTGGGTGTCCCGATCTGCCAGTCCAGGTGGGTCGGGATCAGCGGTCAGTCGGCAGTTCGTATGAGCCTGGATGAAAGGCTCATACGCGGTCTGATGAGTCACCCGGCCGAGTTGCTTCAGTTCACACCTTGGCCGGTCTCCGCCTCTTCTCCGCGGCCACCTGCCGAACGGCCATCGTGAGTTGATAGTGCAACGGCTCAGCTTCGCGGGCCAGGGTCAGGGTGAACCGCCATGCCTGGCCGCCTTTGGATCGAACAAAACTCCGGTGCATCCTGTCGGAATCCGCGATGGGCGTCCAAGCGCCTTCCGCAATAATCTTTGCGCTGTCATCCAGAAAAACCTGCGCGCCGGCCTCCATGCCGAGGTGGCCTCGAATCATCCAGCGCTTGGTGTCGCCCCCCTCTTCGAAGCGCTCCCATGAGGCACCGTCTGGCAGGAAGCCACCGACGTCGGGCATCAGATTGCCGGCGAGCAGTCCGAAACCACCCTTGCCGTCGGCGTGCCACTCGTATTCAAGTCCCCGTGCGACGTCTTCGGCTCGCAACTTCCCAAGCTCTCGCTCGACCACGTGCAGCGCTCCATCAATGCCGGCCGAAAGACCACCGGTAGTGACGATCTGTCCGTTGTCGACATAGCGTCGGTCCGTCACCACGTTCGTCTTGGGAAACATCTTTGCAAGCTGAGTGCTGGCTCCGGCAATCGTGCTTGCTGACAACCCGTCGAGCAAGCCCGCCTTGCCCAGAATGAACGCACCGGTGCACACCGACAGCATCGTGCTCACATCGCCTTTGCGTTGGCGCAGCCAGTCCAGCACCTTGGGGTTGCCCATCACGACGCCCACATTGCCACCTGGTATCAGCAACACGTCTGCAGCCGGCGCATGGTCAATGTCGAAGTCCGGCTGCATCTTGACGCCGTAGGTGGAATGCACAGCATCGGTGGTCGCGGCGACCGTGAAGAGGGTTGCCCCTGTCTGGCCAAACACTTCCATCGGGCCTGCATAGTCGATGTCCTGCACGCCATCGAACACCAGTACGGCAACGCGCAAGAGTGAATTCTTGGCGATCATCTCGGCGCCGTCAGAGGGACAGATGCCGGGCTTGTCGTACTCCTTCACAGGCCCGTGCGATGTCATGTGATGGTGGTTCGCCATCTGGCAGACATAAGTCGTCTTTGCGCCGTCAGCGCGCCGGTGCGCTGACGAGTGGACGGTGGGTTGGTCGTCGCTGGCATGGGCCGCAAAGACCGAGCAAACCAACAGGAAGCCCGCAAGGGGGCGACACGTCATTGTGGTCATGGTATTCATTGAGTGCGTGAAAGTGGAGGGAGCCAATGCTTCGCCCGATTCGGGCGTCACGAGATGGCGGAGAGCGCTGAACTGTCTAGCGGACTGCAGCACCCCAAGATACGCAGTTCAATGCGAGACATCCAACTCACTGTGACGAAATGCGCCGTCGTGCCGCTGAGATGCATAGGCCTCAGTGGAACCGGACCTGAGAGCCTTCTTTGGCAACAGGCGTTTCACGCAACTTTCGCGCGCCATGCGGCGGTGGCCGAGACCGCGATGCCACTCAATTACTCGGCCAGCGCGAGCGCCATGTGCTCACAAAAGGCACGCAGCTTTGCCGTACGCTGACGGTGAGTTGAGAAGACAAGATGGATCGGCTATGGACTGACAGTCCAGTTCGGCAAGCCGTGCAGCAGAACCAGCTTTGGGCTCGTCGTATCACCAGCTTCACGGTAGGCGATCTTCAGGCCATCGATCCTGACGCTGCTGTAGGTGACGGTGACCGCGGCGGACGCAGCCATGGTCAGTTTGTCTGCCGCCAGAGCCGGCGTCGCGGCCAAGGTGAGCATGGCCGACGAGATCAGTGAAGCCATGCAGGCATGGCAGAACGGTGCTTGAATTTTCGTGATTGATTCCTTTGCTGCAGTCTTGCTTGAATTCACTGCAGCTTCAGCGAATGAGCAGACTGTCTCCAAACCAGGTTCACAACAGAATCAACGTGAAGTCCAAGACACTGTTTCTTCCGGAAGAAGAATGCGAGTCGGCATCGCTGGCACCGTCGACACCATCGCCTTGGACTGGCAGATGAGAGCCGATGGTCGGTTGTTTGCCGGTCCGAGGCCGCCGCGTTTTGAATCGCTACGGCTGTTGTCCAGCAGCGGCGTTGCCCCTTGCGCTGCAAGCTGCGTGAGTGTTGCGCGGTACAACTCGCAATACGCGCTTGTGGTTCCCATTCCCGATACACTCGCTGCGCCAGACGCGTTTGCGCGCCCACCTCTTCGAGCGGTAGATCAACCACGGGACCCAGCCCATGCTAACTTTGTGCGGTTTTGGCGTCAGCAACTACTACAACAAGCTCAAGCTGGTGCTGCTCGAAAAGGGCGTGCCCTTCGAGGAACGCCTGGTCTACCCGTGGCAAAGAGACCTGTTCTACGACACCTCACCAATGGGAAAGATCCCCTTCGTCGAGACAGCGCAAGGCGGCCTGTCCGAGTCTCAGGTGATCCTCGAGTACCTCGAAGAGCGCTATCCCGAGCATCCTCTCTACCCCTCCGATGTATTTCAGCGGGCAAAGTGCCGCGAGCTGATCCAACACCTGGAGCTCAACTGCGAATGGGTCGCGCGGCGGATGTACAAGGAATCGTTCTTCGGTGGATGTGTTTCCGACGAGACCAAGCACGATGCCAGGGAGCGGCTGAGCATCGGACTCGCCGCAGTGGCGCGACTCTCGTCGTTCTCACCCTACATCTTTGGCAGCACGTTCACGGCGGCCGATTGCATCGCCTACGTGCACTTCTTGATGATCAAGCTGACCACCGAGAAGATCTACGGCAAGAACTTGCTGGACGAGCACTTCCCCGGGTTGCCGGCCTACTTGGCGCTGATGGACGCGCGCCCGCACATCCAAAGGATGCTGTTGGAGCGCGAGGCTGCGCTGACTGCGTTCGCCGAAACCAATGTGAAGTACGACGGGTAGACACCAGCACACCCGGTCTCGCTGTCGTGCAGCAATGCCGGGGTGCTGTCGCGGTGGCTATCAACGTGTCGCGACCGTCATCGGCAAAGCCTTCAGCCCTGCCTGGCGCACCTGCTCCGACTGCGCAGGTGTCGGGAAGGTGTTGCTCTCGCTGTGATTGAGTACGCCCAGGCGCCGCGATTCGGCCAGCTCAGCCAGCACTTGAGCACGGCTGACGGGCTGGGCGGAGGAAGCCGCCTCAGCCAGGTACTGGCTCATGTCATCGCGCAGCATCCTGCTCGGGCAAGGCCTTCAAGCCCGCCACGCGGACGGCGTGGAGCTGTGCATCGGTCGGGAAGATGTTGGCCTCGCTGCGGCTGACCACGTTCAGGCGCAGCGCTTCGGCAGTCTCGGCCTGCACCTGGGCACGGGTCTTCAAGGTCGTCCCGGCAGGCAGGATGTTGATCTCGCGGTCTCCGTGATGCAGTTCCCCGCTGATGCGGGCTTGTGCCAGCGCGGTGCTCACGTCGGCACGGCTCAGGCCGCTGTCATCGTGGTGGTCGGCAAAGGCGGAGGCGGCACCCAGCAGGGCGATGGCGAGGGTGATCAGGGTCTTGGCGTTCATGATTTGATGTCCTTGAGAAGTTTGTTGATACCGAGCGGCAACATGCTGTCCGGATGCTCTTAGGTCGGTCACGACGCCGGGGCCTTACACGCAAAATTTGTTTAAAAAACTGTCAGGTTTGACCGGCCTGCGCGACGGTGCGCGCGAACATTGGCCAGCTGTCTGGCTACATTCACATTGGGCTCTGGTGGAGGCGGCTGGGCCGTAGCAAGGCTGTAAGGAAGTGGCGAGGCGTGGCGACCAACGGCGTTACAGCTCTCAATCGAAGGACCCTTCCATGAATTCACTCATCAAGACCCTATTCTTCTCTGCCGGTCTGCTGGCCGCTTCGTTGTCGCAGGCGCTGACCGTTGCGCCCTACAGCGAGACCACCCTCGCCGCTGCGCAAAAAACAGGCAAGCCAGTGGCCCTGCAGTTTCATGCCGATTGGTGCCCCACCTGCCGCGCCCAGGACAAAGCGCTGGAAGTCCTGAAGTCCGAACCCGGCTCGGTGGACTTGCAGTTGCTGGTGGTCGACTACGACAAGGAGGTTGCGCTCAAGCAGTCGTTGAAAGTGCGCACGCAATCGACCCTGATCGTCTACCGCGGCATGGTCGAGAAGACCCGTGCCATCGGCATCACCACGCCCGACGACATACGCGCTGCGCTGCGCAAGGCCCTTTGATGAGCAGCCTCGGTCAGCTCGGCCTGAGCATTGGCGCAGGCAGCCTGACGACCCTGTCGCCCTGCGTGTTCCCACTGCTTCCGCTCGTGCTGGGTGGGGCGGTGCAAAGGAACCGTGCCGCGCCGCTTGCGATGGGGCTGGGCATGGTGATTTCGTTCGCGGCTATCGGCGTCGTCGTCGGTGTGTTGGGAGACTCGCTGGGCCTGAGCCCCGAGCGGGTGCGGGTGTTCGCGGCGACGCTGTTGATCACTTTTGGCATTGTCATGTTGGTGCCCATCTTGAACGCGCGATTCACCTCGCTCGTGAGCCCGTTGGCCAGTGGTGCGAACGCCGCTTCGGCCCGTCTCGACGGCGGCTCGCTGTGGGGGTCGCTGGCGCTGGGCGGCCTGCTGGGTCTGATCTGGAGCCCCTGCTCAGGGCCGTTGCTCGGCTCGGCGCTGACCCTGGTCGCGAGCGAGGGCGGCGCGGCGCGCGGCGCCTTGATCCTCGGCCTCTTCGGCCTCGGCGCGGCGATCCCGCTGGTCTCGGCCGCCTACGCCTCGCGTGCCGGTTTCGGCCGCGCGCGGCAATGGGTACTGCGGCATGGCGAGCGCAGCAAAAAGGTGTTCGGCGCGCTGTTGCTGGTGGTGGGCCTGATCATCCTCAGTGGCGCGGACAAGTGGCTGGAGTCGCAAGTCAACCAGCGTTTGCCCGACAGTTGGCTGTTGATGACGACTCGGATCTGACCGAAATTCCGCAAGCTTTCAACGGACAGCTGCGCCGTGCGCCCTCTCGCCCACGTCCTTGATTTCAAGGGGATAGCGGTTGCCTCCGGTGCGGGCAACGCGGTGGCGAATTTCACGCTCACCAGCCAGCGGACACCTCCCTCACCACGATCCCCGAGATCGACGCATCGCGTCCGCGCTCTACCTACCTCGGTGGGCTTCCGCAGTTGCCGTTAAAGAACTCTCTAAAGACGGAGCCAAAGTCGTCAGCACAGGCAACGCCGCTGCTCGCTGCAGCACCTGCAGCTGGTCGACCTCCAGCTGACCAAGTGCTTTTTGCAGGATAGTTGCCAGCAAGCGCCGGGAATGCTGGGCCCAGAGCCAGCGGCGCCATCCATTGAGGATTTGCCAGCGCGGAGGAGACCTGAACACCATTTCTGTGTCCCAAACGTGTCCCAGAACGCGTTTTGAGCCAGAAACGACAAGGGCCTGCATGCGCAAGCCCTTGATTCATAAACATAATTTTTGGTAGGCCGTGTAGGACTTGAACCTACGACCAAAGGATTATGAGTCCTCTGCTCTAACCAACTGAGCTAACGGCCCCCCGGGAAAAAAGGTTCGGCAACGTGCCGAAGGCGTGGATTGTAGGGGCAAGTGGCGGGGGTTTCGGGACGCTACTTCTGCGACAGCGCATTCGTCACCAGCCGCGAGGTGATGTCGACGATCTGGATCATGCGGTCGTAGGCCATGCGGGTGGGGCCGATCACGCCCAGCGTGCCGACGATCTGGCCGTCGACTTCATAGGGGGCAGAAACGATGGACAGCTCTTCGTAGGGCACGACCTGGCTCTCGCCGCCGATGTAGATGCGCACGCCCTCGGCACGGCTGGAGACATCGAGCAGGCGCATCAGCTGGGTCTTCTGCTCGAACAGATCGAACAGGCGGCGCAGGCTGCCCATATCGTGGCTGAAGTCCTGCACGGTGAGCAGATTGCGCTCGCCGGAGATGATCATCTGCTCCTGGTTGCCCTCCATTGCCTCGGTGCCGGCCTGCACGGCCGCCTGCATCAGCATGGCGATCTCGCCGCGCAGGGCATCGACCTCATGCTTGAGCCTTTCGCGCACTGCCTCGATGGTCAGGCCGGCGTAGTGGGCGTTGATGTAGTTGCTGGCCTCCAGCAGCTGTCCCTGGTTGATGTCCTGCGCGGTGAAGATGACGCGGTTCTGCACATCGCCGTCGGGTGCCACCAGTATCACCAGCACGCGGCGCTCGCCCAGGCGCAGGAACTCGATGTGGTGGAACACCGAGGCCTTGCGCGGCGTGGTGACCACGCCGACGAAGCTGGACAGATTGGACAGGATTTGCGCCGCATTGGCGATCACCCGGTGCGGCTGGTCGGGCTGCAGATGGGGCTCCAGCGCGCCACCGCCCATGCCGGAGCCCGCGGGCTTGGCGGTGAGCATGGTGTCGACAAAGAGGCGGTAGCCCTTGGCGGTCGGTATGCGCCCGGCGCTGGTGTGCGGGCTGGCGATCAGGCCCAGCTCTTCCAGATCGGCCATCACATTGCGTATCGTGGCCGGCGACAGCTCCAGGCCCGAGGCCTTTGACAGCGTGCGCGAGCCCACCGGCTGACCGTCCGCGATATAGCGTTCGACCAGGGTTTTCAGCAGTGATTTGGAGCGCTCGTCGAGCATGGTCTTCATTGTACGGAGTGTGAGGCTTTTACAGCCCGTTTTGGCCCCGGCGCTGTGGTGTAATCCCGCCCATGGCGAAGCGCTTCCGTCATGCGGCGATTGTGGGCAAGTTCCAGGCCCGGGGCATTCGCCCCGTGCTGGAGGACATCGCCCATTTTCTTGCGCAACAAGGTCTTGATGTTTCCCTGGAGCGTGAGACGGCGCTCAACACGGGCATCACCGAATTCCCAAGCCTCTCGACCGACGAACTGGGCGCCCAATGCGACCTGGCCGTGGTGGTCGGTGGCGACGGCACGATGCTGGGCTTTGCCCGCGAAATGGCACGCCACGGCACGCCGTTGGTGGGCATCAACCAGGGCCGCCTGGGTTTCGTGACCGACATTCCGATTGACCAATATCGCGAGACCTTGATGCCCATGCTGGGCGGCGACTATGTGCGCGAGCACCGCTCGATGCTGGAAGGCTGCGTCTGGCGTGACGGGCACTGCATCTTCGAGGCGCTGGCCATGAACGACGTGGTGGTCAGCCGCGGCGGCACCTCGGGCATGGTCGAGCTGAAGGTAGACGTGGGCGATGAGTTCGTCGCCAACTTCCGAGCCGATGGCCTGATCATCGGCTCGCCCACCGGCTCCACGGCCTATGCGCTGTCGGCCGGCGGGCCCATCCTGCACCCCAGCATCGCCGGCTGGGTAGTCGTGCCCATCGCCTCGCACACGCTGAGCAACCGGCCCATCGTGCTGCCGGACACCGGCACGGTCAGTGTCGAGATCGTGGCCGGGCGGGACGTGAGCGTCAATTTCGATATGCAAAGCCTGGCCAGCCTGCTGCACGGCGACCGCATCACCGTGCGCCGTTCGGAGCACGAGGTGTGCTTTCTGCACCCGCGCGGCTGGAGCTACTACGCCACGCTGCGCCGCAAGCTGCGCTGGAACGAAGGGGTCAGTTGATGCCTCCGCTGAAAGAAAATTGAAGATGAACCCGGAGACTTGGATGATGCCCCCACGCTCGCTTCGCTCACTGCCCCCCAAGGGGGTGCTCATTGCCCTTCGGGCGGCCGGGCGGGCAATGCCATGCTGAGGCGCTTGTCGCTGCGCGATTTTGTCATCGTCACCGCACTGGAGGTCGATTTCGATGGCGGCTTCTCGGTGCTCACCGGCGAGACCGGTGCGGGCAAGTCCATCCTGATCGATGCGCTGCAGCTGGCCTTGGGGCAACGGGGCGATGCCGGCGTGGTGCGCGAGGGTGCGGCCAAGGCAGAGATCAGCGCCGAATTCGATGCACCGGCGGCGATCGCGCCCTGGCTGGAGGAAGCCGGCTTCGACGTGCAGGAGAGTCTGCTGGTCAAGCGCGTGATCGACGCCCAGGGCAAGAGCCGCGCCTGGGTCAATGGCAGCGCCGCCACCGTGGCCCAGCTGCGCGAGTTGGCCGACCATCTGGTCGACATTCACGGCCAGCATGCCTGGCAAGGCCTGACCCGCGCGCCCTCGGTGCGCGCCCTGCTCGATGCCTATGCCCAGCTCGACGCCGCCGCCATGGCCAGCGCCTGGCAGCACTGGAAGGCCGCCAGCGAGCAGTTGGCCGAGGCCAGCAAGGGCCAGGACAGGCTGGCCACCGAGCGCGAACGCCTGGCCTGGCAGATCGCCGAGATCGACCGCCTGGCCCCCGGTGCTGACGAATGGGAAACGCTCAGCGCCGAACACCAGCGCCTGGCCCATGCGCAAAGCCTGATGGATGCCGCACGAGTGGCGCTGAGCGTGGCCAGCGAGGCCGACACCAGCGCCGAGAGCCTGACCGGCCAGGCCATCGACGCGTTGAACTCGGTGTCCGACTACGACTCCCGCCTCGGCCCGGTGATCGAGGCACTGGCCGGCGCGCAATCACAGCTGCAAGATGCAGCTCACACCTTGGCCAGCTATCTGTCGGATGCCGATCTGGAGCCTGAACGGCTGCAGGAACTGGACGAACGTATGTCCGCCTGGATGGGCCTGGCCCGCCGCTACCGCCGCACGCCGGCCGATCTGCCGGCCCTGCATGCACAGTGGCGCGCCGAGCTGGCTGCACTGGATGCCGCCAGCGATCTGGAGGGCCTGGAGCGCGCGCTGAAGGCCGCGTTGAGCGCCTACACGGCCGAGGCCAGGAAGATCAGCCAGGCCCGAGCCAAGGCCGCGCCGAAACTATCCGATGCCGTATCGAGCGCGATGCAGCAGCTGGGCATGGCCGGCGGCCGCTTCGAGGTGGCCCTGCTGCCTCAAGCCGAGCCACAGAGCTTTGGCCTGGAGTCGGCCGAGTTTCTGGTCGCCGGCCACGCCGGCAGCACGCCGCGGCCGCTGGGCAAGGTGGCATCAGGCGGCGAGCTGTCGCGCATCGCACTGGCGATTGCGGTGACCACCTGCCAACTGGAGGGCGAGGCCGGTGCCGGCACGCTGATCTTCGACGAGATCGACTCCGGCGTCGGCGGCGCCGTGGCCGAGACCGTGGGCCGGCTGATGAAGCAGCTGGGCCGCGACCGCCAGGTGCTGGCCGTCACCCATCTGCCCCAGGTCGCGGCCTGCGCCGACCATCATTTCGTCGTCGCCAAGAAGGCTGCGGGCGGCAGCACGTCGAGCGATGTGCAGGCGGTGGCCGGCGAGGCCCGCGTGGCCGAGGTGGCCCGCATGCTGGGCGGCGAGCGCCTGTCGTCCACCAGCCTGGCCCATGCACAGGAGATGCTGGACCTGTCCAAACAGCCCGCCTCAACCCCCGCAAAACCCGTCCCCGCGAAGAAGGCCAAGTCATGAGCAGCGTTGATTCCGACACCGCCTTCGGCGGCCTGGCCGAGGCCCTGGCGCCACGCGACGTGGTGCTGGTCACCGGCATCTCGGGCTCGGGCAAGTCGGTGGCCATGCATGCGCTGGAGGACGCCGGCTATTTCTGCGTCGACAACCTGCCGCCCGAGCTGCTGACCTCCTTCCTGAAGCTGGAGTCGCAGCGCGAGCAGCGCCACGTGGCCATCGCGATGGACGCGCGCAGCGCCGGCTCCCTGCCCCATCTGCTGCCGACCCTGAAGAAGCTGCGCGCGCGTGGTGTGCGGGTGCGCTCGATCTTTCTCGATGCCAGCACCGATGCGCTGGTGCGGCGCTTTTCCGAGACACGCCGTGCCCACCCGCTGAGCAAGAGCGAGCAGGAGTCGGGCGATGCGCGGCGCATCCTGATCGATGCGATCGAGCTGGAGCGCGAGCTGCTGGCCAGCATGCGGGTCGAGTCCACCGTGCTGGACACCAGCGCGCTGCGCCCGGCCCAGCTGCGCTCCTGGGTGCGCGATCTGGTCAAGGTCAGCGGCACCTCGCTGACCCTGGTGTTCGAGTCCTTTGCCTTCAAGCATGGCGTGCCGCTGGACGCCGACTTCGTGTTCGATGTGCGCGTGCTGCCCAACCCGTACTACATCCGCGAGCTGCGCCCGCAGAACGGCCGCGACGCACCGGTGGCCGCCTATCTGGAGAACCAGCCCGAGGTCGCGATCATGATGTCGCAGATCAGCGCTTTCTTCACCCAGTGGCTGCCCGCCTTCGAGGCTGATCACCGCAGCTACCTGACGGTGGCCATTGGCTGCACCGGCGGCCAGCACCGCTCGGTCTACATGGTCGAGACCCTGGCCCGCCAGTTCGCCCACCATGGCGCCACCCTGATACGCCACCGCGAGCTTGATGCGCGGGACTGAGAACTTGCCGGGAGCCCAGGTGTCAACACCCGTCCTGCCCCTGTTCCCGCTGCAGGCCGTGCTGTTCCCCGGAGGCCAGCTGAGGCTGAAGATCTTCGAGGCCCGCTACCTGGACCTGATGGCCGACTGCCTGCGCCAGCAATCCGCCTTTGGCGTGATCGCGCTGCGCCAGGGCAGCGAGGTGGGCCGCAGCGAACGCCGTGTGCAGTTCGAGCCGGTGGGCGTGGCGGCGGAGCTGCTGGAGGTCGATGGCGAGCAGGCCGGTATCCTGCATGTGCGCTGCCGCGGCGGGCTGCGCTTCGAATTGCAATCCAGCGCGCAGGCGGCCGATGGCCTGTGGATGGGCCAGGTGCAGTGGCTGGAGGAAGATGCGCCGCAGGCCATTCCGCCCGATTTGAAGCCCGCGGCCAAGGGCCTGGCCAAAGCCATCAACAGCCTGGCCGAACAGGGCAGCAAGCCGTTTCTGGAGCCCTATGGCTTTGACGACGCGGCCTGGGTGGCCAATCGCTGGTGCGAGATCCTGCCGATACCGCTGGCGGCCAAGCAAAAGCTGATGGAGCTGGACAGCCCGCTGATGCGGCTGCAGATCGTTGACGAGTTCCTGCGCGGCAAGGGCGTGCTGGAGTAGATCAGGTCAGCGACCGCTCGCGCTCAGCCGACAGCCAGCCTATCAGCACCAAGGTAATGATGGAGCCCACCGGGCACAGCAGGATGGACAGGGCCATCCAGCCAGCCAGCGGCCGGCCATCGCGATGCACGGCCAGGCCGACGAAGACCAGGTGCAGTATCAGCGAGGCCGCCAGGGCAATCGCCACCAGCGTGATCTTGGCCGCGGTGTGTTCGACCTCGGACTCGTTCATCGAGATCAGGAACCACAGGCTGCAGGCAGCGACCAGCAGAGCCAGGGCGGCAGATTCGATGGCGCTTTTGACGGCAGGCTTCATTGCGTTGGATTTGTTCTGGGTCAAGGTGTGGGGCCCACAAGCCTAGCAGGCCGGCCCCCCACCTGTCCAATCAAGTGAGCAGCTTTTTCAGCGGCGCGGGCACGGCATAGCTGGCCAAGGCCTCACGTGCCACCCAGACGCCTGGGCCCGGCAGCGCCTCGCCAGGGGCCTGGCTCAGGCTGGCCTGGCGCGGGTGCAGCACCCAGTCGAAATGCGTCAGGCTGTGCTCAATCGTCGGCAGCCGCGAAAGCTTGACGTCAAGCGCCCCAGCCTGGGCCTGCAGCGCGGCTTCGTCGTCGAACAGCGGCAGGGTCCACAGACCCGCCCAGACGCCGGTGTCTGGCCGCTGGGTCAGCCAGATGCGCCCTTCATGCTCCAGCCACAGCCACCAGTTCTCGCGCCGGCTGCGCTTGAGCTTGCGTATGCGCACCGGATAGTCCTCCGGCTGGCCCGTCTTGCGGCCCAGGCACAGCACGGCCACCGGGCACAGCAGGCATTGCGGTGATGTGCGGCTGCACAGCGTGGCGCCCAGGTCCATCAAACCTTGGGTGTAGGCCGGCATGTCCTGGTGCGGCAGCAGCTCGGTGGCCAGCGCCCACAGCTGACGCTCGTTGGACTGCTTGGCCAGATCGGCATCGAATGCCAGCACGCGGCCCAGCACCCGTTTGACGTTGCCGTCCAGGATCGCGACCCGCTCGCCAAAGCAGAACGAGGCTATCGCTGCGGCCGTCGAGCGGCCGATGCCGGGCAGGGTCGTCAGCAGTTCAGCCGTGGGCGGAAAACTGCCACCGAACTGTGCCACCACGGCCTGGGCACAACGGTGCAGATTGCGTGCGCGGCTGTAGTAGCCCAGGCCAGCCCACAGCGCCAGCACCTCATCGAGATGGGCGGCAGCAAGCGCCGCAACATCCGGGAAGCGCTCCAGAAAACGCTCGTAATAGCCCAGCACCGTGGTGACCTGGGTCTGCTGCAACATGATCTCCGACAACCAGACGCGATAGGGATCGTCCGTGTTCTGCCAGGGCAGCTGATGGCGGCCATATACCTTCTGCCAGGCGATCAGCGCCGGGGCAAAACCTTGTATCAACGAGGGATCGAGCGGCAGGGGCCGCGAAACGTCGGTCACAGAGGAAGTCTAAGGCTCACTCAGCAGCAACCTGGGCCCAGCTGGCGTCGAACTCGCCGGCGGCCACCGCGGGCAGCTCAAGCTCGCCATCATCTGCGCGGGTCGGCATGGACTGCGCCGCAGCCAGCACCATATTGACCACCGGCTGTATGCGCACCTGGGCCAGGCTCAGGCGCTGCTCCAACGCCACCAGCTGGGCGAGGCGAGCCTCCAGCTCGCCGGCCTCGGCCTCGACACGGGTCAAGGCCTCGCGGCGGCGCACAAAGGTGTCGCGGCGCTCGCGCAGCTGGGCATCGACCTGCACGGTGGCGGACTTGCTCCAGCGCTCGACCTCGACACGGGCGGCATCGAACACGGCGCGCAGCTTGGCCAGCAACATGCGGCGGAACTGCTCCATGAAATCGGGCTGCAGCAGGCGCAGCGCCGAGCGAATGCCCAGGTACTGGCTGTAGCTGCGCTCCAGCATCTCCAGCTCGCGCGAGCAGCGCGAGAAGTCCGGCGCCTGCTGCACCGCCAGCGCAAAGCCGTAGTCGGTGTTGAGCATCTGGATGCTGGAGACCAGCATGCCCTGCATTTCATCGACCCGCACCTGGGCCTGGGTCAGCAATTGGTGCAACTCGCGGCACATGGCCACAAAGACCTTGCGTGCGCCGACATGGAAGAACGATGCATCCATGCCCAGCTGCATCTGCCGCACCTGCTCGCGCACCCGCTCGCCGGCCAGGCCGTCGAGCAGCTCCTTCAGCGAGCGGCTGTGAATCGCCTTCAGCGCCTGCATGCGCTGCGAGCAGAGCTCGAAACGCTGGCCTTCGAGATCGACACGGTCGCGCATCGCGCGCAGGCTGGCGGCGTTCTTGCCGCGGGCCCCGCGCAACTCCAGCGCCTGCTCGGTGTTGTGGCGGCGGCGCAGGGTCAGCTGACGCTGCACATGGTTCTGCACGCCCTGCACCGTCTCCTGCACGGCCTTGGCCAGCAACTCGCCGCGCTGCGGCAGCAGGGCCTTGGCCAGCATGGTTTCCAGTGCCGGCAGACGGCTGGTCTCCAGACCCTTGGTATCGCCGCGCAGGCGGGCGGTGAGGGCCTGACGGGCCGACAGCGGGAACACCCGGTCCATCTCCACGCCCAGGGTGCGCGCGGTGTTGGCGCACTGCTTGCGGATCTGCGCCTGCACCACATCGACCGGCAGCAGCGGGTCGTTCAGCGTATCGATCTTGTTCAGCACCACGAAGCGCGCCATCGCGCCCTCGTTGAGGTGCTCGCGCCAGACATTCATGTCGGAACGGGTCACGCCGGTGTCGGCGCCGAGGATGTAGACCACCGCGTGGGCGGCCGGAATCACGCTCAAGGTCAGCTCGGGCTCGGCACCGACGGCGTTCAGCCCCGGCGTATCCAGCACCACCAGGCCCTGCTCCAGCAGCGGATGGGGGTATTTGATCAGCGCATGGCGCCAGGCCGGCACATCAACCAGGCCATCCTCGCGCAGCGGCGGGTTGTCGGGCGACGGCGAGGTCTTGTCATTGGCATCGGGCTCGTCGCTCCACAGGCCCAGCTTGCGCGCTTCATCGACGCTGACCGCACGGGTGCGCGTCACCTCCATCAAGGTCAGCGCCAGCTCTTCATGGCTCAGCTCGTCCAGCGGCACATGGGTCCAGATACTGCGACGCAGGCGCAGATCGGACAGCGAACGGCCTTCGATACGGGTTTCGATGGGCAGCAGCGACAGCATCGCCGGCTCGCCCTTGTCATACGACATTTCCACCGGGCACATCGTCGTGCGCCCCGGCGTGGCAGGCAGCACACGCCGGCCGGTGTCGCTGAAGAACATGGCATTGATCAACTCGGACTTGCCACGCGAGAACTCGGCGACGAAGGCCACCACCAGCTTGTCACCGCCAACACGCAGACGCAACCGGTCCAGCTGCTCGCTGACGGTCTCATCCAGCAAACCCTGGCCGGCCAGATGCTGGACAAGCTCTGCCAGCGCAGCATCCAGGGATGCGCGCCAGGCATTCAAGCCATCCAAGCGTTGCGCCAGTGAGCGTGGGCTGCCGTTCATGTGCGCGGATGCTAGCGCAATCCCATGACGAATCGGTACGGGCTTCACCTTAGGGATAGACCGGTCAGCGGGTTTGTGCGGGGTCAAAGCAAAGGGCATCCGGGTTTGAGGCGATAAAAATCAGCGAATCTGGCAATTTGCGCAAAAATAAGTGGAGCGTTGGGCCTGGACAATACGCCGTATGACGGAGCCACAACGCCGGCAGGCCTCACCCTCGCGGCCATAGACCTGGGCCTGCATCTGGAAGCTGCCGGCCACGCCATGCGAGTCCTTGAAGTCCCGCAGCGTCGTGCCGCCGGCCGCCAAGGCCTCGCCCAGCACCTGGCGCACGGCCTGGGCCAGGCGCTCGCTGCGCGGCTTGCTCAGCTTGTGCGCGGCCAGCCGGGGATCGATGCCGGCCATGAACAGCGTCTCGCAGGCATAGATATTGCCAGCACCAACGACGATGTCACCCGCCAGCAGCGCCTGCTTGATGGCGACACGCCGACCGCGCAGCGCGGAATACAGGTAGGCGCCGGTAAAAAGGGGGTCAAAAGGCTCGAAACCAAGCTTAGATAAAAGCTTGACAGCCGGCTCCTGGTCCAGACCATCCGACCAGACAACGGCGCCAAACCGCCGCGGATCGGTCAGTCGCAGCGTGCCCTGGGTGGTCTCCAGATCGAAATGATCATGGGTCGCCGCTGGCGCCATGGCGTCAGCAAAGGCCAACGAGCCCGACATGCCCAGATGCAGCAGCAGGCCGCCGGGCGCCAGCGGCAGCCACAGGTACTTGCCGCGGCGTGTCACCTCGCCCACCGTCAGCCCCACCAGATCGGCCGGAGCACGCCCCAGCGGCCAGCGCAAGGGCTTGCCCAGACGCACGGCGGTGACCCGCGCCCCGGCAATGCGCTGGGCAAAGCTGCGGCGGGTGACTTCGACTTCGGGGAGTTCGGGCATGGGGGAATTATCCGGTGCCGGGCAACTCCTAGAATGAACCCTTCGCTCAGGAGCATTCATGCCCGACTTTCTTCGCCGTACAACCCTGTCCCGTTTGCTGTCTCAGGGGTTGACCGTCGCCGTGATGTGCTCGGCATTCGCAGCCGCCAGCAGCCATGCCCAGGATCAGCCGGCCGCCGAGGAGCCCCCGGCGCCCATCTACAACTCGGAACTGGACGCACCGCTGTTCTACCAGCTGTTGATCGGCGAGATGGAATTGCAGTCGGGCGAGCCGGGCAATGCCTTCCAGGTGCTGCTGGACGCCGCCCGCCGCACCGGCGACGAGACGCTGTTCCGCCGCGTCATCGGCATTGCGTTGCAGGCACGCGCTGGCGACCAGGCCCTGGTCGCCGCCCGCGCCTGGCGCCAGCTCGCGCCCGAGTCCACCGAGGCACTGCAAACCACGGTGCAGCTGCTGCTGGGCCTGAACCGTCTGGGAGAGCTGAGCGAACCGCTGGGCGCACTGCTCAAGTTCACGCCGCCCGACCAGCGCGCGGGAGCGATTGCCTCCCTGCCCCGCCTGCTGCAGCGTCTGCCTGAGCCCAAGCGCGTGCTCGCGGCCATCGAGCCGGTGCTGAAACCCTATCTGCTGCAAGCCGACACCCTGGTCCCGGCCCATGTCAGCCTGGCCAGGCTGACCCTGGCCGCGGGCGACGCCCCCGCGGCGCTGAGCCTGCTGAAGACCGCCTCGGCCAAGGAGCCCGGCGCCGAAGGCCCGGCCCTGGTGGCACTGGAGATGCTGGCCACCGATGCAGAGGCGGAAGCCCTGGTGCTGGCCCACCTGCAAGCCAAACCGGACAGCGACTTCGTGCGCCTGGCCTATGGCCGCACGCTGGCCCGTGCCCAGCGACACGGCGACGCGATACGCGAACTGGTGACCGTCACCCGCTCCAACCCGGAACTGCTGAGCGCCTGGATGAGCCTGGGCGCGCTGCAACTCGATCTGCGTCACCCCGCCGAGGCCGAGGCAGCGCTGAATGCCTACCTGACCCAGGCCGACGCTGCCAGCAAGGACGGCAAGACCAATCCCGAGGCAGGTCCGGAGGCGCGCCAGCAGGCTTACCTGCTGCTGGCTCAGGCGGCCGAGCTCAAGGGCGATCTGAAGGGGGCGGAGGCCTGGCTGGCCAAGGTCGGCGACAGCAAGGAACTGCTGCAGGTGCAGTACCGCCGCGCCTCGGTGCTGGCGCGCCAGGGCAAACTGGAACAGGGCCGCAAGCTGCTGCAGGCCCTGCCCGAACAGGGCGACGACGACATCAAGGCCAAGCTCACCGCCGAGGTCCAGCTGCTGCGCGATGCCAAGCAATGGCAGGCCGCCTACGAGGTGCTGGACGCGGCCAACAAGCGCTTCGAGGACGACGCCAACCTGCTCTACGAGCAATCGATGCTGGCCGAAAAACTCAATCGCATGGATGAGATGGAGCGCCTGCTGCGCAAAGTCATTGCGCTCAAGCCGGACTACCACCACGCCTACAACGCGCTGGGCTATTCGTTGGCCGAGCGCAACCTGCGACTGGACGAGGCCAAGCGCCTGATCCAGAAAGCGCTGGAACTGGCTCCCAACGAGCCCTTCCTGCTCGACAGCCTGGGCTGGGTCGAATACCGCATGGGTCAGAAGAACGAAGCGCTGCGCCTGCTGCAACAGGCCTACAAGTCAAGACCTGACACCGAAATCGCCGCCCACCTGGGCGAGTTGCTGTGGGTGACGGGCCAGCAGGACGAGGCCAAGCGTGTCTGGCGCGAAGGCGCCGGCCGCGACCGCACGAACGAAGTGCTGCGCGAGACGCTGGCCCGCCTGCGCGTGTCGCTGTGAGCGGTCTCTTGATTGCCCGGCCACTGAGCCTGCTGCTGCTCTGCGCCTCGCTGTGGGGCTGCGCCACGGCGCCCAAGCCGGCCGCCTTTGCCGGCGACAGACTGAGCGGCCGGCTGTCGGTGCAGGTGGCACACAACAGCGGGGGCACGGCGCAGGGCGGTGCAGCGGCCTTCGAGCTGCTGGGCACCGCCGAGACCGGCCAGCTGGAGCTGAGCACCCCGCTGGGCACGCTGGCCGCACGCGCCAGCTGGCAGCCCGGCCAGGCGTTGCTGCTGCGATCCGACACCGAGACCCGCTATGCCGATCTCGACGCGCTGACCCGCGATCTGCTGGGCGAGGCCGTGCCGGTGATCGCCCTGTTCGACTGGCTCAAGGGCAGGCCGTGGGCAGGAGCCATCAGCCATCCATTGGTCGATGGCAAGCCGGGCTTCAGGCAACTGGGCTGGACGGTGGATTTGTCCAGCTACGCCGAGGGCCTGATCAACGCCCAGCGCAAGGAGCCCACCGAGGTCACGCTGCGTGCCCGCCTGGACACGCCGGAGCGCTGATGCTGGCCCTGTACGACGTGGCCGCACCGGCCAAGCTGAATCTGTTCCTGCACGTCGTCGGCCGCCGGGCCGACGGCTATCACCTGCTGCAATCGGTGTTCGTGCTGATCGACTGGTGCGACACCCTGCACTTCGAACGCCGCGGCGATGGCCGGCTGGCCCGTCACGACCTGACCGAGCCGCTGCCGGCCGATGACCTGTGCCTGCGCGCGGCTCGTGCGCTGCAAACCGCCAGCGGCTGCAGCTTCGGCGCCGACATCCACATTGCCAAGCAGGTGCCCTCGGGCGCCGGCATGGGCGGTGGCTCGTCCGATGCGGCCAGCACGCTGCTGGCGCTGAACCGGCTGTGGGGCCTGAACTGGCCGCTGTCGCGCCTGCTGCCCCTAGGTCTGAGCCTCGGTGCTGACGTGCCCTTCTTCCTCGGCGGCCGGCCCGCCTTCGTCGAAGGCATAGGCGAAATCCTCACGCCTTTGCAGCTACCCGCGCAGCAGTTTGCGGTGCTCAAACCGCAGGTCTCGCTGCCCACTTCTCAAATTTTTTCGAGCCCCCTCTTGGCACGTGACACGCCTGCTGTTATAGTAGCGGGCTTTCCTGCAGACACTTCTTCGGAACGATTGAAGAAAGTCAGCGACGAGATCACTGAGATCACCACGACGATGATCGCCCAAGGCTTCGGTCACAACGACCTGCAGCCTCCGGCCGAGAGTCAATGTGCCGAAGTGGTTGAAGCGCTGGAACTGCTGAAGGCCCGGTTTGGCGATAGCCGAATGACGGGCTCGGGCAGTGCGGTGTTTGCAAGAATGAACGAAATTCAAGGCACGTCTGAATCGCCTAAAATTCCGGAGGATCTTCCTCCCGGATGGGCAGGCAGGATGTGCCGGAGTCTGGAGCTACACCCGCTGGTCGGTTGGGCTGCAGACTGAAAGTTACGGGGTTTCGCAACAGCGGAATTCCAGTGTAGGGGCGTCGCCAAGCTGGTTAAGGCATCGGATTTTGATTCCGACATGCGCAGGTTCGAATCCTTCCGCCCCTGCCAAATTTTTTCTCTGTCCCGGCCCAGTCGGTTTCACGCCATGTGGAGCCAGCGGCCCTTAGCCTAAAGCCGGAGGGCGCGTGCTGTTCAACACCGTTCTGTTCACCGGGAACGCCAATCCAGTTCTCTCCCAGGAAATTGCCACCCACCTCGGGGTGGAACTCGGCAAAGCCGTGGTCGGTCGTTTCTCCGATGGTGAAGTCACCGTCGAGATCCAGCAAAACGTGCGGGCTCGCGATGTCTTCGTGATCCAGCCGACCTGTGCGCCGACCAACGAAAACCTGATGGAACTGCTGATCATGGTCGATGCCCTGAAGCGCGCCAGCGCTCGCCGCATCACCGCCGTGATCCCCTACTACGGCTATGCCCGCCAGGACCGCCGCCCGCGCTCGACGCGCGTGCCGATCTCGGCCAAGGTGGTCGCCAATCTGCTGGAAACCGTCGGCGTCGAACGCGTGCTGACGATGGACCTGCATGCCGACCAGATCCAGGGATTCTTCGACATCCCCGTCGACAATATCTACGCCTCGCCGGTGCTGCTGTCCGACCTGAAGAGCCGCAACTACCAGGATCTGGTGGTGGTGAGCCCCGACGTCGGCGGCGTGGTCCGCGCCCGGGCCCTTGCCAAGCAGCTGGGCTGCGACCTGGCCATCATCGACAAGCGCCGTCCGGCGGCCAATGTCTCCGAAGTGATGCACGTGATCGGCGAGATCGACGGCCGCAACTGCGTGATCATGGATGACATGATCGATACCGCCGGCACCCTGGTGAAGGCCGCCGAGGTGCTGAAGGACCGTGGCGCCAAGAGCGTGTTTGCCTATTGCACCCACCCCATCCTGTCGGGCCCGGCGATCGAACGCATCCAGGGTTCGCAGCTGGACGAGGTGGTGATCAGCAACACCATTCCGTTGAACGATGCGGCCAAGGCTTGCGGCAAGATCCGCCAGCTGTCGGTGGCCTTCCTGTTTGCCGAGACGATACGCCGTATTTCCGATGGCGAGTCGGTGACCTCGCTGTTCTCTGACCAGAACAACAATTTCTGATTCTTGACCGCCCTGCGCAAGCGGGGCGGTTGATAAAGCCGCGGCCGCAAGGCCGTTTTTTCTGGGCGACCTGGTCGCGGGCGCCCTTCCATACTTGGAGTCAATCATGAAATTTGCCGCTTTTGAGCGCACATTGCAGGGGACCGGAGCGAGCCGCCGCCTGCGCATCTCGGGCAAAGTGCCTGGTATCGTTTTTGGTGCCGGCGAGCCCGCGATGATCGAGCTCGATCACAACGCTCTGTTCCACGCGCTGAAGAAGGAAGCCTTCCACAGCACCATCCTCGAGATGGAACTGGCCGGCAAGGCCGAGCAAGTGCTGCTGCGCGACTTCCAGATGCACCCGTACAAGCCCCTGGTGCTGCACGTGGACTTCCAGCGCGTCGATGCAACGACCAAGATCACCAAGAAGATCCCGCTGCACTTCATCAACGAAGAGTCGTCGCCGGCCGTCAAGACCGAGAACTGCCTGGTCAACCACGTCGTCACCGAGCTGCTGATCACCTGCCTGGCCAAGGAACTGCCTGAGTTCCTGACCGTGGACCTGGGTCAGCTGACCAAGAGCACGACACTGCACGTCAACGACATCCAGCTGCCTGCCGGCACCAAGGTCGTGACCCACGGCAAGCCCAACCCCGTGATCGTCTCCGTGACCGCCAAGGTCGAGGAAGAAGTGATCGTGGCTCCCGTGGCCGCTGCACCGGTTCCTGCCAAGGGCAAGGGCAAGAAATAATGCCCTTGGGGACAGACCTTGTCGGTACCCCGGCAAGCTCTTTCCTCAACTGACCCTACGATTGAACGAATTGAACGCGCGACGGCGCCTCAACTCAGCAAAGCCCCGCCTCGGTGGGGCTTTTTCGTTTCCGGGCCTAGGCCCTGGTTCCTGCCGGCCAGCCTTCGCCCAGATCGGCCAGCAGGCCCACCATGATGGCCAGGCCCTGCTCGCCGGAATAGGCGGGCAGATGCTCGTCGGGGGCGTGCTGCGAGCAGGTCGGTGCCGAATGGGGCACCCAGATCGTCGGCAGGCCCAGGGTGCCGGCAAAGCAATCGTTGGGCAGTGAGCCGCCCAGATTGGGCAGCAGCACCGGCGCCTGGCCCGTGGTCTCGGTCAGCGAGCGCACGGCAAAGCGCACCCAGGCACTGTCGGGGTCGGTACGCGTGGCCAGCATGATCTCGGAGCCCTCCTGCGACAGCTGCACCTGGCCGAAACCCTTGGCGTCCAGATGCTCGCGCAGCGCCGGAATGAAGCCATGCGGGTCCTTGCCAACGACGAATCTGATCTGCATGAAGGCCACGGCCCGTGGCGGTATCGCATTCACCGGCCGGTCCGGATTGCCGGCGCGAAAGGCCAGCACCTCGACCGAGTTCCAGCCGAATACCCGCTCGGCCGGGCTCAGGCCCGGCTCGCCCCATTGCGGGTCTATCTCCGGCCCGCCGGGCTCGCCCGGCTGCACCGTGCTCAGCGCCTGGCGCACCGAGTCGGGAAGAGGTGGCGGACGCAGGCCTTCGACCTGTATCACGCCATGGGCATCGACGATGCTGGCAATCGCGCTGGCAAGAATCACACCCGGATTGGCCAGCAGGCCGCCCCAGTTGCCCGAGTGATGGGCACCCTCGCGGGCGACCAGCTCCAACTTGAAATTCATCACGCCGCGCGAACCCAGGAACAGGGTCGGCGCCTCGGTACGCAGACGGGGACCGTCGGAGGCGATGAAGACATCGGCCGCCAGCGCCGGCTTGCGCTGTTCGCAGATCTGCTGCAGGCCGGGCGAGCCGACCTCCTCGCCCATCTCGAGCAGCCATTTGACGTTGAAGCCCAGCCGCCCCTGATGCTTGAGCAGATGGCCGATGGCAGCCAGATTGATGCTGTGCTGGCCCTTGTTGTCGGCGCTGCCGCGGCCATACCAGCGGCCGTCCTTGACCTCCAGCGCCCAGGGCGAGGCGGCCTTGCGCCAGCGCGTCTCGTCACCGGGCACAACGTCGCCGTGGCCGTACATCAGCACCGTCGGCAGCGCCGCATCCTCGAAGCGATGGGCGAACATGAACGGCGGGCCGCCAGCCACCGGGTTCTCCCAGATCTCGGTCTGGAAGCCCAGGGCGGCGAAGCTGGGCGCCATCTCCTCGGTCAGATAGCGGCGCAACTCAGGTGCCGACTCGGGCAGCTGGCTCTCGGTGCGGTAGGCGATGCGCCGGGCCAGCACCGCTTGCAGGCCGGCGATGTCCAGGCTTTCGATCAGGGCAGCGTGTTTGCTCATCAATCCATACTAGCGCCGCCGCGCCGTACGCCCATGCGGGGAACCCGCAGCAGCACCGATAATCGCCCCCATGATTCGACTTTTTGTTGGCCTGGGCAACCCCGGCCCTGAATACGAGGACACCCGCCACAACGCCGGCTTCTGGTGGGTGGACGAGGTGACACGCAAGCTCGGAGGCCACCTCGTGCCCGAGCGCAGCTATTTCGGCCGCGTCGCGCGCATCAACCTGCCCGCCGGCCCGATCTGGCTGCTGCAGCCCATGACCTATATGAATCTGTCGGGCAAGGCGGTGGCGCCGCTGGCGCGCTTTTTCAAGATCGCGCCCGAGGAGATACTGGCCGTGCACGACGAGCTGGACATTGAGCCGGGCCAGATGAAGTTCAAGCAGGGCGGGGGCAACGGTGGACACAACGGCCTGAAGGACATGCAGGCTCAATTGGGCTCGCCCAACTTCTGGCGCCTGCGCCTGGGCATCGGCCATCCCGGCGACAAGGCCGAGGTCGCCAGCTATGTGCTGCGCAAGCCGCCGGCGGCCGAGCGCGAGGCCATTCAGGACTGCATCAACAAATCGATCGCCGATGCGCTGGATCTGATGATCGCTGGCGATATGGACCGCGCATTGATGAAGATACACGCCAAGCCGCCGCGCCCCAAGCCGCCCCGCCCTGCGGCGCCCACACCCGTCATGCCATGAAAACCCTGCCAGCCCTGTTCGTCTGCACGCTGATCGTGTTGTCCAACCCCGGGCTGGCCCAGACCACCAAGGTCTATCGCTGCGGCCCCGAGGGCCGCGAGCTGAGCCAGAAGCCCTGCGACGATGGGGGTCAGGTCTTGACTCACAGGACTGACCAACCGGACGCAGAGCAGCGCCGCCAGGCTGCCGAGACCGCCAAGCGGGATGCGCAGTTGGCCAGGCAGCTGGAGCGAGACCGCCGCCAGCGCGAGGCCGACGACGCGCGCCAGGCCCACGGCGCCGCCGGCATCCACGGCCGCGGCAAGGCGGCGGAAGAGCCCGCTGCAGCCGCCAGCAAGCCGGGCAAGAAGCCCGCCAGGAAGTCCAATGCCCCGGCCAAGCCAGAGGGCTTCACGGTGATCACGCCCAAGCCCGCCAAGGAACACAGGGCGGCGCCGGCGCCCAAACCTTGAGCCCGATCAGCCCCTGCCAGGCAACACCGCATAGAATGCCGGCTGTTGGTGCTCGCACAGGCATTGCGCCTGAGCAGTTAAACGGGAATCAGAATGGACCGCGGCGACCTTGCCGCACCCTAACCTGAGCTGTCCCCGCAACGGTAAGCGGACGAAGGCCTGAAAAACCTTCAGCTCGTGTGCACAGTCCACTGGTGGCCCCCAAGGCCGCTGGGAAGGATGCACGGGTCGTTCCGCCAGCCCGGATACCGGCCAACAAGCGATGGCGCCTCACCGCGCCCTCACACCACGGAAGCCTGCGGGAGAGCTGGCGACCGTACTCACTTGTTGCGGTATCTCATGACTTCGAAGTTCCACCCCTCCGGCCTGCGCTGCTGCATGGCTTTGTCGACCCTCGCCCTGGCCACATCCGCGCTGGCGGCCCCCCAAGACAATTCGCTGCCCGCCGTGATGGTCACGGCCACGCGCAGCCCGATGAATCTGAGCCAGGTACTGGCCGATGTGACGGTGCTGACCCGCGCCGATATCGAACGTCAGGCACTCGGCGGCCTGGCCGATCTCTTGCGTACGCAAGCCTGCTTCGAGATGGTGCGCAACGGCGGCCCCGGCTCCAACACCTCGCTGTTCGTGCGCGGCGCCGACACCCGTCACACCGTGTTGCTGGTGGACGGCGTGCGCGTTGACTCGCAAGCCACCGGCGGCGTCAACTGGCAGACCATACCGCTGGCCCAGATCGAGCGCGTCGAGATCGTGCGCGGCGCGGCCAGTGCCATCTACGGCTCGGACGCCATCGGCGGCGTGGTACAGATCTTCACCCGCAAGGGCGAAGGCGCACCGCAGTTCGAATTCGGCGCGGGCATAGGCAATATGGGCCTGGCCAAGCTGGACGCCTCGGTGAGCGGCAAGAGCGGCATGCTCGACTACGCCCTGTCCCTGGCCGGCGAGCGCGGCACCGGCTTCAATGCCCGCCCGGTGCTGAACGACCCGACCTACACCCCCGACATCGACGGCCACCGCAGCCACAGCGCCACCGCCCGCCTCGGTGCCCAGGTGAGCGCCGAGCACCGTTTCGAAGTGGTGGCCATGAAGAGCTTCATCTGGTCGCAGTACGACGGCGCCGCCAAGCCCAAGGTCGATGACCAGAACTTCAACCAGATGCAGGCGCTGCGCGGCAGCTGGTCGGCCCAGTTCACGCCGAACTGGCACAGCGAGGTCAGCGTCGGCGAGTCCAAGGACCGCTACGAGACCGCACCCTCGGTCTATCTGACCGAGACCCGCATCCGCAACTACGCCTGGAACAACTCGTTCAAGATCGGCCCCGGCCAACTCAACACCCTGCTGGAGCGCCGCGAAGACCTGTTGCTGAACACCGGCCTGACGCAGTCACCGAAGGCCGGTGAGGCCGACCGGCATCAGAACGCCGTGGCGGCCGGCTATATCTGGGAGGCGGGGCCTCTGGGTTTGCAAGCCCATCTGCGCCATGACCGCGACAGCCAGTTCGGCGGCGCCAACACCGGCACTCTGGCCGCTGGCTACAGCCTGTCGCCGGCCTGGCGTGTGATCGGTTCGGCCGGCACGGCCTTCCGCGCGCCCACGCTGTACCAGAGCTTCAGCCCCTACGGGCCCGACGCCACCAAGGGCGGCACGCCGCTGCTGGCCGAGCGCGGCCGCAATACCGAGCTGGGCCTGCAGTACAAGGCAGGTAGCAATGAGTTCGGCCTGACGGCCTATCGCAATCTGATCAACAACCTGATCATCTTCGGCTCGGCCGGCACCTGCAACAGCCAGTTCGGCTGCTACCAGAACGTCGGCCAGGCACGCCTGCAAGGCCTGACCTTGAGAGCCGGCACCCGCGTGGCCGAGGTGCGCCTGTCAGGCACCCTGGACCTGCAGGCACCGAAGGACGTGACCGATACGCCCAACTACGCCAGCTACGGCAAGCTGCTGGCACGGCGCAGCAACAAGCATGCCTCGCTGCGTGCCGACACCGAGCTGTGGGGCTGGAGCCTGGGTGCGCAGACGCTGATCAGCGGCCGGCGCTTCGACAATGCGGCCAACACCGTCAAGCTGGGCGGCTATGCGCTGCTGAACCTGGACGCACAGTACAGCCTGACGCCGACCCTGCGCCTGCAGCTGCAGCTGGACAATGCCTTTGACCGTGCCTACCAGACGGCCAACGGCTATGCCAGCCAGCCGCGCGCGGTGTTCGCCGGCCTGCGCTACACGCCCAAGTTCTGATCACGTGTTGAAGGAATGGGCATGAGCCAGCACCACCACCTGATCGTTGGCGGCCAACGCAGTGGCAAGTCACGCCATGCCGAAAGGCTGGCGCAGGCCTGGCTGCAACAGGCCCCGGCGCATCGCGTGACGGTGCTGGCCACGGCCCTGGCGCTGGACGAGGAGATGCGCCAGCGCATCGCTCGCCACCAGGCCGACCGGCCGGCGGGCTTCGACACCGTCGAGGCGCCGCTGGCCCTGGCCCAAAGCCTGCGCAGCATTGCCGCGCCCGGCCGGCTGATCTTGGTCGATTGCCTGACCCTGTGGCTGACGAACTGGCTAATGCCTATGGATGGGCCCATGGAAGGCCAGCCCGATCTGCCCGCCTGGCAGGCCGAACTGCAGGCCCTGCTCGACACCCTGCCGGGCCTGGCCTCGCCGGTGCTGTTTGTCTCCAACGAGGTCGGCTGGGGCGTGTCGCCGATGTCTCGCGAGGCACGTTTCTATGTCGATGAGCTAGGCCGGCTGAACCAGGCCGTGGCCCGTCGCTGTCAAGACCTGACGCTGATGGTGGCCGGACAGGCCTGGACCCGACCCGTAGGAAGCACCGAATGAAGACGAAACTACGTTCTCTTGCCCTGGGCGCCGCCCTGCTCCTGCTGGCTGCCGGCAGCCAGGCGGCCATCAGCCTGAAGGACGACCGTGGCACCACCGTCACCCTGCCCGAGGTGCCCAAACGCATCGTCAGCCTGCTGCCCTCGCTGACCGAGACGGTCTGCGAGCTGGGCGACTGCGCCCGCCTGGTCGGCACCGATCGTTTCTCCAACTTTCCGGCCACCGCCCGTGCCCTGCCCAAGCTCGGTGGCCTGGATGACACCAGCATCGAGGCCCTGGTGGCGCTGAAGCCCGATGTCGTGCTCTTGGGCCTGTCGTCGCGCCTGATGGACAGGCTGGAGGCGCTGGGCATCAAGGTGGTGGCGCTGGAGCCCAAGAACCTGGCCGATGTGCAGCGCGTGCTGGGCAAGGTGGCGCTGCTGCTGGGCAAGCCGGACGAGGCCGTCCGCATCTGGAACCGCATCGATGGCGCGATCACGCAGACGGCCGCCCAGCTGCCGCCGGCCGCGCGCGGCCTGCGCGTCTATTACGAGGTCGACTCCGCGCCCTATGCGGCCGGCAGCAGCTCCTTCATCGGCGAGATACTGACGCGGCTGCAAGGCCGCAATATCGTGCCGCCCGAGCTGGGCCCCTTCCCCAAGCTCAACCCCGAGTTCGTCGTGCGCGCCGACCCGCAGGTCATCATGGTCGGCCAGCGCAGTGCGCCGGGCCTGCCGCAGCGGCCGGGCTGGAGCGGCATCAGCGCAGTCAAGTCGCAGAAGATCTGCGTCTGGGTGCCGGCCGAGTCCGACATCCTGGTGCGCCCCGGCCCACGCATGCCCGAGGCCGCCGCGCTGATGGCACGCTGTCTCACGCAGGCCGCCGCCGGCCCGGTGACCCTGCCCACCGCGGCCTTCAATGCCCCGCCTGGAGGCATGCGATGACGGTTCGTCTGCTGCTCCTGCTGATCGGCAGCGCCGCGCTGCTGGCGCTGGGCCTGGCCATAGGCAGCGCCGGCTGGAGCCCGCTGCAGGACAGCGATCCGGTGATGCGGCAGATCCTCTGGGACATCCGTGCGCCGCGCTCGATCGGCGCCTGGCTGGCTGGCGCCCTGCTGGCCCTGGCCGGCGCCGTGGCGCAGGGCCTGTTCCGCAACCCGCTGGCAGATCCCTATCTGCTGGGCTGCTCGGCCGGCGCCTCGCTGGGTGTGGCCGCCCTGCTGTTCATGATGGGTTTCTCGCCGGCGGCCACCGCCCTGGCCCTGCGCGTGGGCATGACGGGCGCTGCCTTTGTGGGCGCCGTCGGTGCGGTGCTTCTGACCTTGCTGCTGGCCCGCGGCGTCGAGCAAAGCCTGCGCCTGCTGCTGGCCGGCGTGGTGGTCGGTGTGGTCTTGGGCTCGGGCTCGGCGCTGCTGACCCTGATGAACCCCGACATCCTGCGCGCCATGCAGGCCTTCATGCTGGGCAGCACCGGCTTCGTCGGCTGGAGCGCCGTCAGCATCATGGCGGTCGCCCTGCTGGCCTGTCTGCTGGTGGCCCTGGGCTGCAGCCGCAGCCTCGACGCGCTGAGCCTGGGCGAATCGACCGCCCAGTCACTGGGCGTGCGCCTGGCCCTGGTGCGTGTGCTGCTGATCGCCTGCCTGGCCCTGGCCACCGGTGCGGCCGTGGCGCAATGCGGGCTGATCGCCTTTGTCGGCCTGGTGGCGCCGCATCTGGTGCGCAGCTGGGGGCCGGTGACGCACCGCGGCCTGCTGCTGCTGTCCCCGCTGACCGGCGGCATGCTGCTGCTGGCCGCCGATATCGGCGCGCGCTGGCTGATCGCGCCGCAGGAGTTGCCCGTGGGCATCATCACCGCGCTGCTGGGCGGCAGCTATCTGCTGTGGCTGATGCACCGCCGCCCCATGGGGCTGGGGAACCGGCGATGAACGGCGCGTCGCTGAGCCTGGAGTTGCGCTCGCTGCAGCTGAGCGGCACCACCATCCTGCATGCGCTGAAACTGGCGCCGGCCGCAGGGGCCTGGACCGCTGTTGTCGGCCCCAACGGTGCCGGCAAGTCCACGATGCTGCGCGCGCTGGCCGGCCTGTTGCCGTTCGAGGGAGACTTAAGCCTGCAGGGCCGCGCCTGGGCGCAATGGCCGGCCCGCGAACGCGCCCGCGCCGTGGCCTGGCTGGGCCAGAACGAGACCAGCGCCGACGATCTCAGCGCCCTCGATGTGGTGATGCTGGGCCGCCTGCCCCACCAGCCCTGGCTGGCACCGGCCAGCGTCGAGGACTACTCCGCCGTCGAGCAGGCGATGCGCGAGACGCAGAGCTGGGACTGGCGGGCGCGCGCCCTGGGCAGCCTGTCCGGCGGCGAGCGCCAGCGCGTGCTGCTGGCCCGCGCGCTGGCCGTGCAGTCGGGCGTGCTGTTGATGGACGAGCCGCTGGCCCATCTGGACCCACCGCACCAGAGCGACTGGGTGCAGATCGTGCGCCAGCGCGTCGCCGCCGGTGCGGCCGTCGTCAGCGTGCTGCATGAATTGAATATCGCCCTGCAGGCCGATACCGTCGTCGTGATGGACGGCGGCCGCATCGTCCACCAAGGTGCCCCCGATGACCCCGCCACCCATGCTGCCCTGCAGCAGGTCTTCCAGCAGCGACTGCTGATACTGCAGGTGCAGGGTCGCTGGCTGGCTTTGAACTCTTAACCTGGCGACGACATGCCCAGCTGCCCCGCCCTGCTGATCAGCGCCCCTTCGTCGGGCTCCGGCAAGACCAGCGTCACCGCGGCCATCGCGCGCTTCCATGCGCGCCAGGGCCGCAGGGTGCGCGTGTTCAAGACCGGCCCCGACTATCTGGATCCGATGGTGCTTAAGCGCGCCAGCGGCCATCCGGTCTATCAGCTCGACCTGTTCATGGGCGGGCTTGCGCACTGCCAGGGGCTGCTGTCCGAGGCGGCGCAGGACGCGGACCTGATCCTGGTCGAAGGCGTGATGGGCTTGTTCGATGGCAAGCCCAGCAGCGCCGATCTGGCCGCTGCCTTCGGCCTGCCGGTGCTGACCGTCATCGACGCCTCGGCCATGGCCCAGACCTTTGCTGCCCTGGCCCTGGGCCTGCAGACCTTCAGGCGCGACATCCACCTTTGCGGCGTGGTCGCCAACCGCGTGGGCAGTGCCGCCCACGGCGCCATGGTTGGTGAGGGCCTGCCTGCCGATCTGCCCCTGGTCGCCGCCCTGCCGCGCAACACGGCCTTGAGCCTGCCCGAGCGCCATCTGGGTCTGGTGCAGGCGATCGAGCTGCCCGAGCTGAATGCGCAGCTCGACGCCTGGGCCGATGCCTGGGGTGAGGCCTGTGGTCAAGGTTCAACGGGTTTCGAGTTCCAGTCCGTCGATTTCACCTTCGAGCCCGAACCTGCCTTGCCGCCCCTGCTGAAGGGCAAACGCATCGCCGTCGCCCAGGACGCCGCCTTCAGCTTCATCTACCCGGCAAATCTCGACTGCCTGCGTGCGCTCGGTGCCGAGGTGCTGCCGTTCGCGCCCGTCCAGGGTCAGGCCCTGCCCGACTGCGACGCGCTGTGGCTGCCCGGTGGCTACCCCGAGCTGCATGCCCGGGCGCTGCGCGAGCACCCGACCCTGTTCAACGATGTGGCCGCCCATCTGGCCGCCGGCAAGCCGCTGCTGGCCGAGTGCGGCGGCATGCTGAGCCTGGGCGAGAGCCTGACCGATGCCGACGGGCAGGTGCACGCCATGGCCGGCCTGCTGCCGGGCAAGGCACAGATGCAAAAGCGCCTGGCGGCGCTGGGCCTGCAAGGCATTGACTGGCCTGAGGGCCCGCTGCGCGGCCACACCTTCCATTACTCGACCTGGGACACGACGCTGGAGCCGATCGCCCAGGCGAGCAATCCGAATGCAGGCCGTGGTCGCAAAGGCACGGCCGAGGCGCTCTACTGCCAAGGCTCGTTGCGTGCCAGCTACATACACCATTACTTCCCCTCCAACCCCGAGGCGATTGCCGCCTTTTTCGGACAGCCCTCCCATGTTTTCTCTTGAAACAGGTTTTGCCCAGATCGCCCAGGCCCTGCTGTGGCCCGTGCTCACGCTTGTGGGTCTCGGCTTCATCTATGCACTGTGGGCCGCCGGCGCGGTGCTGATGGAAGCGGTGCAGCGCTGGCGCAGCCCCGCCTTCCAGGGCCTGCGCTTCGAGGCGCACACGCCGATCGAACAGGTGGAGCTGCAGGTCGTGCGCCAGTTGGAGCCACTGCGCCTGCTCGGTCGCGTCAGCCCGCTGCTGGGCCTGATCGCGACCATGGTGCCCCTGGGCCCAGCCCTGCAAAGCGTGGCCGCCGGCCAGGGCCAGCAGGCGCTGGCGGTGTTCAGCGGCGCCTTTGCCGGCGTGGTGCTGGCACTGGCCGCCGCGGCCATAGGCCTGGTGGTCTATTCGGTGCGGCGGCGCTGGTTGATGACAGAGTTGGTGGCCCTGCGCTCTGAACGGGGCCTGGCATGAAGCATCTGTCCATCCTGGCCGAGGAAGACGATGACCCGATGCTGTCGGCCGTCAATCTGGTCGACGTGTTCCTGGTGCTGGTCGTCGCGCTGTTGACCGCGGTCGCGCTGCAGCAGCAGAAGGATGCGAACGAGAACGTCACCATCATCAAGAAGCCCGGCGAACCTGATATGGAGATCGTCGTGCGCCAGGATGGCCGCGAGATCAAGTACAAGGGCAATGGCGGCAGCAGCGAGGGCCAGGGCGTGCGCGCCGGTGTGGCCTACAAGCTCAAGGACGGCAACATCATCTATGTGCCCGAGGGCGCCAAGCCGTGATCCTCAGAGCTTGTCTGGCCCTGCTGTTGTGCCTGATGTTGCCATCAGCCTGGGCCGCCAACGCCAAGCCGGGCCTGCTGTGGATCACGCTGGACGTGACCCCAGCCGCGCGAACCGGCTTGATCGAGCGCGAAGCCGCCGCGGCCGGTTTCGCATTCAAGGCACTGGACTATCCGCTGCGCATCGCCGCCTTCGATGCGGCTCAGACACGCGAGCTGGAGCAGGCGCTCAAGACAGCCCAGGTGATCTGGATCGACACCCCCCATGCCAGCGTCGAGGCCAAGCTGCAGGGGCTGCTGGCCGAGCCGCTGAAGAAGACCGGCACGAGCGGCAAGGCGGTGTGGATCGGCGCCGGTGCGCCCGCCGCGGGCGACAAGTCGCTGCGCGCCTATCTGCAGGCCGGTGGCGCCGCCAACACGCGTGCGGCCGTGGCCTTGGCCCAGGCCCAGCTGGCCGGCAAACCCGCACCGGAGCTGGCTCCACCGAGCCTGCTGCCGCAACGCGGCCTCTATCTGCCCGGCGCGCCGGCCCTGTTCGCCAACGCACAAGACCTGGTTCGCTGGACCGAGGCGCGTGGCGACCGCCGCCCGGCCGTGGCCCTGCTGCTGCACCGCTACCACTTCGTTCATGGTGCCACCGCCTGGGTCGATGACTGGCTGCGCCGCTTTGACCAGCAGGGCATCCTGGCCTATGCCGTGTTCAGTTCTCATCTGGCCGGCGACTCGCTGGCGCCGCTGATGGAAGACAGCCCCGGCCATCTGCAGGCCCGCATCATCGTCAACCATGCGCTGCTGCCCCAGGCCGGCGCGCTGCAGCCGCTGTTCGAGCGCTGGGGGGCGCCGGTGCTGCAGACCCTGCCCTACCGTGCCGGCGACGCCGCCACCTGGGAGGCCAGCGAGACCGGCCTCACGCAAAGCGATCTGCCCTTTTACTTCGCCCAGCCCGAGGGGGCCGGTGCCATAGACCCGCTGCTGGTCGTGGCCCATGCCAGAAACAGTGAAAAAAGCGGCCGCGAACCGCAGCTGATCGCCCGCCAGGCCGATGCCGTCGTGGCCAAGGCCCGGCGCCTGATCAGCTTGCAGACCAAGGCCCCGGCCGAGAAACAGCTGGTCGCCTTCGTCTACAACTACCCGCCCGGCGGCGACCATTTCGGCGCCAGCTTCCTGAACGTGCCGCGCAGCCTGGCCAGCGTCAGCCAGGGGCTGCTGAGCGCCGGCTACCAGGTCGAGCCGCTGGCCGAGGAGCGCTGGATCGCCGAACTGAAACCACTGATCGCCGCCTACTATCCGGGCGCCGATCTGAAGGCCCTGCTGAACCGCAACCAGGCCGCCGCCCTGCCGCTGGCCGACTACCAGGCCTGGTTCAAGACCCTGCCCGCGGCCCTGCAGCAGCGCATCACGGCGCGCTGGGGCGAGCCCTCGAGCAGCCGCTATGTGGTGGACACGGGCCGCGACCGTGTCTTCGTCATTCCCCGGCTGCAGCGGGGAAGCTTGAGCGTGCTGCCCCAGCCACCGCGCGAGGAGACGCTGCGCCAGGGCCAGGACCCCTTCATGCACAAGAGCAAGACGCCACTGTCGCACCACTATCTGGCCACCTATCTGTGGGCGCGCCGGGCCGATGCGCTGATCCACTTCGGCACCCACGGCACGCAGGAATGGGCGCCCGGCAAGCTGCGCGCCCTCGATGTGTTCGACGAGGCCCTGCTGCCGCTCGGCGATGTGCCCGTCATCTACCCCTATATCGTCGACAACCTCGGCGAGGGCCTCACCGCCAAGCGCCGCGGCCGCGCGGTGATGGTCAGCCACCGCACGCCCAGCTTTGCGCCGGCCGGCTTCAATGCCCGCATGGCCCATATGCACGAGCTGATGCATGAGTGGGAGACGGTCGATGCCGGCCCGACGCGGCAGGCGCTGGAGCGCCAGATGGTGGCCCAGTTCGTCGAGCACCAGCTGCACAAAGACCTGGGCTGGAGCGCCGAGCGCATCACGGCCGATTTCAGCGGCTTCCTGGAGCTGCTCCACCCCTATCTGGACCGCCTGGCCCAAAGCTCGCAGCCCAAGGGCCTGGCCGTGTTCGGCCAGGTGCCCGACGAGGAGGCCCGCCACACCACCATCCTGCAGATGCTGCGCCAGCCCTTGATCGATGCGCTGGGCGAGGACATCGACGAGGCCTTTCTGATCAACCACGAGGGCGTGGCCACCTCGCGGCCCGCGCGCTGGCTGAATGTGGCCTTGAAGGACGCGCAGGCGGCCAGCGTGCTGGATCTCAGACCGCCAGAGCCCGAAGGCCCTGTGCCCAACCGCGCCGCTCGTAAGCCTATCGACAGCCCGGCCCTCTTGAAGCTAGCCGAGCGCGCCCAAGAGCTTGCCCGGCGCCTGGCCACCGAGGGCGAGCTGCCCGGCCTGCTGGCCGCATTGAAGGGCCAATTCCTGCCCGCGGCCTATGGCGGCGACCCGCTGCGCAACCCCGACAGCCTGCCGACCGGCCGCAATCTGACCGGCCTGGACCCCAGCCGCCTGCCGACCAAGCAGGCCTACGAGGTGGCCAAGCGCCTGTTCGAGAGCTGGTATGCCGAGCAAAGCAAGGCAGGCAAGCCGCCGCAACGCCTGGCCCTGTCGCTATGGGCCGGCGAGACGCTGCGCCACCAGGGCCTGATGGAATCGCAGGCGCTGGCCGCCCTGGGCGTGCAGCCGGTCTGGGATGACAGCGGCCGGCCGCTGGGCGTCAAGCTGCTGCCCTTGGCCGAGCTGAAGCGCCCGCGGGTCGATGTGCTCCTGAGCATCACCGGCTCCTATCGCGACCAGTTCCCGGCGCTGATGAGCCTGCTCGACAAAGCCGTGGCCGCCGCAGCCGGCGCCGAAGCCGGAGACAACGCGGTGGCCCGCAACACCGCCACCGTGGCCACCGCGCTGCGCCGCCAGGGTCTGGGCAAGGCCGAGGCACAGGCGCTGGCGCAGGCCCGGGTGTTCGGCAATGCCACCGGTGACTACGGCACCGGCGTGTCCGACGCGGTGCAGGCCAATGGCCTGAAGGCCGAGGACCAGCGCCTGGGCCAGCTGTTCCTGCAACGGATGAGCCAGCCCTATGTCGACGGCGAGCCGCTCAAGCTCAGCAGGCCGGCCGTGGCCGCACAGGCCCTCGGTGCCCACCTGAAGCAGACCGATGCGGCGTTGATGTCGCGCAGCTCGCATCTCTACGCCATGATCAGCTCGGACGATCCCTTCCAGTATCTCGGTGGCCTGTCCGCCGCGGCCAAGGCGGCCGGCAAGGCAGAGGGTCTGAGCCTGCATGTCAGCCAGCTGCAGGACGCCAGCGAGGTGCAGACCGAGAGCGCGGCCAAAAGCATCGCGCTGGAGATGCAGAGCCGCTATCTGCACCCGGGCTGGCTGAAGGCGCAGAAGGCCGAGGGCTGGGCCGGCACCCTGCAGGTGCTGAAGGCCGTGCAATACACCTGGGGCTGGCAGGCCGTGGCGCCCGACACCGTGCGGCCCGACCACTGGCAAAGCCTTTACGACAACCTTGTGCGCGACAAGCAAGGCCTCGGCCTGCCCGAGTGGCTGAAGCAGAACAGCCAAGCCTACGCCCAGGCGCTGGAGCGCATGGTCCAGGCCCAGCGCCTGGGCTACTGGAAGCCCGACGCCGGCACGCGCAAGGAGCTGGCCACCCTCTATCAAGACCTGACCCGCGATGCGCCGCTGCACCAGGAGCTGGCCGCCGTCCGGCAATGGTCGGCCGAGCAACTGCAGCAGCCGGTACCGGCCTTGGCTGCACCGCGCCCGCAGCCCCAGGCCGCGCCCGCAGCAGCGGCAACACCACCGGCCCAGCGCGGCCTGCTGCTGCAGCAGGTGCCTCAGCAGCCCAGCCCGCCCGCGCCCATCGTCCGGCAGCTGTCGCAGGCCCTGGCCTGGGTGCTGATGGGGTTGCTGATGAGCTTTGGCGCCGTCTGGCAAGCGCGCCACCGCAGGATTCCCCTAGCTAGCAGCAGACCGTGATGCCGATGATGATGACAAGAACAGCGACAGCGATCGCCGTGGCCCTGATGGCCAGCCACTCCTGGGCCGAGGAAACCCAGCAACTCGAGACCGTGCAAGTGCAAGGCCGTGCCGCCCTGGGTGCGGCCGACAGCGCCTCCGAGGGCGTGATCAAGGCCGAGCGCCTGGTCACCAAGCCGCTGCTGCGGCCGGCCGAGCTGCTGGAGGCCATGCCCGGCATGATAGTCACCCAGCACAGCGGCGACGGCAAGGCCAACCAGTACTTCCTGCGCGGCTTCAACCTCGACCATGGCAGCGACTTCGCGACGATGGTGCTGGGCATGCCCGTCAATATGGCCAGCCATGCCCATGGCCAGGGTTATATGGACCTGAACTTCCTGATGCCCGAGCTGGTGTCCAGCCTGCAGTACCGCAAGGGCACCTTTGCCGCCGAGGACGGCGACTTCGTCACCACTGGCTCGGCCCGCATCGACTATCTGCGCAGCCTCCCGGCCCCCTTCGTCGAGGCCGGCCTGGGCCCGCACGGCCATGGCCGCGCACTGGCCGCCGGCAGCAGCAAGCTCGGCGACTGGAGCCTGCTCGGCGCCTTCGAGACCAGCCGCTATGACGGCCCCTGGGAGCAGCCCGAGGGCCTGCGCCGCAACAATGCCGTGCTGCGCCTCTCGCAGGGCGATAGTGACAACGGCCTGGCGCTGACGGCCATGGCCTACCGCGCCCACTGGCGGGCCAGCGAGCATGTGCCCGAGCGGGCGATACAGAACGGTGAGATCGGCCGCTTCGGCAGCCTCCTGGCCAATGACGGCGGCGTCACGCACCGCAACAGCCTGTCGGTCGAGTGGGCCCGCAGCGTGGACAAGCAGGACTGGCGCGCCAGCGCCTATGTGATCGACTACGGCCTCAACCTCTTCTCCGGCCCCTCGGGTTTCATCAACGGGCCCGACGGCGACCAGCACGAGCAGGCCGACCACCGCCTGCTGTGGGGTGGCCAACTGAGGCACGGCTTCTCGCCATTGGCCAACACCGATGTCTCCTGGGGCCTGCAGTGGCGCCATGACCGCATCAAGCAGCTGGGCCTTTACGACACCGTCGATCGCCGGCGCACCCGCACCGTGCGCGAGGACAGGGTCGATCAGGACGCCCTGGGCCTGTTTGCCGAGGCGCGCACGCAGTGGAGCTCCTGGCTGCGCAGCAGCGTGGGCCTGCGCTGGGACAGCCTGCGCACTCGGAACAGGGCGATAGCCGGCGAGTTCAATCTCGACAATGGCGGCCGCGCCAGCAAGACGCAAGTCAGCCCCAAGCTGGGCCTGATCGCCCGCGTCAACCGCAACACCGAGCTCTACGCCCACTGGGGCCGAGGCTTCCGCTCCAATGATGTGCGCGGCGCCACCAGCGCCACCAACCCGGCCGATGGCAGCGCCGCCGATCTGCTGCCGCTGCTGGCGCGCACCCAATCGAGCGAGCTGGGCCTGCGCGTGCGGCCCGCCGCCGGCTGGAACAGCAGCGTGACGCTGTGGCAGGCCAAGCTGGCCTCCGAGCTGGTCTTCATCGGCGATGCAGGCGTGACCGAGGCACGCGGCGCCTCGCGCCGGGTGGGCATCGAATGGTCCAACGACTATGCGCCGACGAGCTGGCTGCTGATCGATGCGGACCTGGCGCTGTCGCGGGCCCGCTTCGTCGAGGCCGAGAATGGTGGCCGCCATGTGCCCAATGCCATTCCGATGAGCGCCTCCTTGTCGGCCAGCGTCACGCCCAGCGGCCCCTGGTCCGGCGGGCTCAAGCTGCGCTATCTCGGCGCCTATGCGCTGGAAGAAACCGGCAGCGAGAAATCGCACGCGAACTGGACGGCCAATCTGAAGCTGACCTATCGCTTCAACCCGCAGCTGCAGCTGAGCCTGGACGTGCTGAATCTGTTCGACCGCCGCGCCAATGACATCGAATACTGGGGCGCCTCCTGCACCCGCGCCGAGGGCGGCGGCTGCAACGGTGGCAACGGCAAGGACGGGATAGAGGGCCGCCTGATTCATCCGATGGAGCCGCGCATGCTGCGCGTCTCGCTACGCGTCAGCTTCTGAACCAAAGGCATCACCATGGAAATTGAAAAACCCCCGGTTGACCGCGAACGCGTCATTCCCACCGCCGAGCGCCGCGGCCTCATACTGGTCAACACCGGTGACGGCAAGGGCAAGTCCACCTCGGCCTTCGGCCTGGCCCTGCGGGCGCACGGCCGCGGCAAGGCGGTCAAGATCTACCAGTTCATGAAAGTGCCCAGCGCACGCTTCGGCGAGCACCGCATATTCGAGCAGCTGGGCGTGCCCATCGAGGGCCTGGGCGATGGCTTCAGCTGGAAGAGCAAGGACCTCGAGCATTCGGGCCAGCTGGCGCGCGATGGCTGGGTGCGGGCCGAGGCCGCGATTCGCAGCGGCGAGTTCTTCCTGGTCGTGCTGGACGAGATCATGTACCCGCTGCGCTATGGCTGGCTGCCCCTCGACCCAGTGCTGCAGGCGCTGCGCGAGCGCCCCAGCCATGTGCATGTGATGCTGACCGGCCGCAACTGCCCGCAGGAGCTGATCGATATCGCCGACACCGTCACCGAGATGGCCCTGGTCAAGCACCACTACCGCGCGGGCGTGCCGGCGCAGCGGGGCATCGAGGATTGAGTTCCCTGATGCCTTGGCTGCTGCCCGCCGCGATGGGGGTGGCCTTGGTTGTCGATCGCCTGCTGGGCGAGCCACCGACCTGGGCGCATCCGGTCGTCGCCATGGGTCGCTGGCTGGGGCTGTTCGGTGAGCGCCTGTGTGCGATGCCGCCGCGGCAGGCCTTCATCGGCGGCGCGCTGGCCTGGTGTGTCGGCGCGCTGCTCAGCGCGGGCCTGGCCCTGGGCTTGGAGACGCTGCTGTTCCAGTGGCTGCAGCCCTGGCAGTCCGGCGGCCGGGCCCTGCTGATGGCGCTCGCGCTCGGCCTGCTGCTGAAGCCGCTGCTGGCCTGGTCCATGCTCGGCGACGAGGTCGCCGCGGTCGAGACGGCGCAGGCGGGGGGCATAGCCGCCGCACGCCAGCAATTGGCCCGACTGGTCAGCCGCGACACCTCGGCGCTGGATGAGACCGCCGTGCGCGAGGCTGCGATCGAGACCTTGGCCGAGAATCTCAACGACTCGGTCGTCGCGCCGCTGTTCTGGTTCGCCATCGCCGGCCTGCCCGGCGCGGCGCTGTACCGATTCGCCAACACCGCCGACGCGATGTGGGGCTATCGCGACCACCGCGAATGGTCGGGCAAGTTCGCGGCGCGGGCCGACGATGTGCTGTCCTGGATTCCCGCCCGCCTCACCGCGCTGGCGCTGCTGGGCCTGCGACCGGCACTGCTGATGAAGCTGCAGGCCGAGGCGCCGCGCACGCCCTCGCCCAATAGCGGCTGGCCGATGGCGGCCATGGCCCTGCGCCTGGAGGTGCGTCTGGCCAAGCCGGGGGTCTACAGCCTCAACGACGGCGGCCGCTCGCCCGCCAGCGCCGATCTCCATCAGGCCCTGCGCCTGGCCCGGCGCGCCATGCTGGGCTGTGCGCTGCTGCTGGCCTTCATGGCGCTGTGCCTGAGGTTGCCCACATGAACATTCATGGCGGCAGCGACAGCGGCCCGAGCCCGCTGCACGACTTCTCGACCAATGCGAATCCGCTGCCGCCGCCAGCCTCGCTGAGCCTGGCGCTGCAGCAGGCCGACAGGCGCCGCTATCCCGATCCGCAGTACCTGGCCCTTCGCCAGCATCTGGGCGCCGCGCACGGCGTGAGCGAGGAACAGGTCTTGCTTGCCTCCGGCGGCGCCGAGGCCATCCGCCGCCTCAGCCTCGCCGCCCTGCTGCAGGGCCTTCGCGAGGTCTGGGTGCCAGCGCCCGGCTTTGGCGACTATGCGGCCGCTGCCTCGGCCCTGGGGCTGCGCGTGCGGCCCTATGCCGACAGCACTCAGTTGCTGCGCGAGCTGAGCGCCGAGGCCCTGGTGTGGATCTGCGAGCCCTGCAATCCGACCGGAGCTTCTCTTTCCAGTGCCGAGATCGCCGCGATTGCGGCTCGCGCCGGCCTGTGCGTGCTCGACCGAGCCTACGAGCCGCTGCGCCTGCTGGGCCAGGCTCCCGTCGTTCCTGCCAACTGCTGGCAGCTGCACTGCCCCAACAAGGCGCTGGGCCACACCGGTGTGCGCGCGGCCTACCTGATCGCGCCGGACGATGGAATACTGACCCAGCGGGTGCGGCAGCTGGCCGCCAGCTGGGTGCTGTCGGCCGAGGGCCAGACCTTGCTGATGCAGCTGCACCGGCCCGAGATCCAGGCCTGGCTGGAGGATTCGCGCGCGCAGCTGCGCCTGTGGGCGGCCGAGCAACGTGCGCTGCTGGCGTCCTTGAGCTGGCAGCAGCGGGACAGCTGCACGCCGTTCTGGCTGGCCCGGCCGCAATGTGCCCTGCCCGACGATCTGCGCCGCAGTGGCATCAAGCTGCGCGATGCTGCATCCTTCGGTCTGCCGGGCTGGGTGCGCATCGCCACCCTGCCCCCACTCTCCCAAAAAGCCTTGCTGAAGGAACTTGAACCGAAATGAGCGCCAAAGCCGTGATGGTGCTGGGCACCACCAGCAATGCCGGCAAGAGCTGGCTGGCCACGGCCCTGTGCCGCTGGTATGCGCGCCAAGGGCTCAAGGTCGCGCCGTTCAAGGCGCAGAACATGAGCAACAACGCCCGCGTGGTGCCGGGCCTGAACGGCCGCATGGGCGAGATCGGCAGCGCCCAGTACTTCCAGGCCCTGGCCGCGCACTGCACGCCCGAGGTAAGGCAGAACCCGGTGCTACTGAAACCCGAGCGCGACACGGCCAGCCAGGTCGTCGTGCTGGGCGAGGTCAACGCCGCCTACACAGCCATGCCCTGGCGCGCACGCAGCGAGCTGCTGTGGCCCCATGCGCAGGCCGCCCTGCACGAGCTGATGGCCGAGAACGATGTGGTCGTGATCGAGGGCGCGGGCTCGCCGGCCGAGATCAATCTGCACAGCAGCGACTACGTGAATATGCGCACCGCCTTGGCCGCCGATGCCGCCTGCCTGCTCGTCACCGACATCGACCGCGGCGGCGCCTTCGCACACCTCTACGGCACACACCAGCTGCTGCCCGCGAACGAGCGTGCGCTGCTGCGCGGTTTTGTGCTGAACCGTTTTCGTGGCGACGCATCCCTGCTGGCCCCCGGCCCCGAGCAGCTGCAGGCCTTGACAGGTGTGCCGACGCTGGCCGTGCTGCCGATGTGGCGCGGCCATGGCCTGCCCGAGGAAGACGGGGTTTATGACGATGCGCCGACCGGCGCCAGCTCTGGCCTGAAGATTGCCGTCGTCGCCTACCCGCGCATCAGCAATCTGGACGAGTTTCAACCCTTGCGCAGTCTGCCCCAAGTCAGATTGACCTGGGCGCGCGACGTGGCTGCGCTGGAGGCCGCCGACTGGATCATCCTGCCCGGCTCCAAGCACACCAGCAGCGATCTGGCCTGGCTGCGCGAGCACAGGCTCGATGCCGCGATCGCCCGCCATGCGGCTGCCGGCAAGCCGGTGCTGGGTCTGTGCGGCGGCCTGCAGATGCTGGGCGAGGCGCTGACCGACCCCGAGGGCGTCGAGGCCACCGCCATAAGCCTGGGCGCCAACGCGCCGGGCCTGGGCCTGCTGCCGCTGGTCACCCAGTTCGATCGCCACAAGCTCCTGCGCCCCAGCCGCAGCCGCTTTGCCGCGCTGCAAGGGCCCTGGCAGGTGCTCAGCGGTGTGGCCTGGAGCGGCTACGAGATCCACCACGGCCGCACAGTCCAGCACCCCGCGCTGCCGCCCGCCGCCGAGGCCCTGCTCAGCGACAGCGGCGAGGTCACCGGCTGGGCCCAAGGCTCGGTGCTGGGCGTCTATGCCCACGGCCTGTTCGAGTCCCCCGAGGTGATGCGCGCGCTGTTCGGCGCCGGCGTGCCCACCCTGGACAGCGTGTTCGACGGCCTGGCCGATTTCGCCGACCGCCACTTCGCGCCCGGCGCCCTGCTGGGTCTGCTGCAATCCCCCTCTATCTGAAACCCGACCATGCACGAGCTCATTCCGACAATTCCCCCCCTCGACCAGCCCGGCCTCGGCGAAGCGCTGCAGCGGCGCATTGACAACAAGACCAAGCCTTTGGGCTCGCTGGGCCGGCTGGAGGCGCTGATGCTGCGCCTGGGCCTGATTCTGGGCAGCGAGACGCCCGAGCTGCAGGCGCCGCAGATGATGGTGTTCGCCGGCGACCATGGCCTGGCGGCGCGCGGTGTGTCGGCCTACCCCAGCGATGTGACCTGGCAGATGGTCGAGAACTTCCTGGCCGGCGGCGCGGCCGTCAGCGTGCTGGCCCGCCAGCATGGCCTGACCCTCACGGTGGTGGACGCCGGCGTGCGCCACGACTTCGCGCCGCGCGAGGGCCTGGCCCTGTGCAAGATCGCCCCCGGCACGGCCGACAGCCTCGAGCAGCCGGCGATGAGCGAGGCGCAGTGCGCGCAGGCCATCAATGTCGGCCGCCAGCTGCTGGCCAAGGCCCCGGGCAATGCGCTGCTGCTGGGCGAGATGGGCATTGGCAACACCTCAAGCGCGGCCCTGCTGCTGGCCCGGTTGGCACGTCTGCCGATCGAGCAGTGCACCGGCCGCGGCACGGGCCTGGACGATGCCGGCGTGCAGCGCAAGACCGCCCTGCTGCGCCAGGTACTGGCGGCCCATCCGCAAGCGAAAGAGCCGCTGCAGGCGCTGGCCGCCTTCGGTGGCTTCGAGATCGCGATGATGCTGGGCGCGGTGCTGCAGGCGGCTCTGGAGCGGCGCGTCATCGTGGTCGATGGCTTCATCGCCAGCAGCGCCGTGCTGGTGGCCTCGCAGCTGCAGCCGGCCGTGCTGGAGCGCTGCGTGTTCGCCCACCAGTCCGATGAATCCGGCCACGCACTGATGCTGCAGGCGATGAAGGCCGAGCCCTTGCTGCATCTGGGCCTGCGCCTCGGCGAAGGCTCGGGCGGCGCCCTGGCCTGGCCGCTGCTGGAGTCGGCCTGCCGCATCCTGCGCGAGATGGCCAGCTTCGAGTCGGCCGGCGTCAGTTCTTCTTCGTGACATCGTTCTTCCCCATGATTCACGAGCTGCGCCTGTTCTTCACTGCCCTGCAGTTTTTCACCCGCGTGCCCATCCCGGCCTGGGTGGGCTATGAGCCGGCCTGGTTGCAGGACTGCGCGCGCCACTACCCGCTGGTCGGTGCCTGTGTCGGCGCCTTCGGTGCACTGGTGCTGTGGCTGGCGCTGCTGGTGTTCCCGCCAGCGGTGGCCGTGGGCCTGAGCATGGCGGCCACCGTCTGGATGACCGGCGGCTTTCATGAGGACGGCTGGGCCGACAGCTGCGACGCGCTGGGCGGCGCGGTCAGCCGCGAGCGCGCGCTGCAGATCATGAAGGACTCGCGCATCGGCGCCTATGGCGCAATCGGCCTGGTGCTGATGCTGGGGCTGAAGGCCGCCACCCTGACGGCCCTGGTGCAGGCCCAGCCGCTGGCGGCCCTGCTGTGCCTGGTCTGGGCCCATGCCGCCTCGCGCGCCGCGCCGGTGTGGCTGCTGCACGCCCTGCCCTATGCCGGCGACGCCGAACACGCCAAGGCCAAGCCTATGGCGATGCAGATCGGCGGCGCCGGGCTGGGCGTGGCCCTGCTGTGGGTGTTGCTGATCGGCGCGCTGTGCATCTGGCTGTCTGCGGCACTGCTGCTGCCGATGGCCGCGGCATCGCTGGCAGCCCTGCTGACCACCTGGCAGATGCGGCGCTGGCTGCATCAACGCCTTGGCGGCTTCACCGGCGACACCCTGGGTGCCACACAGCAGCTGGTCGAACTCGTTGCCCTGTTGGCTGCCTTGGCCCTGCTACATGGCTGAAGCCCTGCTGTGGGTCTGGCGCCATCCGCGCCCCGAGGGGGCCGCGGGCCGCTGCATCGGCGCCGGCGCCGATCTGCCGGTGCACCGGCGCCGCGCCAAGCGCCTGGCCCGACGCATCCAGCAGCAGGCCCGGCGCGAGCGCCTGCCGCACTGCGTCCACACCTCGCCGCTGCGCCGCTGTGCCGACGTGGGCCGCTGGCTGCGCCGCTGGGGCTGGCGCCATGTGCAGGACGCCGCGCTGCTTGAGCTGGACTTCGGCGCCTGGGATGGCCAGCCCTGGAGCGCCATTGCCAAGGCCGAGGTCGATGCCTGGGTGGCCGATTTCGCCGCCCACCGGCCCGGCGGCGGCGAGAGCCTGCTGCAGCTGCTGCAGCGCGCTGCCGGCTGGTCGCCCGAGCAGTCGCCTGGGGTGATCGTCGTCACCCATGGCGGCTGGATGCTGGCGCGGCGCTGGGGCATCAACCGGCCGGTGCCGGTGGCTGCCGATTGGCCCAGGCCGCCGGCCTACGGCGAACGGTGGCGACTGCCCGCATAGGACCCGCGTAGGACATCTACTACGCGATCAAGCGGCCACGTCTGCTGTGCACCGCGTTGCCGATTTTCCATAGTTGAGGCATCGGCTGAAGACCCTTTCGCCACGCAAGGCGAGCCGGCTTCAGTCGCTCAAGCAAAGGAATTGTCATGCACGCGAACTTGAAGACCCTGCTGGCCGCGGCCGGTTTGGCACTGGCCACACAGGCGATGGCCCAAATCACTTTCTACGAGCACGAACGCTTCGAAGGTGCCTCGTACACCACCCAGAAACCCGTGCGCAACTTCGAGCGCGCCGGCTTCAACGACACCGCCTCGTCGGCCATCGTGCGCAGCGGCCGCTGGGAAGTCTGCGAGCACCAGAATTTTGACGGGCGCTGCGTCGTGCTGAGGCCTGGCCGCTACACCTCGCTGGCAGCGATGGGCATGGACGATGTTGTCTCGTCGGTGCGCATGGTGGGCACCAACACCCAGGTCAGCGACGACCGCTACGCGCCGGCGCCCCCGCCCTATGTCGACTACAGCCGCCGCAAGAATGAGCGCCTCTACCAGGCCCAGGTGACCTCGGTGCGCGCCGTGGTCGGCTCGCCCGAGCAGCGCTGCTGGACCGAGCGCGAACAGGTCACCCAGGACCGCAGCAAGCCCAATGTGGGCGGCGCACTGGCCGGCGCGCTGATTGGCGGCATCCTGGGCCACCAGGTCGGCGGCGGCACCGGCAAGGACATTGCCACCGTGGGCGGCGTTGTCGCCGGCGCGGCCATAGGCTCCAATGTCGGCCGCGACCGCGACCAGCAGGTCAGCCAGAACGTGCAGCGCTGCACCACGGTGCCCAGCCAGGCCAAGCCGGAGTTCTGGGACGTGACCTACAACTACCGCGGCCAGGAACACCGCGTGCAGATGACCTCGGCGCCGGGCGCCACCATCGCCGTCAACAAGGATGGCGAGCCGCGCGGCTGATTCTCCATCCCGCGACTCGGGGCAGCCAGCGCTAGGCGCGCTGGCTGCCCTGTCGTCTGAATGAGCTCAGCATCTGGTCCATCACCCAGGAGGCCTGCAGCGCGTCGCGCCCCAGCGAGGGGTGCACGATCTCGCCGTTCAGATGGCGCACCATGTTCTGGATGTGGAAGAACTGGATGTTCTCCGGGTGTGCAATCTCCATGTGCTGCACGCCCTCGGCCGTGCGCAGCACCAGCGGATGGGCATCGAACACCGAACATTCGATGCGGCCCAGGCCGCCGTGAATCACCAGCTGATCCTCACGGATCTGGCAGCCGAAATTCCAGAAGCCCGAACCGGTCACGCCGCTGGCAAACTGCCAGCTGCCGGTGACGGCATCCTCGGCCGCATACAAGTCCTGCTGGTTCACCGCCATGCCCGCCACGCGGCTGATGCTGCCCAGCAGATACATCATCAGGTCCAGGCCATGGCAGGCCAGATCGACGAAATGGCCGCCACCCGAAACCGCCGGGTCGGTGTGCCAGTTGTAATCGCGGGCCAGGTCTTGTGCATTGGGCGCGCGGCTGAAGGTCCAGTGCACATGGCGCACCTGGCCGATGGCACCCTCGTCCAGCCATTGGCGGATCTGCTGGAAGCGCGGCAGCGAGCGACGGTAGTAGGCAACGAAGAGCTCGCGGCCGGCGGCCTCGAAGGCCTGGATCATCGCGATGCACTGCGGCGCATTCAGCGCCATCGGCTTCTCGACGCAGCAATGCTTGCCGGCCTTTGCCACGCGCAGCGCGTAGTCGAGATGGCTGCCCGGGGGCGTGGCCACATAGACTGCGTCCACCTCGGGGTCGTTGATCAGCGCATCGGCATCCGCATACCAGCGCGGCACGCCGTGGCGGCGGGCATAGTCCTCGGCCTTGGCCGCGTCGCGGCGCATCACCGCCACCAGGCGCGAGCCCTCGGCCTTGTTGAAGGCCGGGCCGCTCTTCAGCTCGGTCACATTGCCGCAGCCGACGATGCCCCAGCGCAGCGGTCGATCCGCCGTGTAGGCCTGGCTCACCTCAGGCTTTCAGGGCCTGCAGGTGATTGAACTTGGCCATCAGCATCTCGCGGCTCTCCACATGCTGCGGATGGATGGGAATGCAGGCCACCGGGCACAGCTGCACGCACTGCGGCTCGTCGAAATGGCCGACGCATTCGGTGCACTTGCTCGGCTCGATCTGGTAGAACTCCTCGCCCATCGAAATCGCGTCGTTCGGGCACTCGGGCTCGCACACATCGCAGTTGATGCATTCATCCGTAATCATCAGGGCCATGGCTGCTTCCTCTCGCGCGTCAGGTCTGCTTGATGCGCTCTTGCAGCCGTTCGCGCACCGAGGGTGACACGAACTTGGAAACATCACCGCCCAAGGTGGCAATCTCGCGCACAAAGGTGCCCGAAATGAACTGGTACTGATCGGATGGTGTCAGGAACACCGTCTCGACGTCGGGCATCAGCTGTCGGTTCATGCCGGCCATCTGGAACTCGTATTCGAAGTCGCTGACAGCACGCAGGCCCCGCACCACGACCTTGGCGCCGTTGGCGACGACGAAGTCGCGCAGCAGGCCGCGGAACGGTATCACCTCGACATTCGGGTACTTCTCCGACAGCTCGGCGGCAATCTCCAACCGCTCCTCGATGGTGAACATGGTGCGCTTGTGGTGGCCGGCCGCCACGGCCACGATCAACCGCTCGAACAGCCGGCTGGCACGGCGCATCAGGTCCTCATGGCCCAAGGTCATCGGGTCGAAGGTGCCGGGGTACACGGCGGTGAGTACGGTCACGGAGGTCAAGCGGCGCTCCTTGCGGCGGTGATGAGGCAGTCCCGGATCACTCCGGGCGACGGAACAGATGGTAGTGCACGGCCCCGGCCTTGTCCTGACGCCACAGCTCCAGGCTGCCGTCCTCGGGCGCGGCCACCGCCTCGGGGCCCTCGACATACAGATAGCCGCCGGGCACCAGCAGCCGCGTCGCGGCCTTGATTGCCGGATGACCCAGGCCCGCGTCGAACGGCGGGTCGATGAAGATCAGCTCATAGCGCTCGGCCGCACTGCGGCCCATGAAGGACAGTCCGTCGCCGAACTCGACGCGCACGCCCTCGGCCTTGAGCCGCTCCTTGGAGGCCTGCAGCGCGCGCGCCTGGTGGCTGTCGCGCTCAACCAGCTGCACTTCGGTGGCGCCACGCGAGGCGGCCTCGAAGCCCAGAGCGCCACTGCCGGCAAAGGCATCCAGCACGCGCCAGCCGCTCAGGTCCTGGCCCAGCCAGTTGAACAGGGTCTCGCGCACGCGATCCGGCGTCGGTCGCAGGCCCGGGCGGTCGGCCACCGGCAGCTTGCTGCGCTTCCAGATGCCGCCAATGATGCGGACTTCATTCGGTTTGGGCTGTTTCATGTTCTGACCGTGATGCCGCGCGACGCCATCAGCGCCTTGGCCTCGCCCACCGTGTGCTGGCCGTAGTGGAAGATGCTGGCGGCCAGCACGGCGTCGGCGCCGCCCTTCTGGATGCCGTCGACCAGATGCTCCAGCGAGCCGACGCCGCCGGAGGCGATCACCGGTACCGGCACGGCGTCGCTGACGGCGCGGGTCAGCTCCAGGTCGAAACCGATCTTGGTGCCGTCGCGGTCCATGCTGGTGAGCAGGATCTCGCCGGCGCCCTGGGCCGCCATCTGCGTGGCCCAGGCCACGGCGTCCATGCCGGTGTTCTTGCGGCCGCCATGGGTGTAGACGTCCCAGCCGGCGCCGCGGGCGGCCAGATCGTCGCCCTGGCGCCGCTTGGCGTCGATGGCGACGACGATGCACTGGGCACCGTATTTGTCGGACGCGTCGCGTATCACCTGCGGGTTGGCCACCGCGGCCGAGTTGAAGCTGACCTTGTCGGCACCGGCATTCAGCAGGCGGCGCACGTCCTCGACGACGCGCACGCCGCCGCCGACGGTCAAGGGGATGAAGACCTGGGAGGCCACCGCCTCGATGATGTGCAGTATCAGGTCGCGCTCATCGCTGGTGGCGGTGATGTCCAGAAAGGTCAGCTCGTCGGCGCCCTGGTCGTTGTAGCGGGCGGCAATCTCGACCGGATCGCCGGCATCGCGCAGCTCCAGGAAATTGACGCCCTTGACGACGCGGCCGCCGGTCACGTCCAGGCAGGGAATGATGCGTTTGGCGAGCATGCGGATCAGCTTTCGGCGCAGGGCGTGCAGGAGTGCGCGGCGAGTATATCCCCCGGGTAAACACGGGGCGCCGGGTCAGGCCTCGTCAGACCTTGTGTTCGGCCAGCCAGCTCACCAGCTGCGCCGGCTCCATCGGCCGGGCGAACAGATAGCCCTGGCCCTCATGGCAACCGAGTTGGCGCAGCACGGCAGCCTGCTGCTCGGTCTCTATGCCCTCGGCCAGCACCTCCAGGTGCAGGCTGCGGGCCAGTTCGACCACCATGCGGGCAATGTCGCAGCCCTTGTCGATGGCGACGATCTCGTTGACAAAGGCGCGGTCTATCTTCAGCCGGTCCACGCGCAGATGGCGCAGCTGGCTCAGCGACGAGAAACCGGTGCCGAAGTCATCGATGGCAATCGTCACCCCGGTCTGCTTGATCTGATCGACGATCTGGACGATGAAGTTCACATCCTCCATGGCCATCGACTCGGTGATTTCCAGCTCCACCTGGGCCGGATTGACGCCGGTATCGGCCAGCGCACCCTGCAGCATGGTGAGGAAATCGGGGTGGCGCAGCTGGGCCACCGAGACGTTCACCGCCATGCGGAAATCGGGGTAACCGAGGCCGATCAGCCGGTTCAGCTCACGGCAGGCGGTGCGCAGCACCCACTCGCCGATGGCCACGATCAGCCCGGAATACTCGGCCACCGGAATGAAGCGGTCGGGCGGCACGAACTTGCCGTCCTCGGTCTTCCAGCGTATCAAGGCCTCGGCGCCCAGCACGCGGTTGCCCAGCAACTCCAGCTGCGGCTGGTACATCACGAACAGGCGCTCGCTCTCGAAGGCCGAACGCAGGCCGCGCAGCAGCTTGACGCGCTCACGGATGTCGGCGCCCATGTCCTGGGTGTAGTAACCATGGCCGCCGCGCTGCCGGGTCTTGGAGCGCTTCAGGGCGATGTTGGCGTCCTTCAGCACCTCGGTGCCCTTGCCGGACGAGTCGGCCAGGCGCACGAAGCCTATGGTGGCGGTGATCTGCAGCGACTCCTGCTGGTTCTCCTGCTGGCAGTCGAACGGCGCGACGAACTGGGCCGCCAGCAGCGCCGGCGTGACATGGGCGTTGGGACCCAGCACGCCAAATACATCACCGGAGACCCGGGCGACCACCACCGGCGCCTTCAGCGCGCGGGTCAGGCGGTCGGCCACGGCCTGCAGCAGGCTGTCGCCCAACTCATGGCCCAGGGCGTCGTTGATGTCGGCAAAGTCGTCGATGTCCACCAAGGCCAGCGTGGTGCTGGCCGGGGCGTTGAGGCAGCGCTCGTCGAGCAGGGCGATCAGGCGGTTGCGGTTGGGCAGCCGGGTCAGCGAATCGACGAAGACCGATTCGTTCAGCCGGGCGAACAGCTGCACATTGTCCAGCCCGACGGCCACATTGGCGCAGAACACCTCCAGCAGCTGGTGGTCGATCTCGCTGAGCACATGGTCGGTGTCGATATAGGCCGCCAGGGCCTTGCCGCTGGAACCCTTGATATAGAGGGCCGTGCCCTGGTCGAAGAAGCTGCGCTGTGTGGACAGGCAGCGGCTCAGCGCGCCGCGCACCCCGTCCTGGTCGATATTGTCCAGGGTCGAATTGATCAGCCCGCGGTAGCGGCCGGCGGCGGCGACGATGCGCGGCGTCTGGTTGTCGCTGGCCTGCACGCAGACCAGGCCATCGGGCGGCAGCTCCAGCAACGCGCAGATCTGCGTCACCACGCCGGCCGAGAAGCGGTGCAGGCCCTGCACGGCCATCAGCTCGGTGCTGGCGCGGACAATCATCTCCAGGCCGCGCCGGCTGCTGGCCAAGGCGCGGATCTGCTTGTACGAGCGGATGGCCGAGGTCAGCGCCGTGTAGAGCTTGGTCTGGGTCAGCTCGGACTTGGTCTTGTAGTCATTGATGTCGTAAAGCCGAATCACGTCCAGCTCGGGCGCATAACCGGGCTGGCCGGTGCGCAGGATGATGCGCGGCTCGCTCAGGCCCAGGTCGTCGCGTATCACCTTGACCAGGGACAGGCCGGCGTCCTCGCGCTCCATCACCACATCCAGCAGGACCACGGCGACATCGTCTTCGCGCACCAGCAACTCGCGGGCCTCCCTGGCCGAGTGCGCATGCAGCAATTCCAGCGGGCGGCCCAGAATCTGCACGCCGCGCAGCGAGAACTCGGTCGTGCTGTGAACGCCGGGATCGTCGTCGACGACGAGCACACGCCAGACCTTGCTGCTGGGTGCGGGCAGCTCCAGGTCTGTTTCGTCCAGCAGGCTGACCAGGTCGTCAGCGGGGTCGCCCGAGGCGTATTCCATTTTTCCGTGTGTGATGGCGGTGACTGCGAATGGATTACACCATGTCACTTACACCGCCATGGCCGGAGATGGCCGCCCAGTCGTGTGTAAATCACAGGCAAAGGGCGGAAAAACGAGAAAACCCGGGTTTCGGAGCAGCCCGGGGGCAGGCTAGCCGTTGAGTTCGTCGGCCCGCGCCTGGGCCGCGCTGAAGTCCAGATCGCCGGTGTAGATCGCCCGGCCGCAGATCACGCCCTCGATGCCTTCGCTCTCGACCTCGCACAGCCGCTCGATATCGGCCAGATTGGACAGGCCGCCCGAGGCGATGACCGGAATCTTCAGCGCCTGGGCCAGCTTCACGGTGGCCTCGATATTGATGCCCGCGAGCATGCCGTCGCGGCCGATGTCGGTGTAGATCACACCCTCGACGCCATAGCCTTCGAACTTCTTGGCCAGGTCTATGACCTCGTGGCCGGTCAGCTTGCTCCAGCCATCGGTGGCAACCTTGCCGTCCTTGGCGTCGAGGCCGACAATGATGTGGCCGCCGAAGGCGCTGCAGGCGTCCAGCAGGAAGCCCGGGTTCTTCACCGCGGCGGTGCCGACGATGATGAAGCTCAGGCCGCCATCCAGATAGCGCTCGATGGTGTCCAGGTCGCGGATGCCGCCACCCAGTTGCACCGGCACCTCGTTGCCGACCTCACGAAGAATGGCCCGTATCGCCGCCTCGTTGACGGGCTTGCCGGCAAAGGCGCCGTTCAAGTCCACCAGATGCAGGCGCCGCGCGCCGGCATCGACCCAGCGTCTGGCCATCTCGGCCGGATCTTCACCAAAGGTGGTGGAGTCATTCATGTCGCCCTGCTTGAGGCGTACACATTTGCCGTCTTTCAGGTCAATCGCAGGAATCAGCAGCATGGCCGATGGTGTCGTAGTGAGGAAAAGGGGCCCGCCGTATTGGAGGGGCAATCGGAGGGGCAGTCGGTTGAGCGTGTAGGCATTGCCTCAGGGCATCCAGTGCAGGAAATTGCGGTACAGGGCAAGCCCATGGGCGGCGCTCTTTTCGGGGTGAAACTGGGTGGCGAAAATATTATCTCTAGCCACGGCGCAGGTAAAGCGTTGGCCGTAAACGGTCTCGCCCGCACTGTGGCGCGGGTCAGACGGGCGGGCGTAGAAGCTGTGCACGAAGTAGAACCAAGCCTGGTCGGGCACATCCTGCCACAGCGCGTGCGGCCGCGCCTGACCTTCTGCCTGCTGATTTGTCTGGAACACCTGGTTCCAGCCCATTTGCGGCACCTTGTAGCGGCTGCCATCGGGCTGCAACTGGCCGTCGAGCTGGAAGCGGTGCACCCGGCCCGGGATCAGCCCCAGGCCCGGCGTGTCCTGCTCCTCGCTGCTGTCCAGCAGCATCTGCATGCCCACGCAGACGCCCATCAGCGGCTTGTTGGCGGCCGCATGCAGCACCGCCTCCTGCAGGCCGGAGTCGCGCAGCTCGCGCATGCACTCGCGCATCGCGCCCTGGCCCGGCAGCACGATGCGCTCGGCGGCGAACACCTCATCGGGCTTGGAAGTGACGATGACCTCGACGCCCTCGCCCGCCGCCACATGCATCACCGCCTGCGACACCGAGCGCAGATTGCCCATGCCGTAGTCGACGACGGCAACCGTCCGTTGTGCCATTACAGACTTCCTTTGGTCGACGGAATCACGCCCAGCGACCGCTCATCCAAAGTCATCGCCATGCGCAACGCCCGGCCGAAGGCCTTGAACACCGTCTCCGCCTGGTGGTGGGCGTTTTCGCCCTTCAGGTTGTCGATGTGCAGGCTGACCAGTGCGTGATTGACGAAGCCCTGGAAGAATTCATAGGTCAGCTGGGTGTCGAAGGCGCCGACCATGCCGCTCTTGAAGGGCACATGCATATGCAGGCCGGGCCGGCCGGAGAAATCGACCACCACGCGGGACAGTGCCTCGTCCAGCGGCACATAGGCGTGGCCGTAGCGGGTCAGGCCTTTTTTGTCGCCGATCGCCTGGGCGACGGCCAGGCCCAGGGTGATGCCCACGTCTTCCACCGTGTGGTGGCCGTCGATGTGCAGGTCTCCCTTGGCGTCGATGTCGAGGTCAATCAGGCCGTGGCGGGCGATCTGGTCCAGCATATGGTCGAAGAAGCCGATGCCGGTGTGCAGCCTGGCCTCGCCGGTGCCGTCCAGATTGACGCGCACGCGTATCTGCGTTTCCTTGGTATTGCGCTCGACTTCGGCAATGCGTTGAACAACGCTACTCATCACAAACTCGCTTTCAGGGCAGACAGCATCATGGCATTTTCCTGGGCATTGCTGACCGTGATGCGCAGGCAGTTGGCCAGCGACGGGTGCATGGCCGAGACATTCTTGATCAGCACGCCACGCGCCTTCATGCCCTCGAAGGTGGCCGCAGCATCCGCCACCCGCGCCAGAATCATATTGCCCTGGCTGGGAAACGGGTGCACGCCGGGCAGGGCCTGCAGCTCGGCAAACAGCAGTTCGCGCTGCTCGCGCAGGATGGCCGCCTGGCGCCGGTACTCGCCCACATGCTCCAGCGCGAACAGCGCCGCCTCGGTGTTCAGCACGCCCACATTGAACGGCGGGCGAAGCTTGTCGATCTCGGCAATCAGCGCCTTGCGGCCCATCAGATAGCCGATGCGCACCCCGGCCAGGCCGAACTTGCTCATCGTGCGCATGATCAGCACATGCTCGTGGCGGACCAGCAGCGGCATCGAGTCGCGGGCGGCAAAGGGCTGGTAAGCCTCGTCCATCACGACCAGGGCGCCGATCTCGCCGGCCGCCACGATGATCTGGGCTATCACCGCGTCGTCCCACAGGCTGCCGGTCGGGTTGTTCGGGTAGGCCAGATAGATCAGATTGGGCTTCTCGGCCGCAATGGCCACCAGCATGGCCGGGCCGTCCAGCTCAAAGTCGGCCGTCAACGGCACACCGACGAACTTAGCCCCCTGCAGTTGGGCCGACATGCCGTACATCACAAAGCTGGGCAGCGGCGACAGATAGACCGCGCCCGGCACATTGCAGGCCATGCTGAGCATGGTGATGATCTCGTCCGAGCCATTGCCCAGGGTGATGTCGCAACCCTCGGGCATCTGGGCATGGGCGGCCAGCGCCGCGCGCAAATCGTTCAGGCGCTCGGCCGGATAGCGGTTCAGCGCCACGCGGCCCAGGCGCTCGCCCAGCGCCCGCTGCAGCGCTTCGGGCAGGCGGAACGGGTTTTCCATCGTGTCCAGCTTGACCAGGCCGGCCGACGACTGGATCGGATAGGCCTTCATCGTCTGCACATCGGCGCGGAGGCTGCGCGCCATCAGCTGGTTGAGGTTTGTCATGCTTGGCTTTGATCGAGCCGCTCGGGCCCGACAGTGAAGGGGTTGATGACCTGCACGCTTTCATAGCGCTGCTGATGGGGCAAGGCCTCGGTCAGCAGCAGCTCGCAGCCCTGCTGCTGTGCGGCGGCGACGACCAGTGCGTCCCAGTAGTTGACGCCGTAGCGGCTCTCCACCGCCCAGGCCGTCTCAACGGTCGGATGGTCGATGGACCAGGGCTTCCAGTGCTGGTAGCGACGCACCTCGGCGCGGGCATCGCCGGCGGCGATGGCCTGCGGAAAGTGGCGGCGCGCACAGCCGTAGAACTCATTCAGCACCTGGGTGCTGAGCCGCCCGCAGCGGCGCTGCCAGCACTGGCCTATCCAGTCGCGGGCACGGTCACGGCGCGCCGCGTCTTCATCGTCGAAGCAGCTCAAGAGCAGGCCGGTGTCCACAAAGACCAGCATCAGCGGGGCCTCGGGGTGTAGCTGTCGGCCCGGGCCTCGGGCTTCACGCCGGAGGAGCCCCAGCTCTTGAATTCAAGCGCCTCGCGCATCGCGCGCTCATAGGCGTCGTCATGGTGCATCTTCTCGGCCAGCAGCTCGCCGACCAGGCGCGACACGCTGGTGTTGCGGCGCGCGGCTTCCATGCGGGCCCAGTCGGCCACGCCGTCTTCCATCGTGACGGTGACGTTCTTCATGGCCCGAAGCGTACCACGAAGTTCGTGCAACACGAAGTTCGTGACTTCTAATTGCACTATTTATCAATTTCGTTTTCATTTTGCGCGGATAGCGACGAAAGTACTGAAAAGGGAGCCGTTCTTGGACGGGCTGTCCAAGCGCACAGCCCGCACCAGTCGATCGGAGGCATCATGGCCACGACAAATCGTGTGAGATCGATGCCACTGCGACTGCGCATTGCCGTGCTCGCCCTGGTGGGTTTGAGCGCCGCCCTGGTCATGCTGGCCCAGTCGCTGTGGAGCTACACGCAGTTGCAGGCCAATGCCGCCAAAGCCTTCGTGGCCAAGGACGTGGTGGCCGACATCCTGCCGCCACCGATGTATTTGATCGAGCTGCGCCTGGCCATGTCGGCCGCCGTCGAGGCCACGCTGACGCCGGCCCAGGGCCGCGAAACGCTGGAGCGCCTGGCCGGTGAATACGAGGCCCGCATCAAGTACTGGCGCGACAACCCGCCCTACGGCCTGGAGAAAGCGCTGCTGGGCGCCCAGCATGAACAGGCCCAGCTGATGCTCGCCGCCTCGCGCGATCAGGTGATCGCACCGCTGCTGCGCGGCGATACCGCTGCCGCCCGCGAGGGCCTGAAGGCTGTGCACCAGCTTTACGAGCGCCATCGCGGCGCTGTCGACCAGACGGTGCTGCAGGCCAATGCCTTTGCCGATCAGGCGATGGCCGACTTCGACGCCGCACGCACCCAGGGCCTGTGGGTGATGCCGGCGGTGGCGGTGCTGCTGTCGGTGCTGCTGCTGATCGGCTATCTGTGGCTGCTGCGCAGCGTCATGTCACCGCTGCGCCAGGCGATGCAACTCACCCGCGCGGTGGCCCTGGGCGATCTGCGCGGCGGCGAACAGACGCAGCACGGTGGCGATGAGCTTGGGCAGCTGCAGGCCGAGCTGGGCACCATGGTCTGCCAGCTGCGCGGCTTCATCCAGCGCGTGCGCGAAGGCAGCTCGACGATCACCCTGGCCTCCACCGAGATCGCCGTGGGCAATAGCGATCTGTCCGCACGCACCGAGCAGCAGGCGGCGCGTTTGCAGCAGGCCGCCCAGGCCATGCAGGCGATGGCCGATGTGGTGGGCCACAGCGCCGGCAGCGCGCGCGAGGCCGACGCCCTGGCCCGCCAGGCCTCGACCACGGCAGCGCGCGGAGGCGCGGCTGTCGGCGAGGTGGTGCAGACCATGCAGGGCATACAGGCCGCCAGCCACCGAATTGCCGACATCACCGGCGTGATCGACGGCATCGCCTTCCAGACCAATATCCTGGCGCTGAACGCTGCCGTCGAGGCCGCACGGGCCGGCGAACAGGGGCGCGGCTTTGCCGTCGTGGCGGCCGAGGTGCGCTCGCTGGCCCAGCGCAGCGCCACCGCGGCGCGCGAGATCAAGGCGCTGATACAGGACAGTGTGAGCCGGGTCGAGAGCGGCGGCCGCACTGTGGCCGAGGCCCGCTCCACCATAGACGAAGTGGTGCAGCAGGTGCAGAGGGTCAGCGCCCTGATGGGTCAGACCGAGGCGGCGATACGGGCACAGAGCGAGGCCGTCAGCGGCATGGGCCAGACGCTGCACGAGATCGACGAGGGCACGCAGCAGAACGCCGCCCTGGTGGAGCAGACCGCCGCCGCGGCCGAAAGCCTGCGCCAGCAGACGCAGGGCGTCGATCAGGCGCTGGGCGCGTTCCGCGTCGCCTGAGCTACTTTTTCTACTTCTTGAGCCGCATTTCTGCGGCGCGGGCATGACCCTGCAGGCCCTCGCCATAGGCCAGTTCGGCGGCAATCGGACCCAGCTTCTGCGCGCCCGCCTCGCTGACCTCAATCAGGCTCGAGCGCTTCTGGAAGTCGTAGACGCCCAGCGGCGAGGAGAAGCGCGCCGTGCCCGAGGTCGGCAGCACATGGTTAGGCCCGGCGCAGTAGTCGCCCAGCGATTCGCTGGTGTAGGCACCGAGAAAGATCGCGCCGGCATGGCGCAACAGCGGCTCCCAGCGATGCGGGTCGGAACTCGACACCTCCAGATGCTCAGGCGCGATGCGGTTGCTGATCTCGCAGGCCTCTTCCATCGAGCGGGTGTGTATCAGCGCGCCGCGGCCTTCCAGCGAGGCGCGTATCACGGCCTGGCGCGGCATCGTCGGCAGCAGGCGATCAATTGCCTCGCGCACCTGCTCGATATAGGCCGCGTCGGGGCTCAGCAGAATGCTTTGCGCCAGCTCGTCGTGCTCGGCCTGGCTGAACAGGTCCATCGCCACCCAGTCGGGCGGGGTCGTGCCATCGGCCAGCACCAGGATCTCGCTGGGGCCGGCAATCATGTCGATGCCGACCAGGCCGAAGACATGCTTCTTGGCGCTGGCCACATAGGCATTTCCCGGGCCGGTGATCTTGTCCACCTTCGGAATCGTCGCCGTGCCATGGGCCAGCGCGCCAACGGCCTGGGCGCCGCCGACGGTGAAGGCGCGGTGCACCCCGGCAACATAGGCCGCAGCCAGCACCAGGGCGTTCTTCTCGCCGCGGGGCGTGGGCACGACCATGATGATCTCGGGCACGCCTGCCACCTGGGCCGGAATGGCATTCATCAAGACGCTGGACGGATAGGCCGCCTTGCCGCCGGGCACATAGATGCCGACGCGGTCCAGCGGCGTGACCTTCTGGCCCAGCAAGGTGCCGTCTTCGTCGCGATAGCTCCAGCTCAGGCCGCAGGCCTGTTTCTGGCGCTCGTGGTAGCTGCGCACCCGCTCGGCGGCAGCCTGCAGGGCCTGGCGCTGGGCCGGGGTGATGGCCTCGAAGGCGGCCTTCAGTTCTTCACGGGTCAGCTCCAGGGCGGCCACGCTGTCGGCCTGCACCAGATCGAAGCGGGCCGTGTACTCCAGCACCGCCGCGTCGCCGCGCGCCTTCACATCGGCCAGTATCTCGGCCACCCGCTGCTCGATCGCATCATCGGTCTCGGCCGACCAATGCAGCACCCGCTGGAACTCGGCTTCGAAATCGGCTTGCGAGGTGCTGAGCTGGCGCAGGTTCATGGCGTGTACGGCTGGGTTCAGGTAGGTATGGCGGAGGCGAAGGCGTCTATCAGCCGGCGCAGCGGCTCGCGCTTCAGCTTGAGCGCGGCCTGGTTGACGACCAGGCGCGAGGAGATGTCCATGATCTGCTCGACCTCGACCAGATGGTTGGCCCGCAAGGTGTTGCCGGTGGAGACCAGGTCGACGATGGCGTCGGCCAGGCCGGTCAGCGGTGCCAGCTCCATCGAGCCGTAGAGCTTGATCAGGTCGATGTGCACGCCCTTGTCGGCGAAGTGGTCGCGGGCGATGGTGGTGAACTTGGTGGCCACGCGCAGGCGGGAGCCCTGCTTGACGGCGGCCTGGTAGTCGAAGTCGGCGCGCACGGCCACGCTCATGCGGCAGGCGGCGATCTTCAGGTCCAGCGGCTGGTACAGGCCCTCGCCACCGTGCTCGATCAGCACGTCCTTGCCGGCCACGCCCAGATCGGCGCCGCCGTATTGCACATAGGTGGGCACATCGGTGGCGCGCACCAGCACGACGCGCACATCGGGCTGGTTGGTGTCGAGTATCAGCTTGCGCGAGGTCTCGGGGTCGTCCAGCACCTCGATGCCGGCGGCACGCAGCAGCGGCAGGGTGTCATCGAAGATGCGGCCTTTGGAAAGTGCCAGGGTGATCATGTGGTGATCCGATTCTTGATGGCCGTCGTTGCGGCCGAAAGACCGGCAGCCTGTCAGTTTTGCTGCGTGGCCGGTGCGGCGGCCCATTCGGCCGGCGTCAGCGTCTTCATCGACAGCGCATGGATCTGCTCGCGCATGCGGTCGCCCAGCGCCGTGTAGACGCGCTGGTGTCGCTTGATGCGGCTCAGGCCCTCGAACTCGGGTGAGACGATGGTGGCAAAGAAATGCCGGCCATCCCCCTCGACCTGCAGGGTGTCGCAGGCAAGGCCTTGGGAGATGTAGTGCTGAACTTCAGCTGCGGTGGGATCGGCCATAGTGCCTCGATTCTAGTTCTTGAGGTCAGCTACGGATCTTGTAGCCCGACCGCAGCAGCTGCAGCGCTATGCCAGCAACGATCACAAAGCTGATGCCGACCACCCCCAAACTCAACCAAGGCGACACATCGCTGACACCGAAGAAGCCATGGCGGAAGCCGTCGATCATGTAGAAAAACGGGTTCAGGTGGCTGACACCCTGCCAGAACGGGGGCAGCGAATGCACGGAATAGAACACGCCCGACAGAAACGTCATCGGCATGATGATGAAGTTCTGGAAGGCGGCCAACTGGTCGAACTTCTCGGCCCACAGGCCGGCGATCAGGCCCAGCGTGCCCATCATGGCCGCGCCCAGCACGGCGAACACCAGCACCCACAGCGGCTCGCTCATGCCAGGCGGCGCGAACCAGACGGTGACCACCATCACGCCCAGACCGACGGCCACGCCGCGCACGATGGAGGCGCCGACATAGGCGCAGTACCAGGCCCAGTGCGACAGCGGTGTGAGCAGCAGGAACACCAGATTGCCGGTGATCTTGCTCTGTATCAGGCTGGAGGACGAATTGGCAAAGCTGTTCTGCAACACGCTCATCATCACCAGGCCGGGGATCAGGAAGCTGGTGTAGCCCACCGAGTCGTAGACCTTGACGTGATCCTCCAGCACGTGGCCGAAGATCAGCAGATACATCACCGCGGTCAAGACCGGCGCGGCAACCGTCTGGAAGGCGACCTTCCAGAAGCGCAGCACCTCCTTGTAGAACAGCGTGCGGGCGCCGGCCAGCGGGTGGCTGCTCTGGCTGACGAGATGGGCGTTGTTCACAGGCGGGCCTCCGCGGCCGCAGGCTCGCTTTGCATGATTTCGAGAAATACGTCTTCGAGGTCGGCGCGGCCTATCTCCAGGTCTTCGATCTGGCAGCCAGCGGCACGCAGCGCCGCCAGGATCTGCTCGACCTCGGCCGCGTCATGGGCCTTGATCTGGACGATGCGGCCGGTCACCCGGGCGCGCTCGGCCAGGCCGGCGGGCAGCGGCCGGTCCAGCTTGAAGCGCAGCATCGTGCTGGCGGTGCCGGCCAGCAGCGCCGAGGTGCGGTCCAGGGCCACGATGCGGCCCTGCTTGAGCATCGCGATGCGGCCGCACAGCGCCTCGGCTTCTTCCAGATAGTGGGTGGTCAGCAGGACCGTATGGCCCTCCTTGTTCAGGCGGGCGACAAATTGCCACAGGGTCTGGCGCAGCTCAACGTCAACGCCGGCGGTCGGCTCGTCCAGCACGATCACCGGCGGGCGGTGCACCAGGGCCTGGGCCACCAGCACGCGGCGCTTCATGCCGCCGGACAGCTGGCGCATGTTCGCGTTGGCCTTGTCCGTCAGCCCCAGGTTTTCCAGCAACTCGTCGATCCAGGCCTCGTTATTGCGCACACCGAAGTAGCCGCTCTGGATGCGCAGCGTCTCGCGCACGCTGAAAAAGGGGTCGAACACCAGCTCCTGCGGCACCACGCCCAGGGCACGGCGGGCAGCGGCATAGTCGTTGACGACGTCGTGGCCGTGGACCGACACCGAGCCGCTCGTCGCCTTGGCCAAGCCGGCCAGTATGCTGATCAGCGTCGTCTTGCCGGCACCATTGGGGCCCAGCAGGCCGAAAAACTCGCCCTGGGCGATCTCGAAGCTGACGCCACCCAGCGCCCGCACCTGGCCGCCACGGTAGGTTTTGGTGACATTGTCGAAGCGCAGGGCGGGAAGGGATACAGCCGGGGGGGATGAACTCATGGTGCGAGCGATTGTAGGCAGGGCGGCCTGCGCGCGCTGGCGCCGGGACTTCGACCCCCAATACAAGGGGTTGCCGGCGACAAACCTCGGGGTCAATATCTCCAGGCTAAGTGATAGAACCCCTCACCGAGGTCTGCCATGAACTCTTGCAAGCTTTCCGGCATTGCCGCCGCCCTGGTCCTGCTGGCCGGTGGTGCCCAGGCAAATATGGTCTGGAACTGGTCGTTCGGCACGGAGGCGGGGCAATTCGTCACCGACGGCAGCAGCCCGGTGGCGGGCCAGTATCAGGTGCTGGACTTCTCGGTCACCGCCAGCAGCTTTGCTGCGTTGGGCAGCCTGTCCGGCGGTCAGTACACCATGGGGGCCTTCGCCAATTCGGTGCTGCCACCCTACTTCCTGACCTGGAACGGCACGGCCGTCACCGACTGGACCCACGCCGGCTCGAACAGCTTCCACTGGCTGGTCTATTCGCAGCAAAGCTCGAGCAACAAGTACCTCTTTGGCTGGAACACCGGCAACGTCAACCAGATCGATGCTGCCGGGCTGTGGAACGGCAGCAATGCCCATCCGCTGGCTGCCGGGGCGCTCAGCGTCAGCGCCGTGCCCGAGCCAGCAAGCTATGCGCTCTTGCTGGCGGGTCTGCTTGCCGTGGGTCATATCGCCCGTCGCCGCAGCGCCTGAACGCCGCCGCGCATCGCACACAGGCCGGCATTGCCGGCCTTTTTTCTTGCAACTTGGTGACCGAAGCCGGCTTTTGGGCTTTTGGGCCCCGGGCTTGATGCCAGAATGGGCGCGCACTGGAGACAAGCTGAATGCAAGCCAAGAAGCCGCGCCGCACGGCCGAACGCATCCTTGAGGTCACACTGGACCTCTTCAACCGCTTTGGCGAGCCCAATGTCTCCACCACGCTGATCTCGTCCGAGCTGAAGATCAGCCCCGGCAATCTGTACTACCACTACCCGGCCAAGGACGAGCTGATCAACGCCTTGTTCGATCGCTACGAGACGGCGCTGAACGAGTTGCTGCGGGCCGCCGACAGCGTGCGCAATGTCGAGGACGCTTGGCTGTTCTTCCACATGCTGTTTGAGCTGATCTGGCAGTATCGCTTCCTCTACCGCGACCTGAACGACCTGCTGAGCAAGAACCGCCGGCTGGAAACGCACTTCCAGACCGTGCTGAAAGACAAGTCGCTGGCCGTGCGCGCCGTGCTCCAGGGCATGCAGCGTGCCGGCGCGATCCGGCTCAGCGAGCAGGAGGTGGAGCCTGTGGCCACCGCCATGGTGGTGCTGCTCAGCTACTGGCTCAGCTATGAATATGTGCGCGACCCGCGCCATGCGCTGGAGCCCAGCCGTGCCGGCGCGGCGCTGATGCGCGGCGCCTACCACCTGCTGAGCCTGCTGACACCCTATCTCGACACCGCCTCACGCGCCCATCTGCTGACGCTCGCAGCCAATTACACCGAGCATGCCAACGAGGCCAAGACCTCGCAATCTTCATCCACCTGACCACCGCCCACGGAGACACCCATGGCCAAATGGACCGCCTTCCCTCACGACAACGCCGACTATGTCTATGACGCCGCCGCGCTGAAGAAGAAGTGGGCCCGGCTGCATGCCGGCGACGCCGAGCCCTTTCCCAAGGACGACAAGGTGCTGGCCGCCTGGGCACTGTTCCATGCCGGCGAATTCCAGAAGGCCTGCGAGGCGGGCCTGAAGGCGGGCGGAGGCGGCATCACGGTGGCCAACAAGGCCCAGGCCATCTACGCCAACTACCTGGAAAAGAGCGAGAAGACCAAGCTCGAGATGTTCCTCGAGGTGGCCCAGCGGGCCGAAGCCCAGCAGGCCACCGAGCCCAAGAACGCCAATGCCTACTACTGGCAGGCCTATGCGATCGGCCGCTACGGCCAGGGCATCAGCGTGGCCAAGGCACTGGCCCAGGGGCTGGGCTCGAAGTGCAAGAACGCGCTGGAAACGGCGATCGCGCTGGCCCCCAAGCATGCCGACGCCCACATCGCGCTGGGTGCCTTCCACGCCGAGGTGATTGACAAGGTCGGCAAGCTGCTGGCCCGCACCCAGGGGGCCGACACCGCCACCGGGCTGAAGATGTTCAAGGAGGCCTTGAAGCTGAACCCGACCTCGGCGATCGCGATGATCGAATACGCCAACGGCCTGGTGATGCTCGAGGGCGACAAGCGGATGAAGGAGGCCGAGCAGCTCTATGCCGATGCGGCCGCCAGCGATCCGCTCGACGCGATGGAACGCCTGGATGTGGAGATGGCGCGGGAGGAGCTGGAGGAGTGAGCCGGCCGGCCCCGGTGTCATCTGGGCACAGCGGCTTCTGAAATATCATCCGATGCCTACCGCAGTTAGTCATCGGCGGCTCTCCTTCCAGCTCCCAGGCCTAGCGCCTTCTTCAATGAAATCACTGATCCTGCGTGCAACGCTCGCTGCCCTGCTTTGCGCACTTTCATCCGCCAGCCCTGCGGCACTGACGTTTGCCATCAACGAGGGGGTGAGCTACCGGGTGTCGGATGCCGATGTACGGGCCAAGTACGGCGCCATCGCCGCCGATCTGACCAAGTTGCTGAAGCAGCCGGTCAGCATCGAGCCGGTGGCCGAGTACCCCCGGCTGAGCAAGGGCCTGGCCGCCAGGGAGTACGACCTGGCCCTGGTGCACCCGGCCCATCTGTCCATCGTCGCGATCAAGCAATCGGGCTACAAACTGCTGGCCGTGACCAAGGGCTTCCAGACCTACAGCACGCACTTCCTGGTGCGCGCCGATTCACCGCTCAAGACCCTGGCCGATCTGAAGGGCGTCACGCTGGGCGCACCCGACCAGGACTCGATCACCAGCTGGCTGGCCCGCGCCACCATTCGCGATGCCGTCGGCAACGCCGATCAGGTCAAGTACAGCTACACCCGCTACCAGGACGCGGTGCCCTTCTTTGTCGAGAACCGGCTGACCCAGGCCGGGGCCACCGCCTCCGGCGCCCTCATCAAGAGCTGGCAGACGGCGGGCGGCCGGGTGCTGGGCAAGTCCCGCGAGGTGCCGATCAAGCATGTCATCGCCAGCCCCAGTCTGTCGCCTGAAGTGGCCGGCAAGGTGCGCGAGTATCTGCTCGCGCTGGACAGTTCGGACGAAGGCCGCAAGAAGCTGGAACCCACCAAATACCAGGGCTTCGCGGCCTTCGACGAAGCCGAATTGCTGACCCTGGGCCATTGGCTCGGCCTGTAGCATCGGCCGCACCTGCCCAGCCATACCCCACCCACGCTCTCACGGGAACAACCATGCCAACCACGCTCGAACAGCTTCTTGCCAACGGCCTCGCCGACGATGTTGCCATCTCCGCTCCGGACCGCCCCGCCCTCAGCTACGGCGAGTTGCGCACTCTTGTGGCCGCCACGCTGGCCCGCCTGAACCAGCTCGGCGCCGGCCGCAACGACCGCGTGGCCATCGTGCTGAACAACGGCCCCGAAATGGCCACCTGCTATATGGCCTGTGCCTCGGGCACGACCAGCGCGCCGCTGAACCCGGGCTATCGCGCCGACGAGTTCGAGTTCTATCTGAGCGATCTGAATGCCAAGCTGCTGATCGTCGAGCAGGGCAGCGCCTCGCCCGCCATCGCGGTGGCCGAAAAGCTGGGCGTGCGGGTGATCGATCTGTTGGTGCCGGCAGGTGCACCGGCGGGCAGCTTCAGCCTGAGCCCGCGCACGCCAGGCGATGCTGCACCAGCCGCCCAGGGCGGCTTTGCCGAGGCCGGCGACATCGGCATGGTGCTGCACACCTCGGGCACCACCTCGCGGCCCAAGATCGTGCCGCTGTCGGTCGGCAATCTGTGCGCCTCGGCCGCCCACATCCGCCGTACGCTGGCGCTGGTGCCCGGCGACATCGGCCTGAACATCATGCCGCTGTTCCACATCCACGGCCTGATCGCCGGCGTGCTGGCGCCGCTGTCGGCCGGCTCGCAGGTGTTCTGCACGCCCGGCTTCAATGCGCTGAAGTTCTTCGGCTGGATGGACGAGGCCAAGCCGACCTGGTACACCGCCGTGCCGACCATGCACCAGGCCATCGTCGGCCGCGCCAAGGGCAATCTGGAGGTCATCGCGCGCAATCCGCTGCGCTTCCTGCGCTCGTCGTCGTCGTCGATGCCGCCGCAGGTCATCGCCGAGCTGGAGGCGATCTTCAAGTCGCCGTTGATCGAGGCCTATGGCATGACCGAAGCCACCCACCAGATGACCTCCAACCCGCTGCCGCCCCTGGCCCGCAAGCCCGGCACGGTCGGGCTTGCGGCCGGACCCGAGGTGGCCATCATGGGTTCCGAAGGGCAGATCCTCGGCGCCAACGAGGTCGGCGAGATCGTCATTCGCGGTCCCAACGTCACCGCCGGCTACGAGAACAATTCCCAGGCCAATGCCGATGGCTTTCTGAACGGCTGGTTCCGCACCGGCGACCAGGGCAGCAAGGATGGCGAGGGCTATCTCAGCATCACCGGCCGGCTGAAGGAAATCATCAACCGCGGCGGCGAGAAGGTCAGCCCGCGCGAGGTCGATGAGCTGCTGATGGACCATGCCGCCGTGGCCCAGGTGGTGTGCTTCGGCATGCCCCACCCCAAGCTCGGCGAGGAGGTGGCAGCGGTGGTCGTGCTCAAGGAGGGCGCCAGCGCCACCGAACGCGAGCTGCAGGACTTCGTGGCCCAGCGCGCCGCCGACTACAAGGTGCCGCGCAAGATCCTTTTCATGGACGAGATCCCCAAGGGCGCCACCGGCAAGCTGCAGCGCATCGGCCTGGCCGCCAAGCTCGGCCTCTGAAATTCGTTCTTCTTCTTCAACCCTGGAAAGCGACCAAGCGATGATGAGCCAACGATTCAAGCCAAGTGCCATGACCGCCGCCCTGAGCCTGGCCGGCGCCCTGTTCAGCAGCTCCGTGCTGGCCTGGGAACCGACCAAGCCGATCGAGTTCGTCGTGCCGGCCGGTACCGGCGGCGGGGCCGACCAGATGGCGCGCTTCATCCAGGGCGTGAGCGCCAAGTACAAGCTGACCGCCCAGCCCATCATCGTCGTCAACAAGGCCGGCGGGGCTGGGGCCGAGGGTTTTCTCGACGTCAAGGGCGACAAGGGCAACGCGCACAAGATCGTCATCACGCTGTCCAACCTGTTCACCACGCCGCTGGCCACCGGCCTGCCCTTCAACTGGCGTGACCTGACCCCGGTGGCGATGCTGGCCCTGGACCAGTTCGTGTTGTGGGTCAACGAAGACACGGCCTACAAGAACACCAAGGACTACATCACCGCCATCAAGGCCCAGCCCGACAAGACCTTCAAGATGGGCGGCACCGGCTCCAAGCAGGAGGACCAGATCATCACCGTGCTGATGGAAAAAACCGTCGGCAAGAAGATGACTTACATCCCGTTCAAGGGCGGTGGCGACGTGGCCGTGCAGCTGGTCGGCAAGCACATCGACTCGACCGTCAACAACCCGATCGAGGCCGAGTCGCACTGGCGCGCCGGCAAGCTGCGGCCGCTGTGCGTGATGGACAAGGACAAGCTGCCCTACCCGACCAAGCTCACCGCCACCCAGGCCTGGAGCGATGTGCCGACCTGCGCCTCGGCCGGCCTGCCGGTGGACTATCTGATGCTGCGCGGCGTCTTCATGCCGCCCGGCGCGACGCCCGAGCAGGTCAGCTACTACGTCGAGTTGTTCAAGAAGATACGCGCCCAGCCGGACTGGAAGGACTTCATGGAGAAAGGCGCTTTCAAGCAGAGCTTCATGACCGGCGCCGACTTCAACGACTGGCTGGGCAAGAACGAACAGCTGCACCGGGTGCTGATGAAGGAAGCCGGCTTCATGTCCAACTGAGGCCGCGCCATGCAAACCGATGACACGAAATCCGAACCGGCCGGCTTGGCAACACGCGGCCCCGAGCTGGCTGTGGCGATCTTCCTGCTGCTGCTCGCGCTGCTGGTGATCACCGACAGCCTGCGCGTGGGCATAGGCTGGGCCGACGATGGCCCGCGCGCCGGCTATTTCCCGTTCTACATCGGCCTGCTGCTGCTGGCCTCCAGCGCCACGGTGCTGGTCAGCACCCTGCTGCGCTGGAAGCGACCCAGCGCGCTGTTCGCCGAGCGCGCGCAACTCGTGACCGTGTTCGCGATGCTGCTGCCGATGTCGGTCTACGTCGGTGCGGTTGCGCTGCTGGGCATTTACGAGGCCTCCTTCCTGCTGATCGGCTACTTCATGCGCCGCCACGGCAGTTTCAGCTGGCTGCTCACCGGGGTGATTGCCGCCGGCGTGCCGCTGGCCTTCTTCCTGGTCTTCGAGCGCTGGTTTCTGGTGCCGCTGCCCAAGGGGCCGCTTGAACATCTGCTGGGGTTCTGATGGATGAGCTGACCAATCTGCTGCATGGCTTCAACGTCGCACTGACCCTGCCCAATCTGGGCTATATGCTGATCGGCATCACGCTGGGCGTGCTGATCGGCGTGCTGCCCGGGCTCGGAGGAGCCAACGGCATCGCCATCCTGCTGCCGCTGACCTTCACGATGAACCCCACGTCGGCCATCATCATGCTGTCGTGCATCTACTGGGGGGCGCTGTTCGGCGGAGCCATCACCTCCATCCTGTTCAACATCCCCGGCGAGCCCTGGTCGGTGGCCACCACCTTTGACGGCTATCCGATGGCGCAGCGGGGCCGCGCTGCCCAGGCGCTGACGGCGGCCTTCACCTCGTCCTTCGTCGGCGCCCTGTTCGCGGTGCTGCTGATCACCTTTCTGGCGCCCTTTCTGGCCCGCTTCGCGCTCAAGTTCGGACCGGCCGAATACTTTGCCGTGCAGCTGCTGACCTTCTGCAGCTTCGTCGGCATGAGCAAGGAGCCGCCGGCCAAGGTGATCGCCTCGATGATGCTGGGCTTCGCGCTTGCTGCGGTCGGCATGGACACGGTGACCGGCCAGCTGCGCATGACCTATGGCGTGACCGACCTGCTCAAGGGCTTCGATTTCCTGATCGCGGTGATAGGCCTGTTCGGCATCGGCGAGATCCTGCTGACGATGGAAGAAGGCCTGGCCTTCAAGGGCAAGAGCGCCCGCATCAGCCCCAGCGTGGTCTGGCAGACCTGGCGCGAACTGCCGCGCTACTGGCTGACCTTTCTGCGCTCGACGGCGATCGGCTGCTGGATGGGCATCACACCCGGCGGCGCTACCCCGGCCTCGTTCATGAGCTATGGCGTGGCGCGGCGCATGTCCAAGAACCCGCAGGCCTTCGGCACCGGCCAGATCGAGGGCGTGCTCGCGCCGGAAACCGCTGCCCACGCGGCCGGCACGGCGGCCCTGCTGCCCATGCTGACCCTGGGCATACCGGGCTCGCCCACCGCCGCCGTGCTGCTGGGCGGCCTGCTGATCTGGGGCCTGCAGCCCGGGCCCATGCTGTTCGTCGAACAGAAGGACTTCGTCTGGGGCCTGATCGCCTCGATGTACCTGGGCAATCTGGTCGGCCTGCTGGTGGTGCTCAGCACCGTGCCGTTCTGGGCCGCCATCCTGCGCATTCCGTTCGCGGTGATCGCACCGGTGATCGTGGTGATCTGCGCCATCGGCGCCTACACCGTGCACAGCTCGATGTTCGACGTGGTGATGATGATGGTGTTCGGCGTGGCCGGCTATCTGTTCAAGAAGCTCAAATACCCGCTGGCGCCGCTGGTGCTGGCCCTGGTGCTGGGCGATATGGCCGAGGCGAGCTTTCGCCAGTCGATGCTGCTGTCGCAGGGCAGCCTGAGCATCTTCTGGTCGAATCCGCTGGTCGGCAGCATCGCCGGCCTGGCCATGCTGCTGCTGCTGTGGCCCCTGGTCGGCGTGCTGCGCGGTTTTTACAAGGCAAGAGAAGAGGCAAGGGCATGAAGATTGCTGTGGTGGGTGCGGGCGCGATTGGAGGCTATCTGGGCGCCCGGCTGTCGCTGTCGGGTGAGGAGGTGACCTTCATCGCCCGCAACAAGAACCTGGCCGCGATCCGGGCCGGCGGCTTCAGGTTGATCGAGGAAGACGGCCGCGAGCAGCATGCGACGGCCGTGCGCGCGGTGCAGCACATGGCCGAGGCCGGCCCGCAGGACGCGGTGCTGCTGACGCTGAAAGCCCATCAGCTCAAGGATGTGCTGCCCGAGCTGCGTGCGCTGTTCGGCCCGCAGACCCTGGTGGTGAGCATGATCAACGGCCTGCCCTGGTGGTATTTCCACAAGCTGGCCGGCCCGCACGAGGGGCGTCGGCTCGACAGCGTGGACCCGGGCGGCGTGATCGCCAGCCAGATCGAGGCCGAACGCGTCATCGGCAGCGTGGTCTACCCGGCGGCCGAGCTGGTGGAACCGGGTCGGGTGCGCGTGATCGAGGGCAACCGCTTCACCCTGGGCGAGCCCGACGGCACGCGCAGCCCGCGCATCGAGGCGCTGTCGCAGGCCCTGATGAAGGCCGGCTTCAAGGCACCGGTGTCCAAGGACATCCGCGCCGAGATCTGGGTCAAGCTGTGGGGCAACCTCAGCTTCAACCCGATCAGCGCGCTGACCCATGCCACCTTGCAGGACATCTGCCGCTTCCCGGCCGGCCGTGCGCTGGCCGCCAGCATGATGGCCGAGGCGCAGACGGTGGCCGAGAAACTGGGCGTCGAGTTCAAGATCTCGCTGGACAAGCGCATCGCCGGCGCCGAGGCCGTGGGCGCGCACAAGACCTCGATGTTGCAGGACGTCGAGCACGGCCGCGCGCTGGAGCTGGAGGCGCTGATCGGCAGCGTGGTCGAGCTCGGCCGCATCACCGACACGCCAACGCCAACCATCACCGCCATCTACGCCGCCGCCAGCCTGCTGGGCCACACCTTGGCCGAGGCCAAGGCGCGGCTGGCACTGCAGCCTTTGAGCTGAAGAGACGTCAGCCGAAGGGGTTGCTGAGGCAGCCGATGCCGTCGATCTCGACTTCGACCGTGCTGCCCGGCTTCATCGGCAGCACGCCCAGCGAGGTGCCACACAGGATCACATCGCCGGGCAGCAGGGTCATGTCATGCGACAGCCGCGAGACCAGCTCGGCCGGGCCGAAGGTCATGTCCGACAACGCATAGTTCTGCCGCTCGCGCCCGCCAACGCGGGTACGCAGGCTGGCGGCCATGAAGTCGAAATCGGTTTCGATCACCGGGCCGAACACGCCGAAAGTGTCGAAGCTCTTGGCCCGCGCCCACTGCGCAAAGCTCGGGTCGCGGTGCAGCAGCTCCATCGCCGTCACGTCATTGGCGCAGGTGTAGCCGAACACATGGTCGGCGGCGGCCGCCACGCTCACCGCCCGCGCGGTCTTGCCGATGACGATGGCCAGCTCGCCTTCGTAGGCGATGCGGCCTTCGTCGCGCGCCGGCGGCTGTATGGTCTGGCCGTGGGCGGCAAAGCTGCTCGGCGCCTTCAGAAAATACAAGGGCTCGGCCGGCGTGGCCCAGCCGTTCTTCTGCGCCAGCGCATTGAAGTTGTTCCACAGACCCAGCATCTTGCCGGGCTGGCAGGGCGTCAGCCACTGCAGCCCGGACAGGGCCAGGCGCTGCGGCGTGGGCTGCGGCTGGTCGAACATATCGCCCTCGTAGACCTGCACGCTCGTGCCGTCGGTCACGCCAAAACCCTCGCGTCCGGCGTGGCGGAATCGCATCCATTTCATCTCAAGCTTCCCAAGGCAACATCAAGGCGAGAACCAGCAGCTTGTTGAACTCCGGCTGGAAGCGGTCGATGATCAGCTGCGGGTGGGGGCACAGGGCGTCGTCGGTGATCAGGCCGAACTGCACATTGCCGGCATAGGTCAGGATGCTGACGCCCACACCCACATCGCCCGACTGCGGCACCCAGAACATCAGCCGCTCGACCGAGGCGCCGCAGAACTTCAGTGCGCTGGACGGTCCCGGCACATTGGTCATCACTGCCGTGGTCTTCTTGGCGAACAGGTTCAGCATCGCGTTCTGCACCGGCTTGATGAACAGGCCGGCCAGCGACAGCAGGCCGAAGGCCAGCAAGGGCTGGTAGCTGCCCTTCAACTCGCTCATGCGCTTGCGCACCTCGTACAGGCGCTCAATCGGGTTGGCAATGCCCACCGGCAACACCAGCGGCACCAGGCCGAAGCGGTTGCCCAGCTGGTAGGCCTTCTCCAGCGGCCGCAGATTGACCGGCACCATGGCGCGTATCTCCTTGCCGGACGGGTCGTCGCCCTGGGCCTGCAGATAACTGCCGATGGCGCCGGCGGCGCAGCTCAAGAGCACATCGTTGATCGAACAGCCCAGCGCCTTGCCGGCAGCCTTGACGGCATCCAGTGGCAGCGGCTCACCCCAGGCGACATGCTTTTTCCCGTTGGGCTTGCCCTTCAGGCTGGTGCGCGAATCGTCCGGCATCAGGGCAAAGGCGGTCACGTCGCTGAGTGCCTGGTAGCCCATGCGCAGCACATCGGCCGAGGCATGGGCGGGTGCCGCCGGTCGGGCCAGCGTCTCCATCGACTTGGCGGCGGCCGTGCCGGTCAGGCCTATGGCCTTGACCATCAGGTCGGTCAGCGGCTTGAGCAGGGCGTCGGACAGAAAGTCCTGCTCGGCCTCGGGGCGCTGCGCCTTCTCGGGCGGGGCCTTGCCGCCGTCGGTGATGGAGAACAGCACCGACATCAGCGCGATGCCATCGGCGATGCAGTGGTGGATGCGGGCGATCAGCACGCTCTGGCCGTCCATTTCCTCGACCACGCGGAACTGCCACAGCGGGCGGTCCGGGTCCAGCGCCTCGGCGGCGAGCTCGCCGACGCGCTCCTTCAGCGCCTCCTCGGCCGGCTGGCCACGGCGCGGCTTGAGCACCTCCTTGACCACATGGCGGGCGATGTCGAAGTCCTCGTCCTCGACCCAGCTGGCACCCATCGTGTCGTGCACCACCTTCTGGCGAAAGCGGGTGTACTGCAACAGGCGCTCCTGCACACGGGCCGACACCTGTTCCACGGTCAGCCGCGGGCGCAGCAGCCAGATGCCGACGATCATCATCAGGTTGGCATCGCAATCCATGCGCAGCCAGGCGGTGTCCACCCGCGACATGCGTTCAGGCGTTGGGCTCAATTCCGTCTCCTTGTTTTTCTGGGCCAACAATGCTGGTTAATATCCAGGTCGTCCATAGCGATAGATACCAAGCTTCGCACCGATTCACCGCACCCAAGGAGACACGATGAGCCTGAAAGAAGACTTCGAAGCCGCCGTTGCCGGCTCCAAGAGCCTGCCCGAGCGCCCCGACAACATGACCTTGCTGAAGCTGTATGCGCTGTACAAGCAGGGCAGCAGCGGCGACGTCGAGGGCTCACGCCCTGGTTTCACCGACATGGTGGGCCGCGCCAAGTACGACGCCTGGAAGGAGCTGAAGGGCAAGTCGACCGATGAGGCGATGCAGGAATACATAGACCTGATTGAATCGCTGAAGTGAGCGCCTGAAAGGTCTTTCGACCCGCCCAAGCCGGCCCCTCAGGCCGGCTTTTTCTTGGCCGCCGCCTTTTTCGGCTTGACCTCGGCGGCCAGCAATGCATCGAGCTCCTTCTGGATCTCCTGCTCTATCGTGCCCTTGAAGGCGCCCAGCAGCAGACCCAGCTTGGCGCTGAGGTCGAAGTGATCGGCGGCGACTATCATCTGGCCCTTGACACCCGAGCGGGTGAACTGCACGGTGTCACTGGTATCGCCCTCGAGCACGGTGCAGTCCATGTCGAACTTGCGCTCGACCTCCTCGGCCCAGGCCCAGGCCACTTCACGGGCACGTACCAGCCCCAGTTGGTGGTCGCGGTGTATGCGGATCTCGGACATCAGTGCGTCTCCGTTGGCTGGTTTTGCTTCAGTGTGGCGCGGCGTTCGTCGCGCGGCAAGCTGGCCATGGCGCGCACGGCTGCATAAAAGCGCTCGAAGTCACGGCCCTCGCGTTCGAACAGGGCCTCGAACTGCGGCGTCAGCTCGTTATAGGCCGCCAGCACGCCGAACGAGGCGTTGTTGGCGCGGGCAAACCAGCCGTCGTAGCCGGCATAGCCGCCCCAGGCACCGGCCTTGAGCGTGGCATAGTCGGCGCGCAGCTCGGCCATCAGGGCGGCCTTGGCCGAGCGTTTGGCGGCTGTATCTGCATCGCTGCGGTAGAGCCGGTCCAGGCGCTCGCGGTAGCGCATCGTCAGCACGCGAAAGTCCTCGCGGCGTCGCTCCAGCGCCACAAACTCGTCACGGGCAGCGGCCGAGGCCCGGGTGTCCAGCCAGCGCTGCGCGCCCAGACGCTCGACGGCCGTGGCGAACGACTCGTTGAACATCGTGTCGTCTTTGACGTAGACGACCTGGTGCGTCAGCTCGTGGAAGATCAGCCGGGCCAGTTCACCCTCCGAGTAGCGGATGAAGGTGTTGAGCAGCGGGTCGCCGCCCAGCCAGTTGGTCATGCCCAAGGTCGAATAAGCCGGCACGCCGTACACGGAGACCTCGAGGCCGGGTTCCTGTTGCAGGCCCTGGGCAAAGGCGTCGGCCTGCTCGCGCTGGAAGTAGCCGCGGTAGCCCACGCAGCCCATCACCGGGAAGCACCAGGTCTTCAGGCTCAGGCTCAGCTCGGGCGCGGCCACGACGTTCCAGACCGCGGCCGGGCGCTGCAGATCGGCATAGGCGCGGTAGCTGCGGTTGTCGGGCAGCTTCAGCTCCTGAATAGCGAAATCGCGCATGCGCTGGGTCAGAGCCAGGCGCTCGCGCAACTCGGCCGGCTGGCTCTCGTCGGTCAGCCACTGGCTGACCGGCTTGGCAGCGCTCAGGAGCCGCATATGACCGCTGACCGACTGGGCGAGATAACCCACATCGGCGCAGCCGCTGGTCAGCAGCGCCGCACCCACGGCCATCAGACTTGCCAACCCTGTCCAGGCCATCCAGCGCTTCCGCTTCACGCCGCCTGAGCGCTGTCGGCCTGCACTTCAACCAGGCAGTCGTAGAAGCTGGGCGCCTCGCCCATATCGGTCAGGCGCTGATGCGTCAGCTCGTTGACGTTGCTGCCGTCCAGCCCCAGCTTGCGCCACCAGACGCCCAGGCCGTTGACGACGCCGGGCCGGGCCCGCGGGTTCAGCGCCACGCGGCAGCGGTAGGTGCCGCGTTCGTTGAACACGCGCACCGTCTGGCCGTCCTGGATACCTCGGGCGGCGGCATCGTCGCCATGCATCTCCAGCAGCGGCTCGCCCTCGATGTCGCGCAGGCTCTTCACATTGACGAAGCTGGAATTGAGGAAGTTGCGCGCCGGCGGCGAGATCATCGCCAGCGGATAGCGCCGCGCCAGCTCGGGCGAGGACTGCCGGCTCTCGTAGTTGGGCACGTAGTCGGGCAGGCCCAGGCCCGGCGCATCGGCCTGCACCTTGCCATTGGGCGTGGGGAAGCCGCCATCGGCGAACGGCGCGTCGGCAATCGGCAGCTGCAGCCAGCCGGTGGCGCGCAGCTCGTCGAAGCTGAGGCTGTCGACCAGGGCCTGGCGGGCCAGGGTCTCGTCGCTGTCGGCAAAGCAGGGCTCGGTGAAGCCCATGCGCGCAGCCAGCTCACGGAAGATCTGCGTATTGGGCTTGGCCTCGCCCTGCGGGGCAATCGCCGGCTCGTTGATCAGCACCGTGGTGTGGCCGTAGCTGGTGTGCACATCCAGATGCTCCAGCTGGGTGGTTGCCGGCAGCACATAGTCGGCCTGGTCGGCGGTGTCGGTCAGGAAGTGCTCAAGCACGACGGTGAACAGATCCTCGCGCTGGAAGCCGGCCACCACCTTGCCCGACTCCGGTGCCACGGCCACCGGGTTGCTGTTGTAGACGATCACCGCCGCTATCTTGGGACCGAAGGTCGGCGAAGCCTCGCGCAGCAGATCGTCGCCAATGGTGCTCATATTGATGGTGCGCGGCGTGCGGCCGGCCAGCAGGTCGGGCCGCTCCAGCTTGGCCGTGTTCTTGTACGGTGCGAAAAAGCCCGAGCTGGACAGCAGCATGCCACCCGCCGCCTCACGCCAGGCCCCGGTCAGGCAGGGCAGCAGGGCCACCAGCCGCACCGCATTGCCGCCACCGCGCACGCGCTGCATGCCGTAATTCAGTCGGATAGCGGCCGGCTTCGTGGTGCCGTAGTCGCGGGCCAGCTGGCGCACCTCGTCGGCGCTGATGCCGCAGACCTCGGCCACCCGCTCGGGCGGCCATTGCAGCGCGCGTTCGCGCAGGCCGTCCCAGCCGTCCACATGGCGGGCTATGTAGTCCTGGTCCAGCCAGCCGTGAGCGATCAGCTCATGCATCAGGCCCAGGGCCAGCGCGCCGTCGGTGCCGGGCAGCAGGGCAATGTGCTGGTGGCATTTATCGGCCGTTTCGGTCTTGCGCGGATCGATGCAGATCAGCTTGGCGCCCTGGCGCTTGGCCTGGTTGGCCAGGGTCCAGAAATGCAGGTTCGAGGCAATCGAATTGCTGCCCCAGATGATGATCAGCTGGCTGAACGCGAACTGCTCGACCCGCATGCCCACCTTGTGGCCATAGGTGGCGGCCAGCGCCGCGCCGCCAGCCGAGGCGCAGATCGTGCGCAGCAGCTGCGAGGCACCCAGCCTGTTGAAGAAGCGCGCAGCAATCGACTCGCCCTGCAGCAGGCCCATCGTGCCGGCGTAGCTGTAGGGCAGTATGGCCTCGGGGTCGCGGGCGGCGATCGCCTTCAAGCGGTTGGCGATATCGCTCAGCGCCTCGTCCCAGCTCACCGGCACAAACTGACCCTTGCCCTTGGGCCCGACGCGCTTGAGCGGCGTCAGCACCCGTTCCGGGTGGTAGCTGCGCTCGGCATAGCGCGAGACCTTGGTGCACAGGGCGCCCTGGGTGGTGGCGTGATCGGGGTCGCCCTGGATCTTGATCACCCGGCCGTCCTGCACCGTGATGCGCATCGCGCAGGTGTCGGGGCAATCGTGCGGGCAGGCGCCGTGGACCGTGGTGGGCGTGCTTTTCGACGCCAAAGCGTCTGCGGAAGGCGTAACTGCGGAATTCATGCGCGCACTATTGCACACCGCGGCCGGCCTTGCCGCCCCCCCGGCGTCAAAGCCGCATCCCGACGGGGAAAATGCACGTCAATCGAGCCGCGCCCGCGCGCGGACCAGCAACACGACAGGAAAACAGCTTGCATAGACGTCATTGCCTGAAGCGCTTGGCAGGTCTGGGTGGCCTGGCGGCAGCTGCCCTGCCTCTGTGGGCCCAGGCCCAGGAGCGTCGGCGCATCGTGCTGGGCCAGTCGGTGCCGCTGACGGGTCCGGCCGCCCAGCTGGGCCTGCAGATGCAGGCCGGTGCCAAGCTGTACTTCGATGCGGTCAATACCGCCGGCGGTGTCAACGGATTGACTGTCGAGCTGAAGACGCTGGACGACGGCTACGAGCCCGAGCGCTGCAAGGCCAATACCGAGAAATTCATCGACGAGGACGTGTTCGCCCTGTTCGGCTATGTGGGCACGCCCACCTCGCTGGCCGCCCTGCCCCTGGTGAACCAGCACAAGATCCCGTTCTTTGCCCCGTTCACCGGTGCCGAGGCGCTGCGCGAGCCCTTCAGCCGCTGGGTCTTCCACCTGCGCGCGTCCTATTTCGACGAGACCGCGCTGATCGTGCGCCAGCTGACCCAGCTGGGCCTGAACAAGATCTCCGTCTTCCACCAGAACGACGCCTACGGACGCGCCGGGCTGGACGGCGTGCAGCGGGCGCTCAAAAGCCTCAGCTTGACGCCGCTGGCCACCGCCACGGTAGAGCGCAACAGCGTCGAAGTGGCCAAGGCGGTCAAGGACCTGGTGGCCGGCATGCCCGAGGCCATCGTGCTGATCAGTGCCTACAAGAGCTGCGCCGCCTTCATCCGCGAGGCGCGCAAGGCCGGCTACGGCGGGCTGTTCTACAACGTGTCCTTTGTCGGCACGCAGGCGCTGTCCGATGAGCTGGGCAAGGAGGCGCGCGGCGTGGTCGTCAGCCAGGTCATGCCCTTCCCCTTCGGCGTGGCCACCGGCGTGGTCGCCGAATACCAGGCCGCACTGCAAAAGGCCGGCGGCGACCAGCGGCCCAACTACACCGCCATCGAGGGCTTTCTGGCCGCCAAGGTGCTGACCGAGGGCCTGCGCCGCATGGGCAGGGTCAGCCGCGACAGCCTGGTTGCCGGGCTGGAAACGCTGAGCAACTACAACGCCGGCGGCTTCCAGGTGAAGTTCGGCCCGCAAAAGCATGTGGCGTCGAACTTCGTCGAGCTGTCGCTGCTGACCGGCGACGGGCGGGTGAAGCGATAAACCGCTGACCGCACAAGCCCCGCGGCCCCCGGTGCCGACGCCAAACCGCCGGAGTACACTCATTTTCACCAGGCGCGCGCTGCCGAGGTGAGCCTGCGCGCCGTCAAACTTTGGAGTGCGCGCCATGAAGCTGATTGACTCTATTCTTGCGGATGCGGCCAGCATCCAGGCCCTGCGACGGGACATCCATGCCCATCCCGAGCTGTGCTTCCAGGAGGAACGCACCGCCGACGTGATCGCCAAGGCGCTGACCGACTGGGGCATCCCGGTGCACCGCGGCCTGGGCAAGACCGGCGTTGTCGGCATCGTCAAGAATGGCACCAGCAGCCGCGCCGTCGGCCTGCGCGCCGACATCGACGCGTTGCCGATGACCGAGCACAACACCTTCGAGCACGCCAGCAAGCACACCGGCAAGATGCACGCCTGCGGCCACGACGGCCACACGGCCATGCTGCTGGCAGCGGCCAAGCACCTGTCCAAGCACCGCAATTTCGACGGCACCATCTATCTGGTGTTCCAGCCCGCCGAAGAAGGTGGTGGCGGCGCCCGCGAGATGATCAAGGACGGGCTGTTCGAGAAGTTCCCGATGGAGGCCATGTTCGGCGCCCACAACTGGCCCGGCATGGCGGCCGGCGAGTTCGCGCTGCGCTCCGGTCCGGTGTTTGCATCGAGCAACGAATTCAAGGTCACCATCCGTGGCAAGGGCGCCCATGCGGCGATGCCGCACAACGGCATAGACCCGGTGCCGGTGGCCTGCCAGATGGTGCAGGCCTTCCAGACCATCATCACCCGCAACAAGCGCCCGATAGACGCCGGTGTGATCTCGGTGACCATGATCCACACCGGCGAGGCCACGAACGTGGTGCCGGACTCCTGCGTGATCGAGGGCACGGTGCGCACCTTCACCCTGGAGGTGCTGGACCTGATCGAGCGCCGCATGCAAGTCATCGCCGAGAACACCTGCGCCGCCTTCGAGACCACTTGCGAGTTCGAGTTCAAGCGCAACTACCCGCCGACGATCAACCATGCCAACGAGACCGAATTCGTGCGCAAGCAGCTCGGCGCCATGGTCGGCGCCGACAAGGTGCAGGAGTTCGAACCGACGATGGGCGCCGAAGACTTCAGCTTCTTCCTGCTGGAAAAACCCGGCTGCTACTTCCTGATCGGCAATGGCGACGGCTCGCACCGCGTCGGCGGCCATGGCATGGGCCCCTGCATGCTGCACAACCCCAGCTATGACTTCAACGACGACCTGATACCGCTGGGCGGTTCGATGTGGGTACGCCTGGCCGAAGCCTGGCTGGCCGAACCGCAGAAGTGACACCATGAACTCCATCGAACAAGCGTTTTCGCAACGCTACGCCGAGGCGCGCAGCAAATTCCTGGCCGCCGCCGAGGCCGCCGATCTGGATGTGCACAGCCAGATCCACCCGCTGCTGGGCCAGGACGGCGAGCAGCTGGCCATGGACGTGGTGCGCGACGGCCCGGCCGATGCCGGCAAGCTGCTGATCATCAGCAGCGCCTGCCATGGCGTCGAGGGCTTTTGCGGCTCGGGCGTGCAGGTCACCCTGCTGCAGGACGCCGAGTGGCGTGCCGCGGCCCATGCCGCTGGCGTGGCCGTGCTCTACATCCATGCACTGAACCCCTACGGTTTTTCCTGGTGGCGCCGCGTCACCCAGGAGAACGTCGACCTGAACCGCAACTTCCACGACTTCAGCCAGGAACTGCCGCACAACGCCGGCTATGCCGAGCTGGCCGGCGCCCTGGTGCCCAGCCAGTGGCCGCCCTCGGCCGAGAACGAGGCGGTGCTGGCCGCCTATGCCGCCAAGCATGGCGCGTTCGCGCTGCAGGGCGCCGTCTCGGGCGGGCAGTACGAGTTCCCGGAAGGCCTGTTCTACGGCGGGCGCAACCCGACCTGGAGCCATGTCACCCTGCGCCATGTGCTGCAGGAACACGGCCGCCAGGCCACCAAGCTGGCCTGGATCGATCTGCACACCGGCCTGGGCCCCAGCGGCCATGGCGAGAAGATCTTTGCCGGCCGCAACGACCCGGTGGCGGTGACCCGCTCACGCGCCTGGTGGGGCCCCGAGGTGACCTCCACCTATGACGGCAGTTCCACCTCCGCCCCGCTCAGCGGCCTGATGTGGAACGTCATCTACGACGAATGCGCACAGGCCGAGTTCACCGGCATCGCGCTGGAGTACGGCACCTTGCCTATCGATCAGATGATTGGTGCGCTGCGCTGCGACCAGTGGGTGGAGAACCATCCCGAGCTGGACGAGGCCACACGCGCCCGGCTCAAGCGCCAGGTGCGCGACGCCTTCTACACCGACACGCCGGTGTGGAAGCAGCAGATCATCGAACAGGCCCAGGCCGCGGCGCGGCAGGCGCTGGCCGGCCTGCAAGGCTGAATGAGCTGAAGGGGCCGCCCGCTGGGGCCCGTGTCAGCATCGGCTGACAACACGACGCGCTCCAGTCCGAGCGACGCCACCGCGGTGCACGCCCATGATGAACTCCTCTACCGGAGTTCATCATGAGCAGCCTGACCCCGCACAAACACCCCCGTGAACCGATCGAAAACCCCGACGACGCCGAACCGGACATGCTGCCGGTGGAGCCCGATGAGGGCCTGGTGCCTGCGGCCATTCCCGAGGACGAGGAACACGACCGCATGGTCGATCCCGAGGAGTGACCGGGCGCGGCCACGACGGCGCTGTGAAACCGCTGTTCGTCGTGTTCAACCTGGGCTCGGGCCATGGTGACGCGCTTGATGCGCGCCAGGCAATGGAACGCGCCTGCGCCGAGGCCGGACGCAAGCTGGTGGTGCTGGTCGTGGAGTCGCCCCGGCGCCTGAGCGCGGTCGCGCATCAGGCGGTACGCGGCGCTCAGCAGGCCGGGGGCATCGTCGTGGCGGCCGGCGGTGACGGCACGATCAATGCGGTGGCCCAGGTCGTGCTGGGCAGCGGAGTGCCCTTCGGCGTGCTGCCACAGGGTACGTTCAACTACTTCAGCCGCACCCACGGCATTCCGGCCGACACGGCGCAGGCCATGCAGATACTGCTGTATGCCCAGGCACAGGCGGTCCAGGTCGGGCTGATCAACCAGCGGGTGTTCCTGGTCAATGCCAGTCTGGGCCTGTATCCGAAGTTGCTGGAAGACCGCGAGGCCTGGAAGCAGCAGTTCGGCCGCAGCCGCCTGGTCGCCTTCGGCGCTGGCCTGATGACACTGCTGCGCGGCCATCGCAATCTGCGCTTGAGCATCGAACTCGACAACACCACGCGCGACTTGAGCACGCCGACGCTGTTCGTCGGCAACAACGCCTTGCAGATGGAGCAACTCGGTTTCCCGCAGGCGCAGGCCATCGATGCGGGCCGTCTGGCCGGCGTGACCTTGCGCCCGCTGGGCCGGCTGGCCATGCTGTGGCTGCTGTTGCGCGGTGCTCTCGGCCAACTCGGCGAAGTCGACCGGGTGGTCAACTTCTCATTCAGGCAGCTGACGGTGAGCACCTCGCGCGCCTGGGGCGCGCGGGGCGTCAAGGTCGGCATCGATGGCGAGGTCTCGTGGCTGCGCCTGCCGCTGCAGTTCCGGGTCTCGCCCGAGCCCCTGTGGCTGATACGGCCCGCCGCCCCGGCGCCGGAGCGGGCCGCGCCATGACGGTGCTGCTGCAGATCTCCGATCCGCATTTCGGCACCGAAAGGCCCGAGGTGCTGGAGTCGCTGCTGCGGCTGGCACAGCAGCAGCGGCCCGACGTGCTGCTGCTGTCGGGCGACATCACACAGCGCGCCACGCGGGCCCAGTTCGGCGCCGCACGGGCCTTTGTCGATCGCCTGCAGGTGCCGGTGGTGCTGGCAATTCCAGGCAACCATGACATACCGCTGTTCAATCCGCTGGCGCGGCTGTTCGATCCCTACGGCCGCTATGCCCATGCCTTCGGGCGCCAGCTGGAACCGGTGTTCGACAGCGATGCGGTGCTGGTGCTGGCGCTGGACACGACACGCCGCTACCGGCACACCGATGGCGAAGTCTCGGCCGCACAGATCGAACGCGTCGCGCAGCGCCTGGCCGCAGCGAAGCCGGACCAGTGGCGCATCGTCATGACACACCAGCCGGTGGCCGTGACGCGTGAGCAGGACCGCCACAACCTGCTGCGCGGTCACGAGGCGGCCGTACGGCGCTGGGCCGAGGCGGGTGCCGACATGATCGTCGGCGGGCATATCCACCTGCCGTTCGTGCTGCCGCTGCGGGAACGATGGCCGGACCTGCCCCATCCGATGTGGGCCGTGCAGGCGGGCACGGCGCTCAGCACCCGGGTACGCGCCGATGCGGGCAATTCGGTCAACCTGCTGCGCATCGACAAACCCCCGCTCGACGACGGCGCCAGGCGCGGCTGCAGTGTCGAGCGCTGGGATCATGATGACGCTCGGCGGTGCTTCGAACTCGTCCGCGCCCATCCGATGTCACGCCGGCATGAAGACTGAGGGCCTGGCCGGGACGCGGCCGGTCGCGCGGGTCGGCGCACGGGCGCTGGCTGGTTTCACGATTGTGATCGTCGCGGCGACCCTGTTTGCCGAGATCGGCGCACACCTCGGGCCCGGGCACGGGCTGTCCGCGGCCGACGCAGCGCTGAGCGCAAGCGTCGCCGAGCACACCGGTGCCGGCATGCATGCGGTGTTTGCAGCACTCACCCACCTCGGCGACCCGCTCACGCTGACCCTGCTGGGCATCGCGGTGGCCGGGTGGTTGTGGACCACCGGCCGAGCGACGCTCCTGCTGGGCTGGGTGCTCGCCCTCGGCGGCAATGGGCTGCTGAATCCGCTGCTGAAAAACATCTTCACGCGCGCCAGGCCGCTGCAGGCGCCAGGAGTTGACTTCGCATCGGGATGGAGTTTCCCGAGTGGCCACAGCTCCGGCGCAACCGTGGCCTACGGCATGCTCGCCTATGCCGTGGTGCGCGCCCTGCCGGCACGCTGGCATCTGCCGGCGGTGCTGGGCGCCGTCGCCCTGGCGTTGACCGTGGGCGCCAGCCGTATCGTGCTGCAGGTCCATTTCGCCAGTGATGTGGTCGCCGGTTTTGCCTCGGGCATCGCCTGGCTGACGGTGTGCATCGCCAGCGTCGAGCTCGGCGGCATGGTGCAAACTGCGCCGATGGCCCTGCACTCGCACAAGCAAAAATCAGCCCTGGTCCTGCGGCATCCCTGGGCCTTTGCACTGCGTGTGCTGAAGACCTTCCGCGCCAACCAGGGCCTGCTGCTGGCCGGGGCGGTGGCCTACTACGCGCTGCTGTCCATCGTGCCGCTGCTGATACTGACGGTGATCGTGCTGTCGCATGTCGTCGATCAGGCCGAGCTGCTGCTGACGCTGGGCCGCTACCTCGAATGGCTGGTGCCGGGACAGTCGGTCGCCATCATTGCCGAGCTGTCCCACTTCCTGACCCACCGCGACGTGATGGGCTGGCTGCTGCTGGCCAGCATGCTGTTCTTCAGCTCGCTGGCCTTTACCGTGCTGGAGAACGCGATGTCGGTGATCTTTCACCATCGCGTGGCGATTCGGCGACGGCACTTTCTCGTCTCGGCCGTGATTCCCTATGCCTACATCCTCAGCCTGGGCGCCGGCCTGCTGCTGGTGACCCTGGTGGCGGGCGGTCTGCAGGTGATGGGCCAGCAGCAGGTGACGTTTCTGTGGCGAGAGTGGTCGCTGACAGGGGCGTCCGGCCTGCTGCTGTATCTGCTGGGCTTTGCCGGCGAAGTGTTCGTGCTGACCTCGATCTATCTGGTCATGCCGGTGGGGCGGCCCTCGCTGGCCCATGCCCTGATCGGTGCCTTTGTCGCGGCCCTGCTGTGGGAGCTGTCGCGCCGCCTGCTGGTCTGGTATTTCACGACGCTGTCGCAGATAGTCACCGTGTATGGCTCGCTGACCACGGCCATCGCCGTGCTGCTGAGCCTGGAGCTGGCGGCCACGCTGCTGCTGCTCGGCGCGCAGGTGATCAGCGAATATGAGCGGCTGGACTTGGGCAGCACCGAACGGCCACCGCAAGCCTTCAGCACCGAGCCGTAAGTCGCTGCCATCGGCCGATGCGCGTCGATAATGTCAGCCCGGACAACCTCAGCCAGCGCACCATGGACATCAATGCCGACCAAGTCATCGCCGACACCCGACTGTGGATGGAGAAGGCCGTGATCGGCCTGAACCTCTGCCCGTTCGCCAAGAGCGTGCATGTCAACGGCCGCGTGCGCTATGTCGTCAGCGAGGCCACCGACGAGGACGCACTGCTGCAGCAGCTGGCCAACGAGTTGCTGTTCCTGCAGGCGGCGCCGCCGGACAAGGTCGAGACCACGCTGCTGATACACCCGCAGGTGCTGACCGACTTCCTGGACTTCAACGACTTCCTGGAAGCCGCCGACGGCACCATCGAGGCGCTGGAGATGCAAGGCGATCTGCAGGTCGCCAGCTTCCACCCGCAGTACCAGTTCGACGGTGTGGCACCGGACGACATCACCAACTACAGCAACCGCTCCCCCTACCCCACCCTGCACCTGCTGCGCGAATCCAGCATCGAGAACGCCGTGGCGACGATGAAGGACACCGACGCGATCTACGAGGCGAATATGGAGACCTTGGAGAAGCTGGGGCTGGAGGGTTGGCGGGCGTTAGGCTTGAGGGGCTAAACATCCTCACACCGTCGGCAGGTGCAGCCAGTGCGCCAGATAGTCGAAAAACACCGTGTACAGCAGTATCGGCAGCGGCAGCCCGATCAAGGTGCCCAGCAGATAGCTGCGGAACCTGACACCCGACAGCGCCAGCGCGTAGTTCAGCGCCGGCACGGTCTGGAACAGCAGGCGCAGCAGGGCCACGCTCTGCGTCGGGTGGGCGTCCAGCCGGGCAAACAGCCGGGCCGTCAGCCGGCCGCCAAGCTGGCGCAGCGCGTCACCGCCGAGCAGCCGTATCAGCCAGAAGGTGAACAGGCAGGAGATGCAGGCCGCCACATAGGTGGCCAGGCCGCCCCACCATTGGCCCAGGGCCAGCACAGCTGCGGCGAGAAAGATCCAGCCCGGGATCTGTATCAGGTTGCCCAACGCGAACAGCAGGGTGAAGAGCAGCAGGCCCCCCAGCTTGTGCTGCTCGAAGCTGTCATGCAGGAACTGCAGATTGAAGTGCGCACGCAGGCCGGTGAACTGGAACAGGGCCCACAGCAGGGCCAGGAAAAGGACGACGGCGATCAGGCGCTGGTAACGGTGCATGGGCGCATTCTCGCGCCTGCGGGTCTCTCAGCGCTTGGCGCGCGGATGGAAATGCAGCGCCTGCTCCCGGGCCTGGGGCGGCGCACGGTCGCAGCCGCTGCAGCCGCATGACGAACCCGGCATGGCCGCTTTGCGCAGTGCCGCAGAGCCTAAGCCATCGGGCTTGATGCGCAGCAGCAACATCGCCAGCGCACGGCGCGCGGCGGCCGGCATCAAGGTCCAGGCTGCGTAGAGGCCGCAAGCCGGCACCAGCAAGGCCACCACCATCCACTGCAAGATCATCTCAGCCTCCCAGCCACAGCGTCACGCGGTAGGTGACAAAGGCCGCCGCATAGGCCAGCACGAACAGATAGGCGGCCATCAGCAGCGGATAGCGCCAGGAATTGGTCTCGCGCCTGACCACGGCCAGGGTCGAGATGCATTGCGGCGCGAACACATACCAGGCCAGCAGCGAGTAGGCGGTGGCCAGCGACCAGCCCTGCGCGATCACCGGCGTCAGGCTGTCGGCCAGGCCTTCGCCGGCCGCCGACAAGGCGTAGACCGTGCCCAGGGCTCCCACCGCCACCTCGCGCGCGGCAAGACCCGGCACGAGGGCGATCGAGATCTGCCAGTTGAAGCCTATGGGCGCGAACACATGCTGCAGCGCCTGGCCCAGCCAGCCGGCGACGCTGTACTGGATTGCCGGGCCGGTGGCGCCCTCGGGCGGTGCCGGATAGCTGGACAGGAACCACAGCACCACCATCAGCGCAAAGATGATGCCGCCGACGCGGCGCAGAAAGATGCGCGCCCGCTCGGCCAGGCCCAGGGCCAGATTGCGCAGGCCCGGCAGGCGGTAGGGCGGCAGCTCCAGCATCAGCGGCTGGTAGTGGCTCTTCATCCAGACGCGCTTGAACAGCCAGGCCACGGCCATGGCCGACACCACGCCAGCCACGTACAGGCCGAACAGCGTCAGGCCGCGCAGATTGAACCAGCCGACGCTGCGGTCCGGCACAAAGGCGCCGATCAGCAGTGCGTAGACCGGCAGGCGCGCCGAACAGGTCATCAGCGGCGCCACCATGATGGTGGCCAGGCGGTCACGCCAGTTGGCAATGGTGCGCGTGGCCATGATGCCGGGAATCGCGCAGGCAAAGCTGGACAGCAGCGGGATGAAGGCGCGGCCCGACAGACCTACCGTGCCCATCAGCTTGTCGAGCAGGAAGGCGGCGCGGGGCAGATAGCCCGAGTCTTCGAGCAGCAGGATGAAGAAGAACAGTATCAGGATCTGCGGCAGGAACACCAGCACGCCGCCGGCGCCGGCCAGTACGCCATCTACAGCCAGGCTGCGCAGCGGGCCTTCGTCCATGTGGGCGGTGACCCACTCGCCCAGGCCCGCCATGCCGGCCTTGATCGCATCCATCGGCAGATTGGCCCAGGAGAACACCGCCTGGAAGATCAGGAACAGCACCGCCGCCAGTATCACCAGGCCCCAGACCGGGTGCATCACCCAGGCATCGATGCGGTGGTGGAAGCGCTGGAAACGCGCCGGCTGCACCACGGCGGCGGCCAGGATACGCCGCACCTCCTGTTGCAACTGGGCCGGCGAGGCCGACACCGCATGCAACTCAGCCGCGGGCGTCGATGAGGCACTGGCCAGCTGGGTTTCCAGCTGCGCCAGCAACTGCGCATGGCCATCGTGCTTGACGGCCACCGTCTCGACCACGGCGCAGCCGAGTTCGGCGGAGAGTTTGGCCACATCAATGATCAGGCCCTGCTCGCGGGCCACATCGGCCATGTTCAGCGCCACCAGCATGGGCCGGCCCAGGCGCTTGAGTTCCAGCACCAGGCGCAGGTTCATGCGCAGATTGGTGGCATCGACGACGGCGACGATGGCGTCCGGCGCAGCCTCGCCGGCGCGTCGGCCTTCGATGAATTCGAGGGTGACCTGCTCGTCCGGTGTGGCCGGCGTCAGGCTGTAGGCGCCCGGCAGGTCGATCACCGACAGCAGCTGGCCGTTGCGCAGCCGCGCCTGGCCGGCCTTGCGTTCGACCGTCACGCCAGCGTAGTTGGCCACCTTCTGGCGCGCGCCGGTGAGCAGATTGAACAGGGCCGTCTTGCCGCAGTTCGGGTTGCCGACCAGGGCCACGCTCCACAGCGGGGCGTGTGGCTTCAGGGTTTGCTCAGCGCTGCTCATGACGGCTGCACTCAGGCTGGTCGCACATGGATGCACTGCGCTTCGAGCAGGCGCAGCGCGAACAGGGTGTCGCCGATCAGCACCGCCAGCGGCTCGCGGCCACCGGGACCGCGACGCAGCAGCTGCAAGGGCTCGCCGGGGATGAAGCCCAGTTCGGCCAGGCGGCGCAGGTTGGCCGCACCCAGCTCCGGCGAGGCATCGCTCAGACAATCGACCGTGGCATGGGCGCCATTGGCCAGTTCATTCAGCAGCATGGGGAGAAGGGCTGACGCCAGAGTCGCAAGCTAATTGCGAATGAGAGTTTATCGCATTCCAACCCTCAAACCCTGATCTCGATCAAGAGGCATCGTGCGGATGCCGCAAAAAACGACCGCAAAACCCCTGCGAACTGCTTCAGAACGGATTGATGCTTTTCTCGCGCCGGTAGTGGACGTAGCCGACACTGGCCCCCGTGCGCAGGCCCACGCCGAGGCGTATGGGTGCCAGGGTGATGCCGTTCAGCCGCTGATAGTTGACGCCAGCGCCGCCGATGTAATAAAGGCTGCCTTCGACACCCGGAAAGCGCTGGTAGATGGCCGAAACCTTGGGCAGCTTGTAGACCAGGGTGAAGACCTTGGACGCATTGGCGCCTACGTCCAGGCCGATCGACGGCCCAGCCCAGTAGACGCGCGAAGTGGCGCCGCTCTTCATGATCAGCTGGCCGTCGCCGTAGCGCACACCGACGGTCAAGGCCGCCGACGCTTCCTCGCCCTTGATGTAGCCGTTCGGACGCCCCTGCTCCTTGAACGCCTTCTCTATCACCTTGGCCAGGCCTTCGGTGGTGCTGCCGAAAAAGTCGGTGGCGGCGGTGACGATGGAGTCCTGGTCATAGGTGGCCTCCTTGTCGTCGGCCGCCAGGGCCGGCAACCAGGGGCTTGCCAGCGCCAGGCCGGCGCCCCACTGGCCAAGACGCAACAGGGTGTCGCGCCTGGACTGCGACGCTTCGGTCTGCTGATCAAACTCTTGCATGTTCAATGCCCTTTCAATGCAGGCCCAAGCCTAGCAGTTCGGCGCTTCAATCGCGGTCTTTGTGGCCCTTGCCGCCATGGCCGCGCTCGTCATCGCGGCGGTCATGACCTTTGTCGCCACGACCGTGTCCGCGACCGCGCTCTTCGCGCGCCTGGCTGGCACGCTCCTGTATCCAGCGTTCCTGCACAAAGTACACCGGCTGGCCGCAGGCGGAGTAGCGACCGCAGTAGCGGCCCCAGTCACGCTGATGGCCGGGCGGCACATACAGGTAGATCGGCTGCTGGTGCACCGCCACGCGGGTCGGGGCGTAAATGACCGGTTGCTCGTAGACCACCATCGGCGGCGGTGCATTGCCGATGTTGATGCGGCCGTAAACCCCCGGTTGATTGATGCCGATCGAGACACCCACCTGGGTTTGCGCCAGCACGGGACCGACCATCAGGGCCGCCGAGGCGGCGAGGAACAAGGCAATGCTGTGCTTCATGGGGTCTCCTACTGCTTCAATCGGTCGTCGGTCAGGCAAAAATCAAGGGCGAACGACAACCTGGTTCTTGACAGCCATCACGCCCTTGACACCGCGGGTGATGTTTTCGGCGATGACGCGCTCCTTCTCGCTCTTGGCGAAGCCGGACAGCATGACGGTGCCCTTCATCGTCTCGACACTGATGGCGGAGGCATCGACATCCTTGTTGTCGATGAAGCGGGCCTTCACGGCGGTGGTCAGGGCCGAGTCATCGACATAGGCGCCGACGGTTTCCTGGCCGCGCGTCACGGCGCAACCGGAGAAGGCAGCCAAGGCGGCAACGGTGAACAAGACGGTCAGAGTGGAACGAGCATTCATGATGAAAATCTCCTGGTGGTGGTAGCGGAACTTGGGAAGCTGGCGAGGTCAACCGCGCCGGAACAGACTGGCGACAAAGCTGAGCACGGCCAGCACGACGAACACGAAAAACAAGATCTTGGCAATGCCCACGGCGCTGGCGGCGATGCCGCCGAAGCCGAATACGGCAGCGATCAGGGCGATGACAAAAAAGACGATGGCGTAGTGCAGCATGACGAAACTCCTGTGCGAGCGGTGCAAGAGCACCCGGTGAAACGATTCGCATCCCAGGTCTCCTGCCTCTGCGGCCAGATCAAGGTGCGATGGAGTGACTTTGCGCTTCGGGCGGCCCGCAAGCCATCGTCCGAGGGCGCGAGGCCCTGTCGGCCAGGGGCAGCGCGCGGTGTAGGACGAGAACTACAGCGCCCGGCGCGGCAGCAGGGCAGCGATGCGGCAGCCCTCGCCCGGTGCCGAGTGCACGACCAGACGGCCACCGTCGGCGACGACGCGGTAGCGCATGCCCAGCAAGCCGTGGGCGGAGCGGGGCGCCTGGCCCGTGTCAAAGCCGACGCCGTCGTCGCGCACCTCGACGCACACCTCCTCGCCTTGCGGCTCCAGCAGGATATTCACCTGACCGGCCTGCGCGTACTTGGCAATATTGGTCAGCGACTCCTGCACCAGACGGAAGGCCGTCAGCTCGGCCGAGGGGCTCAAGTCAACCGGCCGCAACTCGCAGCGCACGTCCAGGCCTGAACTCTGGCCGAACTCGCGCGCCAATATCTCCAGTGCCGCCGCCAGGCCCAGATTGCTCAGCGACGATGGCCGCAGGTCTTCGATGATGCGGCGCTTCAGGGCGATGCCGAGGTTCAGCGTCTCGTTCAGGTGCTGCAGGCGCTCGCTGGCCTCGGGCTGGCCCTGGCCCAGCCGCGCCTTGATGCGCGCCGCGTCGAGCTTGGCCGTGGTCAGCAAGGCGCCGAGCTCGTCATGCAGCTCGCGCGCCAGGCGGCTGCGCTCGTCCTCGCGGGCGGTGAACAGATGCCGGGTCAGCTCGGTCAGCTCGCCGGTGCGGCGGCCGACCTCGATCTCGAGCTGGTCGCGCTCGTCCTGCACCGCCCGCTGCAGCACCGCACGCTGGGCCTGCAGGGCCGCGCTCTGGCGCAGGTAGAGAAACAGTGCCAGCAGGCTGATCAGGGTGGTCAGGGCCACGCCGATGCGGTTGAACAGCAGGGTGTCGTAGACGTCCTTGCGGCCGGCCTCGACCTTGATGGTCTCCAGCGCCAGCAGGTCCTGGGCCGCATCGCGCAGCGACTGCATCTGCTCCTTGCCGATATCGGTCAGCAGGATGTTGCGCCAGGCCTCCTCCTTGCCCTGGTCGAACAGTTCGATGATCAGGTCCAGCTCGGACAGGCGCCGCTGCGCCATCGTCTCCAGCTGCAGCATGGGCGCGGCCGCCGGCTGGTTGCCTTCGTAGTAGTGTTTCAGCGCCGCCAGCGACCGCTGCACATCTTGAGACGCCTCGCGGTAAGGCTCCAGATAGTCCTTGCGCGCGCTCAGCAGATAGCCCCGCTGGCCGGTTTCGGCGTCTATCATGCGACGCAAGACCTGCTGGATGTCCAGGCGGGCGACCGCCATGGCGCCAAGCTTGTCCATCGAACCGGTCGAACGCCAGAACGCCAGTTCGCTGATCAGTATCAGCGCCACCGCCATGACCACGGCAAGCGGAAACACCAGCGCCTTGCGCCGTGTCGGCGACAGCAGATCCAGGCCTTGGGCTTGCATCTAAACTCCTGACTCAATCAGTGGGGGACAGGGCACCTCGTGACCCGTCCCCAAAGGAAGAAAAGGCACCCCATGATTCGCGTCGCCATCGTTGACGATCACGCCATTGTGCGGGCCGGACTGCGGCAGTACTTTTCCGAGCAGGTGGATCTGCGCGTCACCGGCGAAGCGGCTTCCGGCCGCGAAGCCATGGAGCTGGTGCGCCAGGGCGATCTGGACGTGATGGTGATGGACCTGTCCATGCCCGACCAGAGCGGCGTCGATGCACTGCTGGCCATCAAGGCCCGTGCGCCGGAGCTGCCGGTGCTGATACTGAGCGGCTTCTCGGAGACGCACTACGCGGTGACCCTGCTGCGCCAGGGCGCCAGCGGCTACCTGAACAAGGAGTGCGACCCCGAGGAAATCGTCAAGGCCATACGCACGGTGGCGCGCGGCCGCAAGTACATCAGCGCGACCGTGGCCGAGCTGCTGGCCGACGGCCTGGGCGCAGACAGCGAACAACTGCCGCATGAGCAGCTGTCCGAGCGCGAATTCCAGGTCTTTCTGCGCCTGGCCAAGGGCGAAACCATAGGCCATATGGCCGACGGCATGTCGCTGAGCGTGAAGACCGTCAGCACCTATCGTTCGCGGGTCATGGAGAAGATGAAGCTGGCCTCGAACAGCGACCTGACCTACTACGCGCTGAAGAACGGGCTGATTCAGTGAGCCGCGAGGCCGGTGCAATAGTCCAGCAGCGCATCGATTTCGTGTGACTTGTCAAACACCCGGTCTGCGCCCAGGGCCAGGCAGCGCGATCGCATATCGGGGGTGGCGTAATTGGTCAGCACGACCAGGCAGGCCTCGGGGCGCAAGGGCCGCAGCTGCTTGAGCACACCCAGCCCGGAGCCCTGGCGCAGGAAGATGTCGATGATGACCAGGTCGTAGACCGCCTCCACCGGGGTCAGCCAGGCCAGCGCTGAAGCCTCGTCGATGGCACTGCCGACCACGGTCACGGGCGCCATTTCCTCCAGCGCCGCGATCAGATTGTCTCGGATCACGACGCTGTCTTCGACGATGTAGGTCTTCAGCAGCGGCATGGGGAGCTTCTGGCCTGACTGGGCCCACGGCGGGGCGAAAGGGGCGGGCACCGGCGCCCGTTCAAGACGAGAAGCAGATGCCGCAGTGTAGCGACAAGGCTGAGCGGCTATCACACCCTTTGCAGCCTGCCGTCGCTGACACGCACCCGGTCACCCGCACGAAAGTCCTGCTGACGCGGCTGCTGGAAGCTGCGCGACTGGCCATTGTCCAGCCTCACCTGCACGCGGTAGCCGACGATCTCGCGCGAGCGGCTCTTTTCAACATGGTTGCCGGCCACCGCACCACCCACGGCGCCCAGCACCGTGGCCGCCTTGCGGCCGTCGCCCTTGCCGATCTGGTTGCCGACCACGGCGCCCAGCACGCCACCAATCACCGCGCCCTTGCCCGAGGCCTCACCCTTGGATTCGATCGCCTCGACACTGACCACCTCGCCGAGATCGGCGCGCGGTGCAGGCTTGGCCGCCACGGGCTGGACCACGGCCGCCGTCGTCGCAGGGGCCATCGGCGACTGCGCGGCATTCGTCTGGCCGGGCGGCAAGGCGGCATTGGCCGTGGCGCCATCACCGGGACCACAGGCGCTGAGCAGCAGGCCCAGCAACAGGGTGCCGGACAGCATCAGCGGGCGGGGAGAAAAACGGGGGTGGGAAAGGCTTTTCATCTCGGGGTGTCCTGACTTGTGGGGTGACGTGTCGCTTGCGACGACGATACCGCCCCGCCACGGACCGGAACATCAGCGGCCGGCGCTATCCCTTGTGCGCGTTGTCCTACAAGACGGCCTGACAATGCGCAGGCCATATTCACTTCGGAGCCCACCATGCCCACCCCCGAGCATTTCAATCAGCGCGGCGCCCAGGCCCTGCCCGGCCATCTGGGCATTGTCATCACCGACGTGCAGCCGGGCCGCGTCAGCGCCACGCTGGACGTCAAACAGCACCTGATGGCGCCCAACGGCTATCTGCATGCCGGCAGCGTCGTCACCCTGGCCGACACCGCCTCGGGCTATGGTTGCATCGCCAGCCTGCCCGAGGGGGCCAGCGGCTTCACCACCATCGAGCTGAAGTCCAACCATCTGGGCACGGCGCTGGACGGCCAGATCGACTGCGTGGCCACCGCCGCACACATCGGCCGGACCACCCAGGTCTGGGACGCCGTCGTCAGCCACAAGGGCAAGACGATCGCGCTGTTCCGCTGCACGCAGATGATTCTTTATCCCAAGGCCGGCGCTTGATGATGGCCACGGCCCTTGGTTAGACTCGCCCACTTCAAAACCACGTTATGGGTGAGGGAAAAATGAAACAATACGGCGCGGAATTTCTGGGCACGTTCTGGTTGGTGCTGGGTGGCTGCGGCAGTGCCGTGCTGGCGGCCGCCTTTCCGGGCGTGGGCATAGGCCTGCATGGGGTGTCGCTGGCCTTCGGCCTGACGGTGCTGACAATGGCCTTTGCCATCGGCCATATCTCGGGCTGCCACCTGAACCCGGCCGTCTCCATCGGTCTGTGGGCCGGTGGCCGTTTCCCGGCCGCCAAGCTGCTGCCCTATATCGTCGCCCAGGTGGCGGGGGCAGTTGTTGCCGGTGCCGTGCTGTACGCCATCGCCAGCGGCAAGGCCGGCTTTGACGTCTCGGCCGGTTTCGCCTCCAACGGTTTCGGCGCGCATTCGCCCGGCGGCTATTCGATGGTCGCAGCCCTGGTCTGCGAGATCGTGATGACGGCCTTCTTCCTGATCATCATCATGGGCGCCACCGACAAGCGCGCACCGGCCGGCTTTGCACCGATCGCCATCGGCCTGGCCCTGACCCTGATCCACCTGATCAGCATCCCGGTCACCAACACCTCGGTCAATCCGGCGCGCAGCACCGGCGTGGCGGTGTTCGTCGGCGGCTGGGCCGTCGAGCAGCTGTGGCTGTTCTGGGTTGCCCCCATCGTTGGCGCGGTGCTGGGCGCCACCATCTATCGCGGCATTGCCAGCGAAGAAAGCTGATCTCCCGATGAACAAGCAGCTCTGCATCATGGCCCTGCTGGGCCTTTTCACCACCGGCAGCTGGGCTCAGGCCAGCGCACCGGCGGCCACCCCACCGTCCGCGGCCGCCGCGGCGGCGGCCAAGGAGCCCGGCGCCGTGGTCAGCGAGACCGGCATGGTCTATCGTTCCTTGCGCGAGGGCACGGGCGCCAGCCCGCTGGCCACCGACAACGTCAAGGTGCATTACCGCGGCACGCTGCCCGATGGCACCGAGTTCGACAGCTCCTACAAGCGCGGCGAGCCGGCGAGCTTTCCGCTGAACCGCGTCATCAAGTGCTGGACCGAAGGCGTGCAGCGCATCAAGGTCGGTGGCAAGGCCAAGCTGACCTGCCCGCCCAACATCGCCTACGGCCCGCGTGCCGTTGGCGGCGTGATTCCGGCCAATGCAACGCTGGTGTTCGAGGTCGAGCTGCTGGAAATACGGCACTGATGGCGGCAAATCCGGCCATGTCCGGATTTGCCTGCAAGCTGTCCCTGGCCGAGGCGACCAGGGCGGCCTGATTGCCCATGATGGAGGCTTCTCTCAACAGGAGCCCAACATGCGCACCGCCCTTGTCCTGATCGACGTTCAGCAATCCTTCGCCCAGCGCCCCTACTGGTCGCCCACCGACGTCCCCGCCTTCCTGGAACGCAGCAATGCGCTGGTCAAGGGCTTCGCGGCCCGCGGCCTGCCCATCGTGCGCGTGATGCATGTGGACCCGCTGCCGGCCGGTAATGCCTTCTCGCTGGAGTCGGGCTTTGTGCGTCCGCTGGACGGCCTGGTCGATTTCACCCCGGCGCTGGAGATAGCGAAACACCGTCACAGCGCCCTGGTCGGCACCGGCCTGAGCATCTGGCTGCACCAGCAGGGCATCACCCGCCTGGTAATCGCCGGCATACGCACCGAGCAGTGCTGCGAGACCACCACCCGCCACGCCAGCGACGCGGGCTGGGAGGTGGACTATGTGACTGAGGCAACGCTGACCTTCGACATGGTGCAACCCGATGGCCAGCCGCTGACGGCAGCACAGATCAAGGCCCGCACCGAGACGGTGTTGAGCGGCCGCTTCGCGACGATCTGCACGGTCGAGCAGGCGCTGGAGCGTGCTGCAGCTTGAATCCGGCCTGAAGCAGAATAACGCTACCATGATTGATCTGCTGTTTCTCGTGCTGCCCGACAGCCTGCTGCTGGACCTGGCCGGCCCGGCCGAGGCCTTTCGCCTGGCCAATCGGCACCTGGAACAGCGCGGCAGGCGGGCCGCCTTCAGGCTGCGCTACCTGAGTCCGGCGCCGCAGGCCCTCTCATCGGTGGGCCTGATGCTGAGCGGGCTGGAAGCATTGCCCGGGCAGTTGCCCGCCACCAGCTGGACGGTGCTGCTGGGACAGCCCGGCCAGCTCAGCGAGCACCGGCGCAGGCTGGCCAGCCCGGACTGGCAGGTGGTGCGGCACTGGCTGAGCCAGCAGGTCGCACCCCGGCTGCTCGAGGCCGATTCGCCCCATCGCCTGATCAGCGTCTGTGCCGGCGCCCTGCTCGCGGCCGATGCCGGCCTCCTGACGCGGCGCCGATGCACCACCCATCACGAGATGCTGGCCACCCTGCAAGACCTGGCCCCGGCGGCCGAGGTCGTCAACAACCGCGTGTTCGTGATCGACGGGCCGGTGGCCAGCAGCGCAGGCGTCACCGCCGGCATCGATCTGGCCCTGCACCTGATCGCCGGGGAATGCGGCGAGGACATCACCGCCGCGGTGGCCCAGGACATGGTGGTCTATCTGCGCCGTGGCCCGCGCGACCCCGAGCTGTCGCCACTGCTGCAGCACCGCAACCATCTGCATCCGGCCCTGCACAGGGTGCAGGACGCCATCAGCCGTCAACCGGCCGAGGACTGGTCGCTGCAACGCATGGCCGCCCAGGGGGCCGTCACGCCACGCCATCTGAGCCGGCTGTTCGCCACCCATGCCCAGGTCACGCCGCTGCGCTATCTGCAGAACATACGGTTGGAGCATGCACGCCAGGCGCTGGCCCACGGCGCCTCGGTCACCCGGGCGGCGCTGGAGGCAGGCTTCAGCTCCGACCAGCAGATGCGGCGGGCCTCAGCTAGAGCTGCTTAGCTTCAAACGTATTGCACTGGGCAATCTGCCCCGTCTTGAGTCCCTGGGTGAACCAGGCCACGCGCTGGGCACTGCTGCCGTGGGTGAAGCTCTCGGGCACCACCGTGCCCTGGGATTTGCGCTGCAAGGTGTCGTCACCGATCTGGGTGGCGGCGTTCAGCGCCTCCTCGACATCGCCCTGCTCCAGAATCTGCCGCGCCGCCTGGGCGTGAAAGGCCCAGACGCCGGCAAAGCAGTCGGCCTGCAGCTCCAGCCGTACGCTCAGGGCGTTCTGCTTGGCCTGGCTGACGCGGCCGCGCATCGCGTCGACCTTGCCCGAGATGCCCATCAGGTTCTGCACATGGTGGCCGACCTCGTGGGCGATCACATAGGCCTGGGCAAAGTCGCCGGGCGCACCCAGCCGGGTTTTCATGACCTCGTAAAAGCCCAGGTCGATGTAGACCTTCTGGTCGCCCGGGCAGTAGAACGGCCCCATCGCCGACTGGCCCTGACCACAGGCGGTAGGTACGCTGCCACGGAACAGCGCCAGCTTGGGGTCGCGGTAGGTGCCGCCGGCGAGGCGGAATTGTTCGCGCCAGACGTCTTCGGTATCGGCCAGCACGGTGCGCACGAACTGGGTCATGGTGTCGTTGGCGCTGGCTCGCGGCGCCGGCCTCGGCACCTGCGCAGACTGCCCGGACTGGGTCGTGACACCGCCCTCGACGCCACCCAGCAGATTCAGCACCGTCAGCGGATTGATGCCGAACATCCAGCTGGCCAGCAGGGCCACGACGATGCCGCCCACGCCCAGCCCTCGCCCGCCGACACTGAAGCCGCCGCCGGCCGAACCGCCGCCCGACCCTTCGCCATCCCGCATATCCTCGACGTTGTCGCTCTGGCGATTGCCTTCCCATTTCATGCCCTGCTCCCCGAGTTTGCTCGACGCATGTTAGCGCGCGGCAGGCCCCCCCTGCCAACCCGGTCACCAGCCGCGAACCGGGGCAACTGCTCAAAATGATAGGCTTGGCCCTTCTCGGCAGGATGCTCTCACTTTGGCAGATGCCGCGTGCGAAGATAGCCACCGTTTCGGCATGGGATCCCAAAAAAGCAGGCACGCCGACCACGCATGCATTCGATCACCACCACCCTCGCCTTTGTCATGGTGCAGCAGGGCATTTTTGCCCTGGGATGGTTTGCCGCCGGCATCGGCCTGAATCTGGCTCGCAGGGCCAGCATGTACTGGTCGGTGGCGACCCTGGCCACCGCGCTGGGCCTGGGCCTGATCGCCGCTCGCGGCCAGGTGCCCGATTGGCTGGGCTATCCGCTGGCCGACTGGCTCACCGTGCTGGGCATGGCGCTGATACAGCGCGGGGTGCAGATCTTCACCCGGGCCCACTCACCGCCCTGGGAATTGCTGGGCCTGCTGCTGGGCACGGGCCTGGTGATGGCCTGGATCGCCGCCGCCGACGGCCACCTCGCCACCGGGCTGGTGCTGGCCACCTCGGGCGCCGTGGCCTGGACGCTGCTGCGCACCGCCCAGACGCTGTTCTTTTCGCTGCGCCAGGAGTTCGGTATCGGGCGTGCGGCCGGCATGAGCCTGCCCTTTGCGTTGATGGGTGTGGCCTTCTGCACCCGTTTCATCGGCGGCATGCTGCGTCCCGACATCGTCGGCCAACCGGTCAATGTGGCCGGCGCCTTCAACGAGGCCCTGGTGCTGGGTTTCTTGATGATGGGACTGGTGACGAATCTGAGCCTGTCCTATCTGGTCGTCTCGCGCATCCTCAGCCAGCTGCAGCGCCTGTCCCTGCACGACAGCCTGACCGGCCTGCTGAACCGGCGAGCCCTGCAGCAGCGGCTGGAGCTGGAGTCGCGCCGCATGCTGCGCACTCAAGCGGGTTTTGCCGTGATCATGCTGGACATCGACTACTTCAAGCAGCTCAACGACAGCTTCGGCCATGCCGCCGGCGACTTCGCGCTGGCCGGTCTGGCCGAGGAGTTGCGCGCCGTGTCGCGCGAGATCGACCACGCCGCACGCATGGGCGGTGAGGAGTTCTGTCTGGTGCTGCCGCAGTGCGATCTGGACGGCGCACTGCTGGTGGCCGAGCGCCTGCGCGCCCGCATCGCCGCGATGAGCCTGCCCTGGGAGGGCGAGCAGCTGACGCTGACCGTCAGCCTGGGCGTGGCCGCCACCTCGCCGGACGAGGCCCGGCCCGGTGTCGATGCCGCCGAGGCGGTGCTGCGCCAGGCCGACCGCGCGCTCTACCGCGCCAAGGCGGCGGGCCGCAACCGGGTCGAGGTGCAACAGCCCCAGGCCGATATCCGGCCCAAGCGTGCCACCGCCTGAAGAGCAAGGACCCCTGACCATGAAACGCCGCCACTTTCTCGCCAGCCCAGCCCTGCTGCTGCCCGGCTGGATCCGCGCCGACACCCCCAAGGTGCAAACCCTGGACCAGGCCCTGCTATGGCTGAGCGGCCTGGAAAATGCCGTCAGCGCCAGGACCACCGGCACCTGGCCGCTGGGCGCCGTGCTGGACCATCTGGCCCAAAGCATCGAGATGAGCCTGCACGGCTATCCGCAGCCCAACAGCGCGCTGTTTCAGCACACTGCCGGTGCTGCGGCCTTTGCCGTCTTCAAGTGGCGCGGCAAGATGAGCCACCGGCTCGACGAGCCGATTCCCGGTGCGCCGCCATTGCCCATGCAGGGCGACTGGAAGATCGGTGCCGAACGGCTGCGTCGGGCCATCAACGGCTTTGAGGCCCACACCGGCCCGCTGAAACCGCACTTTGCCTATGGCGCCTTGAGCAAGGCCGACTTTGCCGCCGCCCACAGCATGCACATTGCCAACCACCAGGACGAGGTGGTCGTTCAGCTCAAGGCTTGAACGCCGGATCAGCTTCCGCCCCGGGCCGTGGCGTCCACTCCAGCGAGTAATAGCCGCCACGGTCTCGCGCCCAGGGGTCGAAGGCATTGACCACGGAGTCCAGCTCAGCCTGCAACTCGGGCATCGCACGCAACAGCACGCGCTTCAGCGGCGACACCGGCACCTGGTGGCCGTTGGGCCGGCCCTTCTCGATCTGCGCGCCGGTCGGGCCGTTGTCAGTGACCCAGCGCACGCCGAGGCTGGTGTAGAACTCGGGCCGGAAGCTGGAGGTGAAGAAGCGGTCGCTGAACAACCGGCGCGAGGCATTCAGGATGAAGACCTGGAACTGCGTCTCCGAGATTGCAAAGCCGTGCGGCCGGGTGTACTCGGACAACCAGCCCACCACCGTGTCCACGTCCTCGATATTGTCGACCAGGCTGCCGTCAGGCTGGCCCAGGCAGTCGTTGATCGGCGAACCGTCCGGATTGCGCTGCGCCGCGGTGATGATCTTGCTGGCGTCACAGCGGTGCTGGCCGTAGACCTCGCGCAGCGTCGCCACCGCACGCTCCTGCTGCAGCCGCGCCAGCGAGCCCGCGGCCAGATGGGCGTCGATGAAATCGTCGAAGCGGGTCAGCTGGCGCAGGCCGTACTGGCGGCGGAACTCGTTGAAGCGGGGCACACCGCGCTCGCGGTCGCGTATCAGGTCCAGCGCTGCCACATCGATCTTGTTGGTCGGGCTCTGCAGCCGCGGCAGGTCCAGGTTCTGCAGGAACTGCGGCAGGTTGTTCAGCGTCAGCAGACCCAGGCGCTGGCGCCCCATGGACAGGGCCCAGTTGGCCACGCCCCTGCCCTGCATGGCCTGCGTGGCCTTGCCGCGGAAGGTGCCCGCCACCGGCACCTTGGCGCGCACCTGGTTGGGGTTGGCGTCCCACTCGCGGTACTCGATCAGGTCCGGCACCAGGGCATGCAGGCGATAGACGCTGACGAACTCTTCGGGGAAGTTGAACGGCGAGCCGAAGTGATTGGTGCCGCCATTGACATGCTGCAGATTGCTCAGGCTCCACATATCGCCGGGATTCGGCGCCGTCTTGGCCATTTCGGCGTTGTCGGGCGCGATGTGGTTGCCCAGGCCGAAGATGCCCGGGCCCGAGGCGAACACCGAGTACCACTGGGTGGCCTTCTTGGCGTCTTCGGATTTGCCGAAGTTGTTGACGACAATGCGCTCCAGCGCCTCGGCCACCAGCTTGGAATCGGCGAACAGGCCGTTCCAGTTCGAATTCATGCCCAGGTACAGCGGCTCGTCGTAGAGCAGCTGGGGCGTCCATTCGATGGTGTGGATCTTGGCAATCATTGCCGCCACCACCAGTCGTGCAGCCTCGAACAGCTCGTCCAGTGTGACGTCGGCGTAGGCAATCGGCTCGGTCGGCCGGGCCGGATTGCGCAGGCCCGAATCGGCACGCGGCGTCAGCGCCGCCTGGGCGCGGAAAGCACTCACAAAGCTGTTGTGCTCGCGCGCAAACAGGTTGTGATAGAAGCTCATGCCTATGGTCCAGTTGTCCGGGAAGGCGGTCGCCTCCTGGCCGGCCCATTGCGGTGCGATCGGGTCACCGGCCGCAAACACCGGCAGATAGCCCTGCTGCTCCCCCGCCCCGGCCCGCGAGCCGGGTGCCAGCAACAGCCTGGCGGCATCGCGCGGATCGCGCTTGACGCGCTGGCGCGAGCGGGCGTCATAGCCGTAGATCTGGGAGGCATCCCACCAGGCCGTGTTGTTGTTGGCCATGGTCTTGTAGGCACGGGTCAGCTGCGGCTTGCCATCCACCATCACGCTGGCCGGATCACCGCTCTGCGCGACCAGGCTCTTGTCGATGCGATCGCCCGGGCGGCAGCCCAGGCGCGCGATCTCGGCGGCGCTCAGCGGCTGGCCCTGGCTGTCGATGGCGCAGCCCACCGGCATCTGCTCGGCGGCGTTATGGCCCTCGTCCAGATGGGTGAACCAGTCATGGGTCATGAACTGGATCCAGAACGCGGCCAGCACATTGAAGAAGGGCGCCTTCTGATAGTCGCACTGCGCGCTGGCGTCGTCACCGGGCAAGCCCTGGCCCTCGCGGCACTTGTCGGGGCTGCTCTGCTGACGCGTGAACAGCTTGCGGCTGATGACTTGCGGATCGGGCTTGAGCAGGCCCAGCCGGTCGCCATGGCGGTTGCGCGCCAGCTCGTTCTTGCCCAGGTCCGGGAAGGTGGCCTCGAACTGCGCATTGCGCGCAAACGGCGTGCCGCTGGAGCCCATCAGCGGATTGCGCAGGTCATTGCAGATGCCGCTGACGGTGCGCCCGCGTATCAGCTCGCCCTGGCACAGCTGCTGGCCGGCACCGCCCACGGCGGCATAGTCCGGCGAGGTGCTGGGCAGGCGCATCGCCGGCCAGACCTTCAGCGCCTGGCCGGGCACGCCATCGCGGCCCAGGGCGTAGTCGGCATAACTGCCGGCGTTGTCGAACAGATTGAACTTGACCAGCTCGATGCGCTGGTACTCCAGGTCCATCAGCGCGCCATCGATGCCGCGGCCGTTGCGCGACAGGTGCAGCCCCACCGCGCTGGTGCCCGGCGCCAGGCTGGAGGCATCGGCGGTGGCCCAGTAGTTGGCCCAGTCGACATAGGGCGTGCCGCGGAAGGCCAGCGGCTTGTCGCCGCCGCGGCAGCGCGCCACGTCCTCGCCGACCTTGCCCTGGAAGCGCTGGTCGCGCTCGGCCGCCACCGGCCGCAAGCCGCCGGCCACCATGTCCACACAGCTGGCGAAATCGCTCTTGCCCCCGTCGCTGCTGGCACAGCCGCCCAACAGGGCGATCGAGATCCACAACAGACAGGCCCAGACCCGGGCCGGTATTCGGTTCATTGCTGTTCTCCCTGCGCATGCCCTGGCCGGGCACGCTCGCGAGTATCGGAGGGGGCACCGGCAACCGCAACACCTAGGATGAGGAGCGCGACCGTCAAGCACTGGCCGAAGCGACAGCGTCGGTGCAACAATCGGCACTCCGTTCCCGGGGGCATCCCATGAGTTCGCTCTTCACGTTGGTCTTCTGGTGCCTGCTGTTCGTGCTGTGCTGGCCGCTGGCCCTGCTGGCGCTTGTGCTGTGGCCGCTGTTCTGGCTGCTGTCGCTGCCGTTCCGGCTGATCGGCATCACGTTCGAGGCCTTGTTCGCCCTGCTGCGTGCCATGCTGTTCCTGCCGGCGCGCCTGCTCGGCCACAAAGGCTGATGGATCAGCTGCTGGTGATGCTGGCCGTCGGCGCGGCCGTGGCCGGTTTCGTCCAGGGCCTGTCGGGCTTTGCCTTCGGCATGGTGTCGATGTCGTTCTGGGCCTGGACGGTCGACCCGCGCCTGGCCGCGGTGATGGCGGTGTTCGGCGGCCTGACCGGCCAGTTGCTGGCGGCCATCACCGTGCGGCGCGGCTTCGACTGGCGGCGCCTGCTGCCTTTCCTGCTCGGCGGTCTGGTCGGCGTGCCGCTGGGCACGGCCCTGCTGCCCCAGGTCAATGCCCAGGTCTTCAAGGCCGGGCTGGGCGCGCTGCTGGTGATCTGGTGCCCGCTGATGCTGGTGGCCAAGCAGCTGCCGCGGCTCAGCTTCGGCGGCCGCATCGCCGATGGCCTGGTCGGCGCCATCGGCGGCGTGATGGGAGGGCTGGGCGGCTTCACCGGAGCGATACCGACGCTGTGGTGCACCTTGCGCGGCATGGACAAGGACGCCCAGCGCGCCATCATCCAGAACTTCAACCTCGGCGCCCTGGCGCTGACCATGGCCACCTATGTTGGCAAGGGCATGGTCACACGCGAGATGCTGCCCCTGTTCGGCGTGGTGGCGCCGGCCATGCTGGTGCCGACGCTGATCGGCACCCGCGTCTACATCGGCATCAGCGAGGCCCGCTTTCGCCAGATCGTGCTGAGCCTGCTGACCGCCTCGGGGGCGGCGCTGCTGGCGTCTTCGGTGCCCAAGCTGATCGCCTGACTTCAGCGCCCACCCGCGGGCAAAGGCGCCAGGCTTTGCAGGTACAGATGCAAGGCCGCCGCATCGGTATCGTTCAACTCCTTCAGCGCGCCAAACGGCATCACCGGACTGACGGCCGAGCCGTCGGGGCGCCTGGCCGTGCGCAGCATTTGCGTGAACTGCTGGGCGGTGGCGTAGCGCGTCATCACCGTGCCGGCACCTGGGGTCAGGTTGGCGGCTTCAGGCCAGTCCGGCGGGCCGCCCGGGATCTTGCCACCGGACAGATGCGCGCCGTGGCAGCCTATGCACATGCCGGCCACATAGGCGCCATGGGCCAGGGTCACCGACTCGGCCACCGGTTGCGGGGGTGGCAGGCTGTGGTCGATCTTCTCGTAGGCGTCGGGGATCAGACCGGCCGCGTACAGGGCCTTGGGCACCAGGGGCAGCTTGATGACAGCCGCCTCGCCGGCCACCGGTGGCAGCTGGCGCACATAGGCGACCAGGGCGGCCAGATCGGTGTCGGTGAAGCGGGCATAGTCCTCGCTGGGCATGATCAGGGCGGGCCGGCCATCAGGTTTGACGCCGTGGCGCAGGGTGCGCACCCAGTCCTCGGGTTTGTAGCCGGCCACCACATTGCCCGGGCCGGGGCTGATATTGGGCGCCTTCAGCTTCAGGCCGTCGGGGGCCTCGACAAAGGTCCGGCCGGCGCCATTGGCGCCATGGCATTCGGCACAGCCGCGTGAATTGAACAGATAGCGGCCGCGCTCGACTGCAGGGCCGTCATCGCGGTAGGCCAGCGGCTGCACCTTGACGTCCAGCACGCGCTGCATGCGGCGCTCGGCCAACGGTTGGGCCGCCAACAGGGCCGCGGCGACTGCGCCCATCAGAACGGCCAGCGCCAACGCGCCGCGCTTCAACCATCGATTCATGCTGATGCTCCTCAGACGAAGTGCGCCGCGCGCTGTTGCGCGGGCAGACCCAAGGCGCCGGCCAGCTTGCGCCAGGCGCCGTCGTTCAGCCGCGGGCGCAGCATGTCGAGCACGGCACGGAAGGCCTCGGGCGGCATGCCCTGCTGCATGTCACCGAGCATGCCGGCGCGCTCCTGCGGGCTCAGCGCAGGCAGCATCCAGCGCAGCGTCTGCATCATCTCCGTCGGCGGAATGCTGGACACCAGCGCGTGGTGGATCTCGAACAGCTCGGCATCGCTGTAGTGCTGCCACAGCGCCGTGTTGTTGGCCGTTTCCTCGATATGCATGTGCTGGAAGTTCTCGGCCACGAACAGCGACAGATGGCGGTACAGGCGCAGGGCCAGCGACGCGCGGCGCTCGGGCGCTGCCTCGCGCAGGCCCTGGGCCTCGGCCTGCAGTGCGGCAATGCTCTGCTCATGCTCCAGATGCTCACCGGCGGTGCGGTGGGCACCGCCAGGCTGGCGGGCGTTGATGGCGGCATGGACGAAGTCGTTCTCGTGCTTCAGGTGGCTCAGGCAGTCGTGCAGCAGCTCGTCAAGCTGCGTCAGACCGGCCTGCAGGTCGGCGGGGTCATGCACGTCCATGTCGCCGACGCGGCACAGCGTGTGGCACATCTGGCTGCGCAGGGCCTTGTGGATGGGGGCGTAGAGGTCGGCGCGGACAGCGGATTGGGTATGGTTCATGGCGGTCTCGAAGAGGGTGTTGGCAGGGCAGGCCAGTGTCTCCAAGGGCCGCTGCGGCGGCATCCGCCAAAGGAGCCACCGCGCCCGCCCACGACGGGCCATGCTCAAACCCAGGGCCGCACTTCCTCGAGCCGCTGACGCACATAGGCCAGCACCTGGCGGCGCTTCTCGGGGCCGCGCTTGCCCTCGTCGGCGCCGCCGCTGTCGCCGAAGAACTCGGGTGCCACGTCCTCCACGCGCTGATAGATGCCGCGCCACAGCTTCTTCAAGCCATGGGTCGAGACCTTGAGCCTCTGCATCAAGGCCTCGTCGTTGTCTTCGAACAGCGAGCGCCACAGCAGCAGGCGCTGGCTGGGCGAGAGACGGAACAGCGGCGGCTGATGGTCGAAGATATGGCGCACCGTGGTGCCGGGCACCGAGGCCAGCGCCTCCTCGCGGCTGATGCGGAAATACAGCAGCGGCTCACCGCCGGGCCATGACAGGCCATCCGCTGCAGCGGCGTAGGCGCGCCGCTGGAAGCCGGTCACCGTCATCCAGGCGTCGGCCGAGACATGGTTCTCGAAGTACATGGCGCGCGTGTTGTAGCCCGAGAAGCCGCTGCGAAAGCTCTCCGCACCCATGATCATCAGGCTTTGCACATAGGGGTCGCCGAGGTCCCGGCTGCGCATGTCGAAGTGCATGGCCAGCAGGCGCAGCTCGCCACGCGCGCTGTCCTGGCCGATCTCGCGCTCGCTCATAGGCGCCCAGCTGCCGTCGAGCAGCGCGGCATAGGCGCGGCGGGCGATGCCCGGCTCGGGCTGTCCGTCCAGCGCCCAGCGCTGTGCCAGCGCCACTGGCAGCGCCATGCCCACGCCCCAGGACTGCACGCGCTCGCCGGGCGGCCGGGCCAGGTCTTCGGTGACGCTGGCCATCACCGAGGGTTCATCGACCAGGCGCTCCCACAGCGCCGGCATGGCCTGGCGCGTGGCCTCGTCCAGGCCCAGCCAGCCGGGCAGCAGCGGCATCAGCTCGGCCACATCGGCCCGTTCGGCGGGCCGGTGGCGCAGGCGGGGAATGGGGCGGTGCAGACTCATCGCAAGCCCGGGCTCAAGCCTCGGCCCAGGGTCGCAGCTCCTCAGGCCGCTGGCGCACATAGGCCAGCACCTGGCGGCGCTTCTCGGGGCCGCGCTTGCCCTCGTTGTCGCCGGCCGCCTCGCCGAAAAATTCGGGCGCCACGTTCTCGATGCGCTCGTAGATGCCGCGCCACAGCTTCTTCAAGCCATGGGTGGAGACGTCCAGGGCCTGCATCAGCGATTCGTCGCTGTCGTCGAACAGGCTCAACCACAGCAGCCGGCGCTGCGAGGCCGAGAAGCGGAACATCGGCGGCTGGTGCTCGAAGGTGTTGCGTGCCGGCACGCCGGGCAGGCGCGTGCGGGCTTCGTCACGGGTCAAGCCCATCAGGCTCGGGCGAACCGCCGGCGGCAGGGCCTGCAGCGCGGACTGATCGGCATAGCGGCGCGCCAGAAAACCGGAGGCGGCCGCAATCGGCTCGACCTCGGCACTGGTTTCGTAGAAGAAGGCGCGCAGCTGGTAGCCGTCATGAAAGGCCCGGAAGGTGTCGTTGGCAATGGCGATCACGCTGCTGACATAGGGATCGCTCAAATCGTTCTGGCGCTGCGAGAAGTGCATGATCATCAGCACCAGCTCGCCGCGCGCATTGAGCAGGCCGATCTCGCGATCGCTCATAGGCACAAAGCTGCCGTCGAGCAGGCTGGCGTAGATGCGCCGCGTCACATGGGCCAGCGGATGCTGGTCCAGCGCCAAGGCCTGCACCTGCTCGGGCGGCAGCGCCATCGTCACGCCCCAGGCCTGAATGCGCTGGCCCGGCGGCAAGGCGGTGTCTTCCATCACCCCGGTCAGCACCGAGGGCTGGTCCACCAGACCGATCCAGAGCCGGCGCAGCGCCGCGCTCAGCGCCGCGTCCAGCCCCAGCCAGGCCGGCATCAGCTCGAAGCACTCGTCCAGGTCCTGCGCTGCCGTCGGGCGGTAGCGCAGGCGCGGCACGCGGCGAGGGGCTAGGGTCGTCATCGTCAGCCGTCCACCCAGGGCCGCAGCTCTTCGGGCCGCTGGCGCACATAGGCCAGCACCTGACGGCGCTTCTCGGGCCCGCGCTTGCCCTCATCCTCGGGGACGGCGGCATCGCCGAAGAAGTCGGGCGCATGGTCGGCGATACGCTCGTAGATGCCGCGCCACAGCTTTTTCAGGCCATGCACCGAGACCTCCAGCGCCGGCATCAGGTGCTCGTCGCTGTCATCGAACAGGGCCAGCCAGAGCAGCCGGCGCTGTGCGGCCGAGAAGCGGAACAGCGGCGGATGGTGCTCGAACACGTGGCGCACCGAGGTGCCAGGCAGACTGGCGCGCGCATCGGTACGGCTCATCGCGAACAGCATAGGGCAGCACTCGGCCGGCAGGCCGACAAGGCGCTCGGCATCGACAAAGGGCCGGGGCCGAAAGCCCGCAGCCAGCATCACCGGCCCGCCCTGCACGCTGGTCTCGAAATACATGGCCTGGGTGTTGTAGCCGCCGACGGCGGCGCGAAAGGCCTCGTTGGCGATATTGAGCACGCTGTGCACATAGGGATCGTCCAGGTCATTGTGGCGCTGCGAGTAGTGCAGATTGAAAAAGCAGAACTCGCCCTGGGCATTGGCCTGGCCCAGCTCGCGGTCATTCATCAGCGCCCAGTCGCCGCGCATCAGCCGGACATAGATCTGGCGTGCCATGAAGGCCTGGGGCGCCGTGTCGAGCTCCAGGTCACGCACCCGGGCGCTCGACAGCGCAATGCCGCAACCCCAGCCCTGGATGCGCTGACCCGGCGGCAGGGCCAGGTCCTCCATCACGGTCGAGGTGATGCCCGCCTCGCCCACCATGCGCCGCCACAACCCCGGCAGCGCATCGGCCAGCACCGCATCGAGGCCCAGCCAGGACGGCCGCAGATGGGCCAGGCATTCGTCCAGGTCCTGCCGTGTCGTCGGTCGGTAGCGCAGGCGTGGCACGCGGCCGGACGGTGGGGGCGTCGTCATTGTCAGCCGTCCGCCCAGGGCCGCAGCTCTTCGGGACGCTGGCGCACATAGGCCAGCACTTGACGGCGCCTTGCAGGGCCGCGCTTGCCATCGTCGCTGGCGCCGGCCTCGCCGAAGAATTCGGGCGCCACGTCCTCGATGCGTTCGTCAATGCCACGCCACAGCTTCTTCATGCCATGCACCGAGACCTCCAGCGCCTGCATCAGATAGTCGTCGCTGTCATCGAACAGGCTCAACCACAGCAGACGGCGCTGCGCTGCCGAAAACCGGCACGGCGCCGGCAGGGCCTGACGCAAGCCCGGCTCCAGATCCAGCCATGGCGGCAGCAGGGCCATGCACTCGACCAGGTCGCGCCGACTCAGGGAGCGCGCTCGCATGCGCGGTATGTGTCGGCTTGCTGAGTCAACAGGCATGGCTCTCCTCATGGCATCAGCCAAGTTCGCGACCGGACTGACGGCCGAAATCGACGCCGATTATAGGGAGGGCTCAGGCCCGGCGGAGCCTGCCGCCGGCCACGGCTCGCCGTGCTACGGGTGTGCCAGCACGGCCCCGAGACCCGCCAGCCAGGGGCTGGTCGGCAGCAGGGTTTCGGCCCGGGAGAAGCCAGCCTCCAGGCACCAGCCCTTGCAATCGGCGGCGCTGAAGGCAACGGCGTCGCCGAGCTCGAGCAGCAGATTGAGCGAGGCCAGCAGACCGGCGGCATCGCGCCGGCGTTCGTCATCGATCAGACGATCCAGCACCAGCAGGGCGCCCGTGGCGGGCAGGCTGGCTCGAGCGCGTTTCAGCAGCGCCTGCTTCTGCGCCAGCGTGCAGGCATGCAGCAGGCTGACGATAAGCAGCTCCGCCGACGGCCAGTCCGGCGCGGACAGGTCCAGCGGTAGCGCGCTGACCCGCTCGCACAGACCGCTGGTAGCGATGCGCGCGCGGGCCGCCTCGGTCGGTGCGGGCAGGTCCAGGCTGCAGCAGGTCAGGCCCGGATGCTGGGTGGCAAGTTGCAGGCTCAGGCCCGCCCTGCCGCCGCCCAGGTGGACCACCCGCCGCAGCGCGGCAAAGTCCAGCCGCTCGCCCAAGGCCTCGGCCAGCGGCGCCGGATCATCCCAGCACAGAGCCAGGCCGGTGGGACCGGCGGCCTCGCCTCCACTCTGGGCCCGGCCGGTGCGCAAGGCCTCGCCCAGCCGGACCCAAAGGGCCTGCCCACGTCCGTGGGCCCGGGCCAGGTCCTGGCCGATGTAGGCGGCGCTGTGGCTATCGAGAAAGCGGCTGCTCTCCCGGGTGTTGAGATAGACCGCGTCGCCGTCATCGCCCTCGCGCTCCAGCAGGCCCAGGGCCACCAGGGCGTCGGGCAGGTCGGGGGTGGCGCGGCCGCTCAGGCCCAGCGCCCGTCGCAGCTGCCGGGCAGAGCGCGGGCCCTTGCCCAGCTCGGTGAACAGGCCCAGCTCGATCGCCGTGACCAGGGTCTGGGCCGCGTAAAGGCCCTGCCCCAGCTGAAGAATGCGCTCGGGCGACAGCGTATGCATCGTCGTGGCCCGCTGCGGCTCAAGGCCGGGCCCGCAGCCAGGCAGCGGCCTGGCCGCGCGAACTCGCGCCGAGCTTGTTGAGGATATTCGCCACATGGCGCTTGACCGTGTGCGGGCTCAGGTCAAAGGCGCGGGCGATCAGCTTGTTGCTCTCGCCGGCCGCCAGCCGCTGCAGCACCTCCAGCTCGCGCGGGCTCAGCGACTCCAGCGCATCGGTCGGTTGCGGCGGGGGCGCAACCGTTTGCGCAGGGCTTGGCAACGGCGTGGCTGACGGCAGTTGATCGCCCTGCAGGGCGGCCTGGTTGCGCAGGGTCTGGACCAGCATCGCATCCAGGGTCTCGGGCTGGGCCACACGGGCCAGCGTTTCGGAGAAGACCTGCAGCAGCGCGCGCTGGATCTCCTCATACAGATCCGCCTGCCGCAAGAACGCCGAGGCCGACACGCCCACCTTGGCACTGTGCATCTGCGGCGCCTGCAGACCGTGCTGGTACTGCGCCCAGCTGATGCGCTGGCCCATGGGAGTGCCCTGGCTGGCGGACAGTTCAGACACCGAGTCGAGTTGTTCGTTCATTGCATCACTCCTGATAGCGGCAGTTGGGCAGCTCTACCGCCTCGCGATGATTTCGCGTGCCTGCTGTCCACTTCAACCTGGGTCGCATCGTAAAAACCCGGAGCCGTGTTGCAAATACTCAAAAAGATACCCCCCACCGAAATGCGGTCGAAACACGGGCCTCGGGCGCCGGTGTCGAACCCGCCCACACCCCCCGTCGGAGTCCATGCTTCATAGGGAAAACCATCGCTACGGTGATGCTGGCCGGCGACTGCATCCCCTGACTTGCCGCCGGTTTGTACCAATTGTTTCAATCGTTCAGGGCGCGTTAAGTGCTTGACGGCTTGAGCACCTTTTTTGCATGCAGGCGGGGGGTATGAAGCCGGCACCACTTGACCTATGCTGAGGGCGCTCCTGACGTGCACCGGCGTCGCGGAGGAGGAGCACCAAGACTCATGTCCAAGGTGACTCATGCCTGCTCATCAGATCCGGCGCCTGCACCGCAGCCTCTTGTGGCTGGGTTGGGTGACGCCTCTGCTGGGTCTGCTGGTGGTGCTGGCCGGCTGGACCTTTCTGCTCAGCACCCTGGCGGCCGAGCGTCGGCTGGTCGAGTCCGAGGCCTTCACCCGCGTGCGCGGCCTCGCCCAGGCTTTCGAGGAACAGATATTGGGCACCCTGCAGCAGGTGGATCAGACCACCCGCTTCGTCGCCCTCGAGGTCGCAGGCCGCAGCAAGCCCGTCGAGCTGGAGGCACTGCTGCACGAGGCGCTGCTGGGCCAGCCCCGCCTGATCGGCATCTGCGTCACCGACGCCGGCGGCAAGGTGATCGCCTCCAGCGGTGTGCTGCTCCGGCGCGACTGGGCGGCACACGAGGCCTTCACTCTGCACGCCCAGGGGCAGGTCAAGGGCCTGCTGATCGCCAAGCCCGAGCCGGGACCCTCACCTCAGACCTGGATGCTGCAGATGAGCCGACGGCTGACCAAGGCCGATGCAGGCTTTGCCGGCGTGGTGCTGGTGACGGCGGATCCCAGCTACTTCACCGACTTCTACAACCGCGAGCAACTGGGCGAGCAGGGCTTGATCAGCTTTGTCGGCCGTGACTGGGTGGTGCGCGCGCGGCGCTCCGGCGACCGCGTCTGGCACGGCGCCTCGGCGGGCAGCGTGTTTCTGGCGGCGCAGGTCGCCAGCGCGCCTGCAGGCACCTACAAGACCAGCAGCACGCTGGACCATGTGTCGCGTCTGCTGGCCTACCGGGCACTCAAAGGCTACCCCTTCGTCGTCGTCACCGGACTGGCCGAGGCCGAGGTGTTCGCCGACCACGAGTCGCGTCGCGAGCGCCTGCTCTGGGTGTTTGCGCTGGGCAGCGGGCTGCTGCTGCTGGCCTTTGCCAGCCTGCACCTGATGACGGGCCGGGTGCGCCAGAGCCAGCAGGCCGCGCAGCGCTCACGGGTGCAGTTCGAGGCCGCCTCGGATGCCAGCCTGGACGCCTTCTGGATACTGTGCGCCGTGCGCGGCGCGCAGGGCCAGGTCACCGACTTCCGCTTCGAGCACTGCAATGAGCGCGGCGCCAGGCTGCTGCGCCGGCCCAAGGGCCGCATCGTCGGCCGCCTGCGCGGCGAGGTGCTGGGCAGCTACCAGGAGCCCGGCTTCTTCGAGCTGTTCTGCAAGGTCATGGACCGGCGGGAGCCGGCCGAGACCGAGTCGGTGGCCGTCACCCCCGAGGGCGAGCGCCTGACCCTGTTGCACCAGATCGTGCCGGTCGGTGACGGCGTGGCCCTGACCACCCGCGACATCAGCGCCGCCCGTGCCCACGAACGCGAAGTGCTGGCCTCGCAGCAGGCGCTGCGCGAGGCCGATCAGCGCGTGCGCCTGCTGACCGACAGCATCCCGGCGCTGATCAGCCAGTTCGACGCCCAGGGCCGCATCGTCTTTGCCAACCGCCATTGCGCCGAGCTCTACGGCTACAGCCCGGCCGCGCTGATCGGCAAGACGCTGATCGAGGTGCGCGGCGAGGAGGGCTGGGCCCAGTTGCGGGCCCATGTCGAGCGGGTGCTGGGCGGCGAGGCGGTCAGTTTCGAGAGCCATGCCTGGATGGACGGCGAGCTGCACTTCTTCCAGCAGCACTATGTGCCCGATCGCTCGCAGCAGGGCGAGGTGATGGGCTTCCACTCGGTGTCGATGGATGTCAGCGCGCTGAAGAAGGTCGAGCGCCAGCTGCTCGCGCTGAGCCGCACCGACACCCTGACCGGCTTGCCCAACCGGCGCCTGTTCGACGAGAAGCTGGCCGATGCCGTGCTGCGCCAGCAGCGCAGCCGCCAGCCGCTGGCCCTGCTGTTCCTGGACATCGACCGCTTCAAAAGCATCAACGACCGGCTGGGCCATGCCAGCGGCGACGCCGTGCTGGTCGAGTTCGCGCAGCGGCTGAAGCAGGCGGTGCGCGGCTGCGACACGGTGGCCCGGCTGGCCGGCGACGAATTCGTGGTGCTGCTCGAAGGCCTGCACGGCGATGCCGAGGCCCAGGCCATTGCCGCCAAGATCGTGTCCGCGATGCAGCGCCCGTTCGAGCTGGCCGGTGGGCGCCTGGAGGTCACGACCAGCATAGGCGTGGGTTTTCATGGCGGTGCCGATCTGCCGCCGGCGGCCCTGCTGCAACTGGCCGACCAGGCGCTCTACGAGGCCAAGCATGCGGGGCGCAACACCTTCAGAGTCGCCAGCGCGCCCGCTCCCCTGTCGGATTCGTGAGCCGCTGTAGGCCTCGTCCGACCCGAAAGGGCGCGCCCGTCCGATGTCATTCAACCAGCTTGCGGCGTGCAATCGGGAGGTCCCTCATTTCCCTGGAGTGCCCCCATGAATGCCTCACGCACCGCCTTCGCCCTGCCTCTTTGCGCCGCCCTGCTCGCCAGCCTGCTGGTGTTCGACGCCCAGGCCGCCAGCGCCCAGCAGCGCTACCTCAGCGAGCGCGCCGCCTGCCTGAACGGCAGCTCCAGCCAGGACCGCGCCACCTGCCTCAAGGAGGCCGGGGCAGCGCTGGCCGAGGCCCGCAAATCGCGGCAGCCCGAAGCCCAGCCCGACTACCGCGCCAATGCCCTGCTGCGCTGCGATCGCCAGCCCGAAGCCGACCGGCTCGACTGCCGCCGCCTGGTGCTGGGTGCTGGCAGCAGCAGCGGCAGCGTGGCCGAGGGCGCCGTCGTGCGCGAACTGGTGACACGCACCGTCAGCCAGCCGGGCAGCGCGGCCTCAGCCCCCTGAGCTTGGCGGGCGGGCCGTGCCGGCGGCGGAATACTGTATTTATAATCAGGCCCCGTCGCGCATCCGCAGGCCTGCCATGGCTGAGCCCCAAGCCGTCAACCCACCGCCTCTGCCCCGCACCCACCGCACCCGCCTGATGCAGATCTGGCGCTCGGCGGGCTGGCCCTGCAAGGACGCCATCGAGATCGATCTGCTCGCCGCCGGCATGGTCACCCTGCATGACTCGGCCGAGGGCCGCGAGACGCTGAAGCTCAGCCAGGCCGGTATCCGGTGGCTGGCGGCCGAACGCCTGCGCAACCAGCGCGCCCTGAGCCCGCATGACCGGCTGGCGCTGAAGATGGCCGCGCAGCTGATGGACGCGGGCCGCATCGTCTGGCGCGAGCTGTCGCTGCGCGCCCAAATCGAAGCCCCGACAGCGCCGCAGGTTCAGGAAGCTTCGCCGCTGTGGCCCGACGCGGATGCGGTCGAAGCCCGCGCCAAGGCGCCCTGGCGCATCGCCCGGCCCGATCTGTTCTCGGTGCGCAACACCAGCGTCGAGGCCTATCTGCAGCCGCTGGTGCACGAGATCAAGGTCAGCCGCGCCGACCTGCTGTCCGACCTGCGCCATGACGCCAAGCGCCAGTCCTACCAATGGCTCAGCTGCGAGTGCCACTATGTGTTCCCGGCGGGCATCGCCGAGGCCGACGAGATACCGGAGGCCTTCGGCATCTGGCTGCTGCATGGCGACATCGACGGCGGCCGGCTGGAGCCGCTGCGCCCGGCCCGCCACAGCTCCTGTACCCTGCCCTTTGCCGTCTGGCTGGCCCTGGCCAAGGCCACGCCGCTGCAGGCCGAGGGCGTGGGCGGGCAGGCTCAGCTGGGCGCCGACGACAGCTCGGACCTGCCTTGAGCTGCGTCGTTGCGGTGCGCGCGCTGTGCGAGTTCACCGCCAAGCAGGGCGATCTGGACCTGCGCTTCACGCCCGCGCCCTCGTCACAGGAAGGCATCGAGGGCCATCAGCTGGTGGCGGCAAGACGCGGCCCCGGCTATGAGGCCGAGCTGAGCCTGGAGGGCAGCCACAAGACCCTGCGCGTGCGCGGCCGCGCCGATGGCTATGACCCGGTCACCAAGCGCCTCGAGGAGGTCAAGACCTTCAAGGGCCGGCTGGAGGCGCAACCCGACTCGCACCGCCAGCTGCACTGGGCGCAGCTGAAGGTCTATGGCGCGCTGCTGTGCCAAAAAATAGGCTTGGCCGGTCTGAGCGAGCTGCAGCTGGCCCTGGTCTATTTCAACGTCGCCAGCCAGCAGGAGACGGTGCTGACCCAGCGCTGCAGCGCCGCCGAGCTGCAACAGCATTTCGAGTCGCTGTGCGAGCGCTTTCTGGCCTGGGCCGAGCAGGAGCAGGCCCACCGCGAAGCGCGCGATGCGGCGCTGACGGCGCTGCAGTTTCCGTTCGACGGCTTTCGCGACGGCCAGCGCGCGCTGGCCGAGGCGGTGTACCGTGCCGCCAGCAACGGCCGCTGCCTGCTCGCCCAAGCGCCCACCGGCATAGGCAAGACGGTGGGCACGCTGTTCCCGTTGCTGAAAGCCGCGCCGGCACAGCAGCTGGACAAGATCTTCTTCCTCGCCGCCAAGACCTCGGGCCGGCAGCTGGCGCTGGACGGCCTGGCGCGCATCAATGCCAGGCCACTGCGCGTGCTCGAGCTGGTGGCCCGCGACAAGGCCTGCGAACATCCCGACAAGGCCTGCCACGGCCAGTCCTGCCCGCTGGCTGAGGGCTTCTACGACCGCCTGCCGGCCGCCCGCCGCGCCGCGGTCGAGCAGGCCTCCGCGCTGAACCAGGCCACGCTGCGCGAGGTGGCGCTGGAGCACCGCGTCTGCCCCTACTACCTGAGCCAGGAGATGGTGCGCTGGAGCGATGTGGTGGTGGGTGACTACAACTACTACTTCGACGTCACCGCCCTGCTGCACGGCTTTACCAGCGTCAACCAGTGGAAGGTGGGCGTGTTGGTGGACGAGGCGCACAACCTGGTTGAACGCGGCCGCAAGATGTACTCCGCCGAGTTGCAGCCGGCCGCCCTGGCGGCGGCACGCAAATCGGCGGCGGCCACGGCCAGCCCGGCGCTGAAGAAGGCGCTCGACAAGGTGCAGCGCAGCTGGGGCGCCCTCACCAAGGCGCAGGAGGCGGACTACCAGGTCCATGACAGCTTCCCCGACAAGCTGCTGCTGGCGCTGCAGCAATGCACCAGCGCCATCACCGAGCACCTGACCGAGCACCCGACCCAGGTCGACGCAGCGCTGCAGGGCTTCTATTTCGAGGCCCTGCACCTGGTGCGCATGGCCGAGCAGCTGGATCGGCATTCGCTGGTCGACCTGAGCCGCCTAGCCGGCGGCAAGACGGCCGTGCTGTGCGTGCGCAATCTGGTGCCGGCCCCCTTTTTGCAGCCGCGCTTCGAGGCCAGCCACAGCAGCACGCTGTTCTCGGCCACGCTGCAGCCGCCACACTATTTCGCCGATCTGCTGGGCCTGCCCGATACCCATCTGGGCCTGGAGGTGGCGTCACCCTTCGAAGCCCGGCAGCTGGAGGTGCGTGTGGCCGGCCACATTTCGACCCGCTACCAGCGCCGCGAGGCCTCACTGGCGCCCATCGTCGCGCTGATGGCCCGGCAGTTCGAGCAGCAAGCGGGCAACTACCTGGCCTTCTTCAGCAGCTACGACTATCTGCGGCAGGTGGCCGAGCGCTTTGCCCTGGCCCACCCGGAGATCCCGCTGTGGCAGCAATCACGCCGCATGGGCGAGGCCGAGCAGCAGCAGTTCCTGGCCCGCTTCACCGAGGCCAGCCAGGGCATAGGCTTTGCGGTGCTGGGCGGCTCGTTTGCCGAGGGCATAGACCTGCCCGGCCGGCGGCTGATCGGTGCCTTTGTCGCCACGCTGGGCCTGCCCCAGATCAATCCGGTCAACGAGCAGATCCGGCTGCGCATGCAGGCGCTGTTCGGCGCCGGCTATGACTACACCTACCTCTATCCCGGCCTGCAGAAGGTGGTACAGGCCGCCGGCCGGGTGATACGCGGCAGCAGCGACCGCGGCGTGGTGCATCTGATCGACGACCGCTTCGGGCGCGCCGAGGTGCAGGCGCTGCTGCCGAGCTGGTGGGAAGTCAGCTAGGGCCCTAGGCAACACATACCCGGTTGCGCCCCTCGGCCTTGGCCCGGTACAGCGACTGGTCGGCACGCCTGAGCGCCGAGACCATGTCGTCATGGGCCGGATCGAGCAGGGTGACACCGCAGCTGATGGTGATCTGGCCGACCTCGGCTATCGTCGTGCCGGCCACCAGCTCGCGCAACTCATCGGCCAGTGCGAGGGCTTGCTCGGCATCGGTGTCGGGCAGCAGGGCCATGAACTCCTCGCCACCCAGCCGGCCCAGCACATCGGAGGCACGCAGACGCTGGCGCATGGTGTCGGCAATCACCTTCAGCGCCCGGTCGCCGGCCTCGTGGCCGAAGCTGTCATTGACGCGCTTGAAGTGGTCGGCGTCTATGGTGACCAGGCTCAGAGGCTGCTGCTTGCGGCGCGCTTGGGCGATCAGCAGCCGCGACTGCTCGTCAAAACCGCGACGGTTCAGCAGCAGGGTCAGCGGGTCCACCAGGGCCAGCCGCGACAGCTCTTCGTTGGCCCGCTCCAGCTCGGCGGTGCGCTGCAGCACGCGCTCTTCCAGCTGATGGTTCAGATCCAGCAGGCGCTGGGTCATGGCCGACAGCGCCCCCGACAGCTGGGCCACCTCGGTGCTGCCGCTGAGCACCGGCATGGCCGCTCCGGGCGCGCCCTGCTCCAGCGCCCGCGCCGACTCGGCGATGCGGGACAGCGGCCGTGTCAGCCGCCCGGCCACCCACCAGGCCAGCAACGCCGACAGCGCCGCCGCCAGCAAACCCACATCGAACACCGTCCAGGCCTGGCTGCGGGCCTGGGCAAAGGCGGTGCTGACCGGCTCGCGCGACACCACCGTCCAACCCAGGTTGCTGATGGTGCTGAGCGGCTTCACCGGCACCACTGCCGTCAGATAGTCCTGGCCATCGTTCCAGCGTGTCACGCCGGCCGGTGCGGCCTTGGGGTCCGCCGGCGCCGGGGGCACGGTCTGCTGCCGGGCCAGTTGCTGGGCCAGAGTGCCGGCGGGCGCATAAATCATTTTGCCGCCACGATCGAAGATGAAGGTTTCCAGCTGGCGCTCTGCGGCATTGCCGGGGGCCAGGCTTTGCACCATCTGGTCGGCCCATTGCCAGCTGCCATGGGTGACCAGCACGCCTAGCCATTTGCCATCGACGCGGATCGGCGCGGCAAAGTCGACAAAGCGCAGCGGTTCGCCATTGGGCAGCGGCGGCAACGAGGCCGCCAGCATCTTCGCGGGATGCACGTCACCGACGTAGATGCCCTTGCTGCCGGGCTCGAACCAGGGCCGGTCGCTGGCATTGCGCCCCACCATCAGGCCGCCGGTGGCGGCGCGGACCTGGCCGCTGCCATCGGCCACGCCGATCCAGGTGTTCCAGGGATTGCTGGCCTGGCTGCGTGCCAGCGCAGCCTTGACCGTGGCCGACTCCAGTCCTTGCAGCCACAGTTCCTGGGCCTGCGCCAGCACCTGCACCTCGCGGCTGCGGCTGTCCAGCTCCTCGGCCAGCACCTGGGCGGCGCTTTGCGCCACCACCTGCAGGGCCTGCCCCTCATCGCGCCGGATCTGCTGCGTCAGCATCGCCGACAGGCCCCAGGACAGCGAGATCGAGAGAACCACCACCAACAAGCCGAATACCAGGGCGGTCTGGGTTCTGAGACTGTGCGAAGCGCGGATCATGGGGGGCGAGATTACGACCAAAACTGGGGGGCAACAGCGCGACAAACCCCAAGTCGGCGCCGGAGGGAGTAAAAACGGTATTCGTTCGCAACCCGCTAGGAGCACCCATGAGCAAAACCCATCGCGTCGCCGTTGTCGTCGGCAGCCTGCGCAAGGATTCGATCAACCGCAAGCTGGCCCTGGCGCTGGCCGCACTGGCACCGGCCAGCCTGAAGCTGGAGATCGCCGAGATCGGCGCGCTGCCGCTGTACAACCAGGACGACGACGCCAGCCCTCCGCCGGCCTCGGTGGCCTTCAAGCAGCAGATCCTGGCCGCCGACGCAGTGCTCTTCGTCACACCCGAATACAACCGCTCGGTGCCGGGCGTGCTGAAGAACGCCATCGACATCGCTTCGCGCCCCTACGGCCAGAGCGCCTGGAACGGCAAGCCGGCGGCGGTGGTGACGCTGTCGCCCGGCGCCATCGGCGGCTTCGGTGCCAACCACCATCTGCGCCAATCGCTGGTGTTCCTGAACATGCCGACCCTGCAGCAGCCCGAGGCCTATCTCGGCGGCGGCGCAGACCTGTTCGACGACGCCGGCGCAATCAAGAAGCCCGACACCCAGGCCTTCCTGGAGAAGTTCATGGCGACGTTCGGGCAGTGGGTGGATCGCAACTCCTGAGCCTTGCGGGTTGGACCTTGCCGATCCCGGCGAGCTCCGCCCCCAATTGACTGGGTCTTGTGACTCAGGCGTCGAGATCCTGGTGCAGGCACAGGATATTGCCCTCGGTGTCCTCGAACCAGGCCGCCTTCTCGGCGCCGAGCACGCAGACATGCTCGACGGTCTTGAAGTCGGGAAAGTCGTAGTCGGCGAAACGGACACCGCGGGCCTTCAACGCCGCAATGCTGGCAGCGATGTCGTCGACGCGAAAGCTCAGGGCCGTGTGTTCGGCCTTGGTGCCCTCGGGTTTGGGAAACAGCGCCAGCTCGGTGCCGCCGCAGCGGTAGACGAACTTGCCGTCGGGCTTGGCCAGGCCGGCCTTCAGGCCCAGGCCCTGCTCGTAGAACTGCCGGGCACGGGCCAGATCCTTGACCGGCAGCATGCAGGTCACCTGCGCGTCGTTCAGTGCGTTCATCACGGACCTCCGGCCGCACGAAGTGGCGGCCCGAGTCCAGTTTTAGGCGATGGGCGCGGCTTGCGCCATCGCGCGCACCGTCACTTGACGGCCATATCGTCGGCCGTCTGTGCAAACACGATCTCGACCCGGCGGTTCATCTGGCGACCCGAGGCGGTGTCATTGCTGGCCACCGGCATGGCCTCGCCATGGGCCTGGGTGCTCAAGCGATCTGAGGACACGCCCAGGCTCACCAGGGCCATCTTGACCGCGCCGGCGCGGCGCTCCGACAGGGCCTGGTTGGCAGCCTCGCCGCCCATGCTGTCGGTATAGCCTTCGATCGAGGCCGAGCGCTGCGGATTGCGCTTGAAGAAGTCGGCCAGCTTGCTCATATTGCCGCTGCTGGTGGGCAGCAACTGGGATTTGCCGCTGTCGAACAGCACATCGCCCAGGGTCACGACCATGCCCTTGTCGGTCTTCTTGGCATTCAGCGCCTGCAACTGCATCTCCAGATCACTGACGCGGGCGTCGCGCCGGGCCACGCGGGCCTGGTCGCGCTGTGCGGCGGCATCGGCGGCGGCCAGCTCGGCGGTCTTCTGCACATTGGCCTGCTGAGCCACGGCCAGCTTCTGCTGCGCCATGTCGACCTCGTTGGTGCGCACCGCCAAACGCAGCTTGTCGCGTTCGGCGGCGGCTCCGGCGGTGACGGCCTGCGCGGCCTTGGACGTTGCGGTCTCCTGCGCAATCACGGCACGCTGGTTCGCCATATAGGCCAGGTGATCGACGCGGTAGCTCTTGTCGCCCGCGGTCCAGGCCTGGTCGGCCATGCGCAGGGAATCATTGGCACGCTTCAGTTCATCGGGCGCCAGGGCCGCCACTTGCGGGTCACTGCTGGCCGCGGCAACGCGGCCCCGAGCCGACTCAAGTTCGCCGTTGCGAGCGGGCACGGAACTGCAGGCGGCCAGGGCGGCGGCCACGGTGGCAAGAAGGATCAAGCGGGTCTTCATAGGGAGCTCCTGGTCCGCTGCGGCAGGGCCGCAACAGACGGTATGGGGTGTAGCGCGTGGTTTAGCGCGGGGCCTTGCGGCTGATTTCTTCGCGCAGCACGCGGGCGGCGTCCTGCGATTCCTGGGCGGCCTTGCGCGAGCGGGTCGACTGCGCATGCAGCTCGGCCACCTGGGCATCGACCTGGGCCTGCTCGGCCAGCCGGCTGGCACGGTCGAAGTCCTTGGCCGCCACCGCCTCGCGGGCGCTGGCCAGCTTGGCGATCGCCACCTGCAGCTCACCCGGCGCGCCTTCGACGGTGCTGCTGTTATTGGCCTGCTGCACGGCAGCCTCGGCGACCGCCATCTGCGCGGTGGGCATGGGTGCGTTGCTGGCGCAGCCGCCCAGCAGCAGCGCGGCAGACGCGGCGAGCGTCAGACCCAGCGCAGTGGCGCTGGCGGGAATCAGGTGTCGGATGCTCATGTCGTTTCCTTGGACTATGGTTCAGGTCCAAGTCTTGCCGGTCAGCATCACCCTGTCTGTCTGGCAGCGCACACACGCGCAAACAGGAACCGATCGGGTCAGGTCGCCACCGTGGCCGGCAGCAGCCGGTCATATTCGGTCTTGACCACCGCATAGCACTCGCAGGCGCGGCGCTCCAGGCCCTGGCGATCCAGCGCCGTGATGTGGCCGCGCCGGTAGCTGATCAGCCCCGCCTCCTGCAGGCGGCCGGCGGCCTCGGTCACGCCCTCGCGGCGCACGCCCAGCATATTGGCGATCAGCTCCTGCGTCATCACCAGCTCGTTGGTCGGCAGGCGGTCCAGGCTCAGCAGCAGCCAGCGGCACAGCTGCTGGTCCAGCGAATGGTGGCGGTTGCACACCGCGGTCTGCGACATCTGGGTGATCAGCGCCTGGGTGTAGCGCAGCAGCAGATGCAGCACCGGACCGGCACGATTGAACTCCTGCAGCATCAGATGGGACCTGAGCCGGAAGCCCTGGCCCGCGCTCTGCACCACGGCGCGACTGGGCGTCGACTCGCCGCCCATGAACAGCGACACGCCGACCAGGCCTTCGTGGCCGACCACGGCGATCTCGGCCGAGGCACCGTCTTCCATCACATACAGCAGCGACACGATGGCCGTGGTCGGAAAATAGACATGGCTCAGGTGGCCGCCGGACTCGTACAGCACCTGGCCCAGCGGCATGTCCACCGCTTCCAGCTGCGGCAGCCAGCGCGCCCACTCCTGCGGCGGCAGCGCGGCCAGCAGCTGGTTGCGTCGGGGGTCCGGAACATTCACCAGGGTGAGCCTCCGTGGACGCGCGGCGGAAGATGCGTCGCCGCTGTTGTCATTGACCAAGGCCATGGATTACCTCACTGGGTGGGCTGGCGCACAGACGCCGGATCCCCACCGGACGCAATATCCCGGCAGCGGTATCTGTTCCTACCCTAACACTTGCGGCCAGACGCCGACCTCAGCGGCACGGAGTTGATGCGGTAGGACAGCGCCCACAAACAGATGCGGCACGAGCCGATTTCGGCCGAACCGCACCCCGCTTAGTCTTGATGCCACGGGCTGCCAAGGTGGCTCGCTTACCCTCAAGCAACCAAAGGAACGACCATGAACAAAGACCAAGTCAAGGGCACCGCCAAAGAGACCGTGGGCAAGGTGCAGGAGAAGCTCGGTGAAGTCATAGGCAACACCGACCAGCAAGTCAAGGGCATAGCCAAGCAGATCGAAGGCAAGACCCAGCAAATCGTGGGCGACGCCAAAGAGATGCTGAAAGACGCCAAGCACAAGGCTTGAGCGTGTTCTGATCGGAGGCTGCGGCGCGAGTTGCAGCCTCTTCTTGTTTTGCCGACCTTCGGGAGCACCCATGTCGCATCCAGCATTCTTCCATGCAGACACCGGCACGGTGCGCTTCTGGGTCCAGATCGAAACGCAGTGGGTGGGCGCCAGCGTCAGCAGCGCCACCCTGCACTACCGCTACCGCCCTACCGAACAGGGCGATGACCCGCTGGAAACCTATCAACGGCATGAACAGGACCTGGCCGCGGCGGTGCGCCACCGTGTGGCCGGTGGCTCGATCGAGCCGGTGATGCTGCGCGAGTACGACCTGCGCAACGCGGCCTGATTCCGTCAAGCCAGGCTGGCGGCGCCTGCCGGGCTGACCTGCGTGCCGGCCTCGCCGCGCAACATGGCCTCGATACGGTCCAGCGACCCTATCACCGCACGCCGGCCGGTGGCACGCACAAAGGCACAGGCGGCCTCGACCTTGGGCGCCATGGAGCCGGCCGGGAAGCGCACCGGCGCCAACGCCTCGGGTGCCACATGGCCGACGGCGCGCTGGGCGGGCAGGCCGAAGTCCAGGTAGACCGCGTCGACATCGGTGGCGATGACCAGGCAGTCCGCGCCCAGGTCGCGCGCCAGCAGGCTGGAGCAGGCGTCCTTGTCGATCACTGCTTCGACGCCGTGTAGCCTGCCCTGCGCATCGGCCGCCACCGGAATGCCGCCGCCTCCCGCGGCCACCACCAGCGCGCCCTGGGCCAGCAACCATTCGATCGGTTGAAGGCCCAGCACCGACCGCGGCGCCGGTGAGGGCACGACGCGACGGAAGTACTTGCCGTCGGCTGCCATCGTCCAGCCCTGCTCGGCCGCGATGCGCGCTGACTCGGCCTCGGTGTAGACCGGGCCTATCGGCTTGGTAGGCGAGGCAAAGGCCGGGTCGGCCAGATCGACGCCGATGCGCGTCATCAAGGTTGCCACCACGCGTTCGGGCAGCAGATTGCTCAGCTCCTGCTCCAGCAGGTAGCCGATCATGCCGTCGGTCTGTGCCCCCAGCACATCGAGCGGATAGGTCTGCACCGCGGCATAGGCGGCCGACTGCAGGGCCAGCAGGCCGACCTGGGGGCCATTGCCGTGGGTCAGCACCAGCTCGTTGCCCGGTGCCACCAGCGCGATCTGCGCGGCCGCGCGGCAGATATTGGCCAGCTGATTGCCTGCGCTCAAGTCCTGGCCCCGGCGCAGCAGCGCGTTGCCGCCCAGCGCGATGACCAGCTTCATGCCAGCGTGGCCACCAGCACCGCCTTGATGGTGTGCACCCGGTTCTCGGCCTGGGTGAAGACGATGGATGCCTCGGACTCGAACACCTCGTCGGTGACCTCCAGCGCCGTCAGGCCGAACTGTTCGTGCAGCTGGCGGCCCAGCTCGGTGTCGAGATTGTGCAGAGCCGGCAGGCAGTGCATGAACTTGGACCGCGGCTTGCCGGTGGCCTGCATCAGCGCCGGCGTCACCTGGTAGGGCAGCAACTGGTCGATGCGCTGCTTCCACACCTCCTGCGGCTCGCCCATCGACACCCAGACATCGGTGTAGACGAAGTCGGCCCGCGCCACCGCCATCAAGGGGTCGCTGACGATGGTGATACGGGCTCCGGTGCGCTCGGCCAGTGTGTGCATGCGCGCCACCAGCTCGGCCGGCGGCTGCAGGCCGGGCGGCGCGGCAATGCGCACATCCATGCCCATCTGCACGCCGCCGATCAACAGCGAGCACCCCATATTGAAGCGGGCATCGCCGATGTAGCAGAACACCAGCTCGTGCAGCGGCTTCTCGCCGAACTCCTCCATCGTCAGCAGGTCGGCGAGGATTTGCGTCGGGTGCGACTCATCGGTCAGCCCATTCCAGACCGGTACGTGCGAGAAGCGCGCCAGCTCTTCGACCACGCTCTGGTGGAAGCCGCGGTATTCGATGCCGTCGTACATGCGACCCAGCACGCGGGCGGTGTCCTTCAGCGATTCCTTGTGGCCGATCTGCGAGCTGGCCGGGTCGATGTAGGTGACGTGAGCGCCCTGGTCGTGGGCCGCCACCTCGAAGGCGCAACGCGTGCGCGTCGAGGCCTTCTCGAACACCAGGGCGATGTTCTTGCGATTCAGGCGCTGGATCTCGTTGCCGGCATATTTGGCGCGCTTCAGCTCGGCCGCCAGATCCAGCAGATAGCGGATATCGCGCGGCTCGAAGTCGGCCAGGTCGAGCAGGGAACGGTTGCGCAGATTGAAGCTCATGGGATCACCTTGTTGGGACTGTCGTCAGAGAGGATCGCGCTGAACGGGGCAACTCATGCAATGGCTGCCGCCGCGCCCGCGCCCCAGCTCGCTGCTGGGAATCGTGATCACCTCGACCCCGGCCTTGCGCAGCAGGGTGTTGGTGTAGACGTTGCGGTTGTAGGCCACCACCAGGCCCGGGGCCAGGGCCAGCACATTGTTGCCATCGTCCCATTGCTCGCGCTCGGCCTCGAAGCCGTCGCCGCCGGTATGGACCACGCGCAAGGCCTTGAGGCCCATGGCCTCGGCGACCACGGTCAGGAAGGGCTGGGCTTCGGCGCGCACATCCAGCCCACCATCGGTCTCGCCGGGCCGCAGGCTGAAGGCACGGATCTCGGCCACCACCTCGGGGAAGACGGTGACCAGATCGCGGTCGCAAAAGGTGAAGACCGTGTCCAGATGCATGGCACCGCGGGACTTGGGCAGCTGCGCGGCAATCACCCGGCTGGCCGCACCTTGCGCGAACAGGCGCCGCGCCAGCTGGCTCACCGCCTGCGGCGAGCTGCGCTCGCCCATGCCGATCAGCACCAGGCCATTGCCCAGCGGCATCACGTCGCCGCCTTCGATCGAGGCCTGGCCGTGGCCACGGTCGGGGTCGCCCCACCACTCGGTCACCTGGCCCTTGAAAGCCGGGTGGAAGCGATAGACGGCCGTCATCAGCAGCGTCTCGTGGCGGCGCGCCGGCCAGTACATCGCGCCAAGCACCGCGCCGCTGCCGATCCAGCAGCTGGAGTCGCGGGTGAACAGGGTGTTGGGCAGCGGCGGCAAGAGAAAGTCCGCCGCACCCAGGCATTGCGCGCTGAGGCCCGGCACCGCGAACGGCAGCTCGCCGCGCAGCAGGCCACCGATCAGATACTCGGCCAGCTTCTGCGGCGTCAGCGCTTCCAGCCAGGGCCGCAACTCGGCCGCGGCCTCGGGGTCGATGAAGTCGGGGCCCAGCTTGCGGTCCAGCAGCCAGGCGCGGGGCTCGGGCAGTGCCACGACCTCGGCCAGCAGCTGGTGCAGCTCCAGCACCTCGACACCGCGCTCGCCCATGGCATTGCTGAACACATGGTGGTCGTTGCGCGCCTGCGAGACCCACAGCACGTCATCGAACAACAGCTCCTTGCAATTGGCCGGGGTCAGGCGGGCCTGCGCCAGGCCGGGCCGGCAGACCAGCACCTTGCGCAGAACACCCACTTCGGAATGCACACCCAATGTCATCTCATCTCTCCAGAGTTCACAGCGTCAGCTTGCCCGCGCTCAACCAGTAGCCGGACAGCAAGCTCAGCGCGACCAGGCCCGCAAACAACGCCCATTCGAAGCCGCGGAACAGCGGCTGGCCCTGCTCGCGCTTGGCCAGCAGATAGACCAGCGCACCGGGGGCGTAAAGCAGGGCGCTGAGCAGCAGGTACTTCGGGCCGGCCGCGTACAACAGCCAGACGCAATAGACGGTGGCCAGCGCGGTGATGGGCAGATCAACGGCCCGCGCCGTGCCCTCAGCACCCTCCTTGCGCAGCGACAGCAGCAGCCCGTAGAGGGCGCTGAACAGATAGGGCAGCAGAATCATCGCGGTGGACAGCGAGATCAGCGCCAGGTACGAGGCCTTTGAGAAAAGTGTCACGAGCAGGAACAGCTGCACCATGCCGCTGGTCAGCCACATCGCATGGGCCGGCACGCCCTGCGCGTTCTGCCTGGCCAGGGCCTTGGGCATCACACCATCCCCGGCCGGCGTGAACAGCGATTCGGCGGCCAGCAGGGTCCAGGCCAGGAAGCCGCCACCGACCGAAACGATCACGCCGACATAGATCAGCACCGCCCCCCAGCTGCCGACGGCTTTTTCCAGCACGCCCGCCATCGACGGATTCTTCAGCCCGGCGAGATCGGGCTGGCTCATGATGCCCAGCGACAGCAGCGACACCGCCATCAGCAGCGCCAGGGTGATCAGGAAGCCGGCGATCGTCGCCTTGCCCACATCTTCGCGTTTGCGCGCACGGGCCGAGTAGACGCTGGCGCCCTCGATGCCGATGAACACCCAGACGGTGACCAGCATCGTGCTCTTGACCTGATCCAGCACCGAGCCCAGCTTGGCATCACCCCACAGGCTCAGGCTGAACACATCGACCTGGAAGGCCAGGGCCACCAGCACGATGAACAGCAGCAGAGGCAGTACCTTGGCCACGGTGACGACGGCATTCAGCACCGCCGCGCCCTTGATGCCCTTGAGCACCAGGCCGTGCACGACCCACAGCACGACCGAGGCACCGATCACCGCCGCCGTGGTATTGCCCTCGCCAAAGGCCGGGAAGAAATAGCCCAGGGCGCCAAAGGCCGCGACCAGGTATCCGACATTGCCCAGCCAGGCGCTGACCCAGTAGCCCCAGGCCGAGTTGAAGCCGACATAGTCGCCGGCGATTGCGCGGGCATAGGCGTAGACGCCGTTGTTCAGCGCAGGCTTGCGCAGCGCAATCATCTGATACAGCAGGGCCAGGCTCAGCATGCCCACGCCGGTGATCAGCCAGCCTATCAGCACCGCCCCGGCGCCGGCGCCGGCCGCCATGTTCTGCGGCAGACCGAAGATGCCGCTGCCGATAATGGAGCCCACGACCAGGGCGGTCAGCAGGCCCAGCGAGAGCCCGGCCGGTGCGGCAGCCGCCGCAGACGCCGTGGCGTTATCAGGTAATGCGGCAGGAGTGGCTTGGGATGTCAGCGTGCTCATCGTGATCCTTTCGTGGCCTCGGGCGCTGATGATCGCGATGCTGGCAGCGGCTGGTATTGATCTACATCATTCGACGCAATTCATGCTTGATAGTGATAAAAACGAGCGAACTCGTCTGTCTGCCAGCGCACGTTTCGAGGCAGGTCCAGCGCCGCCAGCCGCCCAGCCCTTCCCTTACTCATGCCGCAACGCCTCGATCGGATTGAGCTGCGCTGCCCGCCGCGCCGGCACAAAGCCGAAGACCACGCCTATCGCTGCCGAGAAGGCGAAGGACAGCAGATTGATCGCCGGATCGAACAGATAGGGCAGGCCCATCAGCTGGGCCAGCAGGATCGAGGCAATCGTCGCCAGCGCAATACCCATCAACCCGCCGAGTGCGGCCAGCACCACCGCCTCGATCAGGAACTGCAAGAGCACCTCGCGCTCCAGCGCGCCAATGGCCAGGCGCACACCGATCTCGCGGGTGCGCTCGCTCACACTCACCAGCATGATGTTCATGATGCCTATGCCGCCCACCAGCAGGCTCACCGCGGCCACGGCACCCAGCAGCGTGGTCATGATCTGCGTCGTGCCCGACAGGGTGTCGGCGATCTGCTTGGTGTCGAGGATGTTGAAGTTGCTCTCGTCGCCGGCGCTGAGCTTGCGGCGTTCGCGCAGCAGCTCGGTCAGGCCGGTCTTCAGGCGTTCGCTGTCGGTGTCGTCCTGCATGGACACCAGCAGGGTAGAAATGCGCTGGTTGCCGGTGACGCGGCGCTGCAGGGTGTGCAGCGGCACCAGCACCATATCGTCCTGGTCATTGCCCATCGCGCCCTGCCCCTTGGAGGCCAGCACGCCGATGATCTCGCAGCTGAACTGCTTGACGCGCAGCTGCGCGCCGAGCGCCGGCAGGCTGCCGAACAGCTCGCGGCGCGGCGTCTCGCCGATCAGGCAGACGGCGGCGCCGGCGCGCAGCTCGGCGTCGCTGAAGATGCGGCCGCTGGCCAGTTTCCAGTTGCTGGTGTCGAAGTAGGCATTACTGCTGCCGGTCACGCTGCTGGCCCAGTTGCGGCCGTTGGCGATCACCGTCACGCCGGTGCGCACCTCGGGCGCCACCGCCTTGACGCCGCCGATCTGCGCGGCAATCGCCTCGATGTCGGACTCCTTGAAGCTGGGCGCGCCGCCGGCCCCGCCCGGGCCCTGGCGCTGGCCCGGCCGCACCATCAGCAAGTTGCTGCCCAGGCCGGCGATCTGGTCCTGCACCGACTGGGTCGCACCCTTGCCCAGCGTCACCATGGTGATCACGGCGCTGACACCGATGACGATGCCCAGAATGGTCAGGAAGGAGCGCAGCAGATTGCGGCGGATCTCGCGCAGCGCCAGCAGCAGTGAATTGAGCAGCATCGCTGAGTCCTCAGGCCGGCACGGCGGCGGCTGTGGTGGCAAAGGCCTTGCCGATCGGATGCGGATTGGCCTCGTCGCTGGCGATCTGGCCATCGACAAAGCGCACCAGGCGCTTGGCATAGGCGGCCATATCGGGCTCGTGAGTGACCATCACCACGGTGATGCCGCGCTCGACGTTGAGGCTTTGCAGCAGGTCCATGATCTCGCCGCTGCGGGCGGTGTCCAGGTTGCCGGTGGGCTCGTCGGCCAGCAGCACGGCGGGCTGGGTGACGATGGCCCGCGCAATCGCCACGCGCTGCTGCTGGCCACCCGACAGCTCGGCCGGCGTGTGCGTCTCCCAGCCGGCCAGGCCCACCGAGGCCAGCGCCTCCAGCGCCGCCTGGTGGCGCACCGCCGCGCTCTCGCCGCGGTAGAGCAGCGGCAGCTCGACGTTCTCCTGCGCCGAGGTGCGGGCCAGCAGGTTGTAGCCCTGGAACACAAAGCCGAGGAAGCGCCGGCGCAGCCGCGCGCGCTGGTCGCGCGACAAGCGCTCGACATGCACGCCCTGGAACAGGTACTCGCCCGCCGAAGGCGTGTCCAGGCAGCCCAGCGTGTTCATCGCCGTCGACTTGCCCGAGCCGCTGGGGCCCATCACGGCAATGAACTCGCCGGCATGGATGTCCAGATCAATGCCCTTGAGCGCCATCAGCTGTGCCTGGCCCTCGCCATAGACCTTGGTGATGCCGCGCAGGCGAATCAGCGGCGGGCTGTCGGCCGACCCGCTCATTTCGCCGCCCCGCTGCGCTGATCGGTGATCACCGCCATGCCGACCTGCAACTCCGGGCTGGTGACCTCGGTCAGGCGGCCGTCGCTGATGCCCGGGTTGACGGCCACCGCCACCGCCTGGCCCTCGCGCAGGACCCAGACCTGGCGCTTGGCCGAGCCGCCGGGTGCACCACCGCCGGCGCCGCCCGAGCCACCGGCACGGCGCTGACCCTGCCCGCCCGGTCGTTGCGGCATCAGCTTGGAGACCAGGCTGCTGCCGCTGGCCACTGGGGCCTGCGTTTCTGTGCTTCGGGCCGGGTTGAAGCGCAGGGCGCTGCTGGGCACCAGCAGCACATCGCTGGCCTGCCTGGCGGCAATCGTCGCTGTGGCCGTCATGCCAGGGCGCAGGCTGAGGTCGGTGTTGTCCACCTCCAGATAGGTGATGTAGGTCACCACGTTGTCGGTGGTGGTGGAGCCGAAGGCCACGCGGGTGACGGTGGCCGGGTATTTGCGGCTGGGGTAGGCGCTGACGGTGAAGCTGGCCTTCTGGCCCACCTGCACCGAGCCCACATCGGCCTCGTCCACATTCACCTGCAGCCGGAGCTTGGCCAGGTCTTCGGCAATCGTGAACAGGGTCACCGCCTGCAGCGAGGCGGCCACCGCATTGCCGGGATCGACCGCCCGGGTCAGCACCACGCCATCGATGGGCGAGGTGATCGAGGCCTTGGACAGGTTGATCTCGTCGGTGCCCAGCGCTGCCTGGGCATCGGCCACGCCGGCGCGGGCGCTGGTTTCATCGGCCACGGCGCGGTCCAGCGTGGCGCGGCCACCGTCCAGCTCGGCCTTGGACGGCACCTTGCCGCCCGACAGGCGCGCCACCTCCTCCAGCCGGGCCAGATTGCTGCGCGACTCCTTGACCGTGGCGGCGGCCTGCAGCACCTTGGCCTGGGCGGCGGCCAGCGAGGCGCGCGAGCGGGCGATCTGGCCCATCAGCTTGGCCGTGTCCAGCCGCACCAGCACCTGACCCTTCTTGACCCGGTCGTTGACGTCCACCAGCACGCTGCTGATGGTGCCCGACAGCTCGCTGCCTATGTTCACCGCCCGGGTCGGCTGCAAGGTGCCGTTGGCGCTGACCGAGAACGTCAGGTTGCCGCGGGTCACCGCCTCGGTGGTGTAGCTGGGTGCGGCGGCGCTGGCCTGGGCCGCCTGCCAGGCATACCAGCCGGCGCCAGCAGCCGCGAGCAGCGCAAGGCCCAGCCACAGCGTCCAGCGGCGCCACCAGGGCTGTTGGGCGGGATCGTCCAGCAGGGCGGCAATGTCACCGGCGGCCGGGGGGCTCGGGGTCTTTTCGGAAGTCATGGCTTGGGCGCCGCAGCGCTGATTCGGGAGTTGTCTTGATCGGGCACCCAGCCACCACCCAGTGCCTTGTACAGGCGCACATGGTCGGTGTTGAGGGTGGCCAGCAGGCTGGCGACGTTGTCTTGCGTGCTGAGCGCGCTGCGCTGCGTCTCCAGCACGACCTGGAAGTCCACCAGCCCGCTGCTGTAGCGCTGGCGGGCCAGCAGCGCGGCGGTTTGCGCCGACTCAGCGGCGGTACGCAGGTACTGCAGCCGCTCGCGGTCGTGGCGCAAGGCGACCAGCGCGTCTTCCACCTCCTGCAGCGCTGCCAGCACCGTGGCCTCGTAGGCCGATTGCACTTGATCGAACCCGGCCTCCTGGGCTCGCACACGGGCACGGGCCGCGCCGCCATCGAACAGCGAGGCCGAGACGCTGCCCACCAGGCCGGCCACCACCGAGGAGCCGCTGGTCAGCGAACCCAGGGCCAGCGAACTCAGGCCCAGCGAGCCGCCGAGCTGGAAGCCCGGATAGCGTGCGGCATCGGCCTGCCGCACGCGCGCCCAGGCGGCACCGACCCGCGCCTCGGCGGCGCGCACATCGGGGCGCTGGCGCAGCGTCTCGGCCGGGAAGGCCAGCACCAGATCGTCGCTGGCCTGCGGCGCGAGATCGACGGCCGCGAGGCGCTCATGCAGCGCCGCCGGCGCCTGGCCGGTCAGCACCGCAATCGCATGTTCGGTCTGCAGCGCCGAGGCCTGCAGCGCCGGCAGCTGGGCCTGGGTCTGGGCCACCGCGGCGCGGGCCTGTTCCAGCTCCAGCGAACCGACCAGGCCGGCCTGGGCGCGCCAGTCGGTCAGCTGCAGCGTCTCCTGCTGGCTGGCCAGGCTGGCGCTGGCAATCACCAGGCGCGCCTGCAGGCCGCGCAGCTGCAGATAGTTCAGGGCCAGCTCGGCCGCCACCGACACCTGCACATCGCCGAGGCTGGCCAGGCTGGCCGCCGTGTCGGCGTCGGCGGCGCTCACACCCGCCCGCTGGCCGCCAAAGAGATCGGGCTCCCAGCCGGCGTCCAGCCCGGCGCGAAACCCGTTGCTGCTGCTGCGGCTGGCGCCCGAGTAATTGCGCTGGGCAGAGCCGCTGAGGCCCAGGGTCGGTGCGAGATCGGCCGTCTGCACATCGCCCAACGCACGGGCCTGGCGCAGGGCGGCCACAGCACTCTTCACCGAGCGGTTGGCATTCAAGGCCTCATCGATCAGGGCGGCCAGCAGCGGGTCATTGAAGCGCAGCCACCACTGGGCCAGCGGCGTGGCGCTGACCGCAGCGGCTGAACCTGCCCAGGCCGCCGGTGGTGGCACGCCGCTACCGGCCGGTGCGCCGGTCGGCAGGCTGGAACAGGCCGCCAGGCTCGACAGCAACAGGCCGCCAAGCAACCAGCGGCGGGTGGCGATGCCGTGCAATGTCATTGATGACCTCCCTGGAATCGTCAATTCTGCAGTCCTGTTGCCGGCCTGTCTGTGCGCCAGCGCATGTTTTCTCATGGCGCCCAGCATGGACGGGCCGCGTTGCTGCATCGTTGCCGAAATGTGTCCGGGTGCTGTGTGCGCCACCGTACAGACGGGCACAAGCTCAAGCCCTAGGGTGGCCTCAGGCACCGCGCAGCGCCCCTTTGCAGGGACTACGCGGGTGCCATGCCCAGGCCCTGCTGCTGGCTTTCGACCCCTCTGCCAGCCCCGCCCCGCAACGCATGACCCCCGACCTGTCAGGCACCCACAACCCGAACCAGAACCATTTGCTGGCCGCGATGCTGGATGCCGAATTCGACCGCCTCGCGCCGCAGCTGGAGCTGGTTCCGCTACCCCTGGGGGAGGTGCTGTACGAGTCGGGCGGCCACCAGCGCCATGTCTACTTCCCGACCACGGCCATCATCTCGCTGCACTACGTGCTGGAGAACGGCGGTTCGTCCGAGATTGCCGGCGTCGGCAACGAGGGCATGCTGGGCATCTCGCTGTTCATGGGTGGCAACTCCACGCCCAGCCGCGCCGTGGTGCAAACCGGCGGCCACGGCTACCGGCTGGGCTCGGCGACGCTGATGGACGAGTTCAAGCGCACCGGACCGGTGCTGCGCCTGCTGCTGCGCTACACCCAGGCCCTGATCACGCAGATGGCGCAGACGGCGGCCTGCAATCGCCACCACTCGCTGTCGCAGCAGCTGTGTCGCTGGCTGTTGTTCACGCTGGATCGCGTGCCCGGCAACGAGCTGACCATCACCCACGACCTGATCGCCACCATGCTGGGCGTGCGCCGCGAGGGGGTGTCGGAGGCGGCCAGCCAGTTGCAGACCCAGGGTTTCATCCGCTACCGCCGCGGCCATATCACCGTGGTGGACCGGGCCGGCCTGGAAGGCAGGGTCTGCGAATGCTACGGCGTCGTCAAAAAGGAACTGGCACGCCTGCTGAGCGACGTCAGGCAACGCTGAGGATGAATATGACCCTGAAAGCACCATTGTCCCGCTGGTATTCGCGCCTGCGGGTCGCCCTGGGCCTGGCGCCGCTGCGCGCCGCAACGCCGGCTCAGCAACCGTTTCTGATCGCCGGCGCGCTGCAGGACGCGATCTTCAACAGCGCCAACTTCTCCAGCATCGCCACCGATGCGCAGGGCGTGATCCAGATCTTCAACGTCGGCGCCGAGCGCATGCTGGGCTACCGCGCGGCCGATGTGGTGGACAAGGTCACCCCGGCCGACATCTCCGACGCCCAGGAGCTGATTGCCCGCGCCGCCGCGCTGAGCCAGGAGCTGGACACTGCCATCACTCCCGGCTTCGAGGCGCTGGTGTTCAAGGCCTCGCGCGGCATCGAGGACATCTACGAGCTGACCTATATCCGCAAGGACGGCAGCCGCCTGCCGGCCCTGGTGTCGGTGACGGCGCTGCGCGACGCGCAGGAGGCCATCATCGGCTACCTGCTGATAGGCACCGACAACACCGCACGCAAGCAGGTGGAGGCCGAGCAGGCCCTGCTCGACCAGCGCCTGCGCGACCAGCAGTTCTACACCCGCTCGCTGATCGAATCGAATATCGACGCGCTGATGACCACCGACCTGCGCGGCATCATCAGCGATGTCAACCAGCAGATGGCCACGCTCACCGGTTGCAGCCGCGACGAGCTGATAGGCGCACCGTTCAAGAACTACTTCACCGACCCGCAGCGCGCCGAGGAGGCCATCACCCGCGTGCTGCGCGAGGGCAAGGTCACCAATTACGAGCTGACGGCCCAGGCCGTCAATGGCCGCGAGACCGTGGTGTCCTACAACGCCACCACCTTCCATGACCGCGAACGCAAGGTGCAGGGCGTGTTCGCTGCCGCCCGCGACATCACCGAGCGCAAGCAGTTCGAGGCCATGCTGCAGCAGGGCAATGCCGAGCTGGAGCAGGCCAAGGCGGTGGCCGAGAAGGCCAATCTGGCCAAGTCGGACTTCCTGTCCAGCATGAGCCACGAGCTGCGCTCGCCGCTGAATGCGGTGCTCGGCTTCGCTCAGCTGATGGCCTCGGAGCAGCCGCCGCCCAGCGCCTCGCAAAAGCTGTCGATTGACCAGATCCTGCAGTCAGGCTGGTACCTGCTGCGGCTGATCAACGAGATCCTGGACCTGGCCATGATCGAGTCGGGCAAGGTCTCGATCTCGCAGGAGTCGATGTCGCTGACCGAGGTGCTGCTGGACTGCCAGGCCATGGTCGAGCCACAGGCCCGCAAGCGCGGCATCCAGGTCACCCTGCCGCGCATTGACGGCCGTTTCTATGTGCATGCTGATCGCACGCGACTCAAGCAGGTGGTGATCAATCTGCTGTCCAACGCGATCAAGTACAACCGCGACGGCGGTGCTGTGATCGTGCAATGCGGCATGAGCGCGGAAACGCGGGTGCGGCTGAGCATCCAGGACACCGGCATCGGCCTCAGCGCCGAACAGCTGGCGCAGATGTTCCAGCCTTTCAACCGCCTGGGCCAGGAGACCGGCAGGGAGGAAGGCACCGGCATCGGCCTGGTGGTGACGCGCCAGCTGGTCGAGCTGATGGGCGGTTCGATGGGGGTGGAAAGCCAGGTCGGCGTGGGCAGCGTGTTCTGGGTCGAGCTGGGGCTGGCCGGTGCGCCGGAGCTGCTGCTGGACGAACCGTTCCGGGAAACGCTGAAAACCGATGCACTGGTGACGCGGCTGCCGCCGTCCTCGCAGCGCACGCTCTTGTATGTCGAGGACAACCCGGCCAATCTGGCCCTGGTCGAACGCCTGATCGCCCGGCGCAGCGATCTGCGCCTCCTGATGGCCATCGACGGCCACAGCGGCGTGCAGATGGCGCGCAGCTTTGTGCCCGACCTGATCTTGATGGACATCAACCTGCCCGGCCTCAGCGGCTTTGGCGCGCTGGCCATGCTGCAGAACGACCGCATCACCGCCCACATCCCGGTGCTGGCCCTGTCGGCCAACGCGATGCCGCGCGACGTCGACAAGGGCCTGGCGGCCGGCTTCTTCCGCTACCTGACCAAGCCGATCAAGGTCGATGAATTCATGGAAGCCCTCGACCTCGCCCTGATACAGGCCACCCCACCCGTGCTGCTGCCCACCGACTGAGGCCCGCCATGCTAGATCCCGCCGAAATTCTCAATGCCAGCATCCTGATCGTCGACGACCAGCCCGCCAATGTGCAACTGCTGGAGCGCATGCTGCGCGACGCCGGCTACCGCAACTGCAGCTCGACGATGGACCCCAAAGCGGTCTGCGGCCTGCATCTGCGCCACCGCTACGACCTGATACTGCTGGACCTGCAGATGCCCGAGATGGATGGCTTCGAGGTGATGGAGGCGCTGGCCGGCATCGAGACCGGTGGCTATCTGCCGGTGCTGGTGATCACCGCCCAGCCCGGCCACAAGCTGCGCGCCCTGCAGGCCGGCGCCAAGGACTTTGTCAGCAAGCCCTTCGAGCTGGTGGAGGTGCAGACACGCATCCGCAATATGCTGGAGGTGCGCCTGCTCTACCGTCAGCTGGCCCTGCACAACCAGCTGCTGGAGCAGAAGGTGCTGGAGCGCACCGCCGCGCTGCGCGACAGCGAGGCCCGCTTCAAGAGCCTGGCCGAGCTGTCGTCCGACTGGTACTGGGAGCAGGATGCCGCCGGCCTGTTCACCAAGACCTCGGGCCCGGTGTTCGAGATGCTGGGCCTGGAGACGCCGGCCGATGGCGGCCAGGATCAACCCGCACCCCGCTGGAACTCGGCCGAGCGGGCCCAGCTCGACGCCAACATCGCCGCCCGCCGCCCCTTCCTGGACCACATCTACAGCCGCACCTTGGCCGACGGCACGACGCAGTACCTGCAGGTCAGCGGCGAGCCGATGTTCGATGCCGGCAGCGCCTTCATCGGCTACCGCGGCGTGGGTTCAGACATCAGCGAACGCGTCAAGGTGCACGCAACCCAAGCCGCCGCTGCCGTTTGAGGTCATCGTGAACTCAAGCATTCACAAGGTTTCAGCGCTCTGGCAGGGTCAGGCTGGACGATCTTGGCCCACCCGGGCGAAGTCAGCCTAACCCTCGGTGCGAGGCCGATGGCGGGGTGATTGGTGCTTTTTGCTCATCAAGGTCAGACGCTGCCGAAGACCCGATCCCAGAAGCCGCTGGTCACGCCGTAGCGGCCACGCTCCAGGCTGAGATCATGCGGACTGCCGTGGTGCAGCGCATGCCAGCGCTTGCGCCGCTGAATCCACGCCCGCTCGCCGCGGCCGTGGTGCATGACATGGTGGGTGATGGTGTAGATGAGGTAGCCGGTCAGCAGGCCCCAGGTCAGCGCACAGGCCAGCCAGACATCGCCCAGCAGCCAGGCGGGCAGGAACACCAGAGCGGCAATCAGGCTGGCACTCAGCAGCGTGGGTGTGCAGATCAGCGCCGTCGGCCGCCGGTGGTGTTCGGCATGCCAGGTGCTGAACGGCCGCAGGCCATGCAGCACGAAGCGGTGCAGCAGGTACTCGACCAGGCTCCAGCCGGCCAGGCCCAGCAACGCCAGCGCAAGCAGCTGCGGACGCTGCGTGCGCGGGCCGGCCACCATCAACAAGGCGGCCAGGGCCAACGATACGCCGCCATACAGCGCAAAGTCAGCGCGGTAGGCGGTGCTGCCGTGCTCCATCGAGAACAGGCCCATGCTAGGCCCTGTTCAAGCGGAGGCTCAGATCCGCCCCATCAGCAGCAGCACGACCAGGATCACGACGACCAGACCCAGACCGCCACTCGGGCCATAACCCCAGCCGCGGCTGTGCGGCCAGCTAGGAACGGCCCCGATCAGCATCAGGACCAGAACAATCAACAGGATGGTGCCAAGACTCATGATGTTTCCTTGGTGGTGGACGGAGCTTCAGTTCGACGGCGACGAGGCCGGCGGCAAGACGATCACGGTGGTGCCACCGGCCTTGCCGGTATCACCCTTGTTGCCGTCGTAGCCCTGGCGCCCGGTGTTGCCGGTGTCGCCCTTGCTGCCGTCGAAGCCCTGGCTGCCTTGAGAGCCCTGTGCACCCGTTGCACCTTGCGTGCCGGCGATTCCGGGAGGGCCTGCCGGGCCGGGGACGGGTGTTGCCACCGGCGCAGCGGGCACATTCACGACGGTAGGTTTGTCGCAGGCGGCTAGGCCCAGCGACAGCAGCAGAGCAGCGACAAGCATCGAATGGTTCATGGTGAATCCTTGGTAGGCGGGTTTGGGTATCAGACGGTCCGAGCCTAGGCCGCGGCGGCAAATAGTTCCGTGCGCTGGCGAACACAAGTGCAGTGTTGGCAAGCGCACAGACCGCCAAGGCCGATGTCACTACAAAGGCCCATCAATGCCACGGAGGTCTCTGGATGAACACCCTGACGACAGCAACCCGGCCCATGCGCTGGGACGCAGCAGCGCTGGATGCGGCGCCGGCCCGCTGGTTCACACCCGGGCTGGCGGCGCCGGAGGAATGGGTCAGCGACCTGCCCAGCAGCCTTGGCTTCACCGGCCTGCAGGCGGCCTTCCGTGCCACCGGTGGCACGGCACGCGCCGATGATCTGGAGCGATTGCTGGAGTACCAGCGCAGCGCCGATGGCGCCAGGTTGCAGGAGCTGATTGAAGAGCGTGCGGTGTTCGGTTTTCGCTGGCGCCACAGCCTGTGGGTGCCGATGTTCCAGTTCGACCTCGGTGATCTGTCGGTCAGGTCCGGGCCCCACGCGGTGCTCGAGGAACTCCCGGACGACTTCGATGGCTGGACGCGTGCCGCCTGGTTTGCCCGGCCCACGGCCTGGCTGCAGGGCCGCCGGCCGGTGGACGTGCTGGCGTCGGACCTCAAGGCCGTGCTCGGCGCGGCGCGCGCCGATCGATTCATCGCGGCGGGGTGAGTGCTCGCGGCGCCCTGCTGCTGGCGGCGCTGCTGAGCACCGGCCATACCGCCCTTGCCGATCCCGTCGACAGCGATGCGGCCCGGGCCTTGCATCAACGCCAGCGCGCACTCGCCGCCGCGCCCCGGCATGACGACTTCCAGCTGCCGCTGTGGCTGGAATCGGAGGAGCGTGACGGCCAGCTCAGCGGAGACGCCCATGCACAGCTGCCCCATCCGTTCGCCCTGCTGCGCGCCGCGCTGACGCAGCCCGACCAGTGGTGCGAGGTGCTGATGCTGCAGATCAATATCAAGCATTGCGAGCCGGCGCCCAAGGTGCTGGCCCTGTACTTCGGTCCGCGCTATGCGCTGCCGCTGGCCAGCACACTGCGGCTGAACCTGGGCTATCAGGTGACCAGCGACACCCCCGACTACCTGCGCATCGAGATGCAGGCCGCCAACGGCCCGCTGGGCACCCGGCACTACCAGATCACACTGGAGGCGATACCCTCTGAGGACGGTCAGTCATTTGTGCATCTCAGCTATGCCTACGCCTACGGCCTGCCGGCGCGGGTGGCCATGCAGGCCTACCTGAGCCTGGGCGGCCGGGGCAAGATAGGCTTCAGCCGCTCGCCTGCACAGGCCGGGGCGCCGGCCCAGCCGGTGCAGGGTCTGCGCGGGGCGATCGAGCGCAACACGATGCGCCACTACCTGGCCCTGGGTGTCTACCTCGACACTCTGAACCTGCCACCGGCCACCCGCACCGAGCAACGCCTGGTCGCCTGGTTCGACGCCACCGAGCGCTACCCGATGCAGCTGCACGAGCTGGAGCGCGACGACTACCTGAGCATGAAGCGCAAGGAACTGCGGCTGCCACCGGGGCCTTGAGCAGCTCGCAACCTCGACATCAGTTGCCGCGCCCACCCTTGCCATCCTTGTCGTCCTTCTCATGGTTCGGGCGGCCACGGCCCTGCGAATTGCCTCTGTCGTCACGGTCCCGGCCATGATCGGGTGCGGTCGGTTGCGCCTGCTGGGGCCGCGGCGGCTGGGGCCTGAGCTCGGGTTCTGACCGCGCATTGCCGCGTCGGGTCGGTTCACCCGGCTGGCTGCGGGGCGGGTCGGCCGGTCTGTCCATCGCCGGCCTGGGCGCCCGCTCGTGACGCGAGCGGATGTCCTCCTGCTGCTCGGCCGCACGGGGGTAGCGCTCCCCCGAGTAGGGGCGCTGATACACCGGCAACGGCGACGCACGCGGCGGCGTGCGGTGGTTCCACTGGTCCCAGCCACGCCGTTGCTGAGACCAATCCGGCCCCCAATGATCGCCCCAGCGCGGTGGCGCGTCGGCGCGCCAGCCGCGGAAATAGGCCGGCGGCTGGCGGTAGTAGCGCACCGGCACCCGCAGCACGAACACCGGCACCGCATCGCGGCCGACCTGGCGCCAGGGGCCGTCATACCAGGTGCTCTCGTACCAGTCATCGTTCTGAAAGACCCAGTACTGGCCCTCGTAGAAGAAGTAGTTTGAACTGGCCCCCGGCGCGTAATAGACCGGATAGCCGGGCACCGCCACCATGCGCGGGTAGCTGGGCATATTGATGCCGATGTCCACGCCAGGCAGCTGTATGCCGATGCCGACATTGACTTGCGCCTGCACAGCGGACGCCTGGCCCAGCGCCAGGCCGAGAGTCAAGGCAGATGCCGAGACCAGCCGGGCCAAGCGGTGGCTGGCCAGGGCCGGACTGCGGGGTTGGGCACGGAGTGGCATGGAGATCCCTTTCGAACTGCGTTTGAGTGCGGCGAAATCACGCCGGATGTGCCACAGCCTGCGCGCAAGACATCTCACCTGTCAGTGCGTTGGCACACAGACGGCCGCCGCGCGCCCGGTCAAGCTACAGGCTTTGCAGGGCCCTCCATGCGCGACAAGAAAATCCTCGGGCAGTTCACCGCCTGGGCGACCCCAGAACCCCGGCTGCCTGATGTGCGAGCGGTGGCGATCTGCGAGGCTTGATGCAACCGGCCGCCCTCACCGCGAAGGACGGCGGCGCCTGGGCGCTGTCGGGCAGCTGGACCGTGGGCGGCCTGGGCAACTGGCCGGCCCAGCTGCAGACCCTGGCCTGCAACAGCGGGCCGCTGGTGCTGGACGGTCAGCAGCTGGAGGCCATGGACAGCGCCGGCGCCTGGGTGCTGCAGCGCTGGCTGCTGAGCCATGGCGCCAGCGCCCAAGCGCAGCACTGGCCGCCACGCCTGCTGGCCCTGCTGGAGCGGGTGGCCGGACATGCCGCCGCGCCCCTGCTCCAGCCGCCCCGCCATGGTCTGCTGGAGCGCACCGGCCGCAGCGCTACCGCGGCCGGGGAGCAGGCCTGGGCGCTGCTGCACTTCATCGGCGAGACCGCCGTTGCGACCCTCGGCCTGCTGAGGCACCCCCAACGGATGCGCTGGCGCAGCCTGCTGCGGCAGATCGAGATCGATGGCTTCGACGCGCTGCCCATCATCGGCCTGACGGCTTTTCTGATCGGCATCGTCGTTGCCTACCAGGGCGCCGACCAGCTGCGCCACTACGGCGCCAACATCTTTGTCGTGGATCTGGTCGGCTACGCGATGCTGCGCGAGTTCGCCCCGCTGATCACGGCCATCATCATCGCCGGCCGTTCCGGCTCGGCCTATGCGGCCCAGATCGGCACCATGGTCGTCACCGAGGAGGTCGATGCGATGCGCACGCTGGACATCGCACCCATCGAACTGCTGGTGCTGCCCAAACTGCTGGCCCTGGCCGTCGCCCTGCCCCTGCTGACAGTGTTTGCCGACATCGCCGGCGTGTTCGGCGGCATGGTGATGGCGCGCTCGCAGCTGGGCATAGGTTTTCACGAATTCCTGGCCCGCTTCAGCACCGAGATGCAGGGGCCGACCTTGCTGATCGGCATCGGCAAGTCCTGGGTGTTCGCTGTGATCATCGTGCTGGTCGGCTGCTTCCAGGGTTTTCGCACCCGGGGCAGCGCCGACAGCGTCGGGCGCCAGACCACGCTCAGCGTGGTGCAGGGCATCTTTCTGGTGATCGTCGCCGATGCGCTGTTCTCGGTCGTCTTCAATCTGCTGGGGATCTAGCGTGGACGCCATCGACAACGTCATCGAGCTGCGCAAGGTCGGCACGCGCTTCGGCAGCCATGTCGTCCATGCCGACCTGGACCTGGACGTGCGGCGCGGCGAGATCCTGGCGATTGCCGGCGGCAGCGGCTCGGGCAAATCGGTGCTGCTGCGCGAGATGATTCTGCTGCAGCGGCCCAGCTCGGGCAGCATCCGGCTGTTCGGCGACGACCTGGCCACCTTGACCGAGACGCAGACCCATGCGCTGCGCCAGCGCTGGGGCGTGATGTTCCAGAAGGGCGGCCTGTTCGGCGCGCTGACCGTGCGCGCCAATATCGGCCTGCCGCTGCGCGAGCACAGCGCACTCGACGACACCACGATCGAAGAGATCGCCGAATGGAAGCTCGCGCTGACCGGACTGCCGCCCGATGCCGGGCTGAAGCTGCCCGGCGAGCTGAGCGGCGGCATGCTCAAGCGCGCCTCGCTGGCCCGTGCGCTGGCACTGGACCCCGAATTGCTGTTCCTCGACGAGCCGACCTCGGGGCTGGATCCGGCCAGCTCGGCCGGCGTCGACGAACTGATCCTGAACACCCATGCGCTGTACGGCCTGACCGTCGTGATGATCACCCACGACCTGGGCCTTCTGTGGGGCGTCAGCCACCGGGTGGCGGTGCTGGGCGAGGGCCGGGTACTGGCCATAGGCACGATGGAGGAGCTGTCGCACCACGAGCACCCCATCGTGAAGGCCTATTTTGTGGATACGCGTGCGGGCAGGCCCGGCGCCAAAGAGGAGGTACAGGCGTGGAAGACAAGGTGAACTACGGCGTGGTCGGTGCCTTTGTGCTGGCCCTGGGCGCGGCGCTGATCGGCGGCGTGCTGTGGCTGGCCGCGGGCCTGGGTGGACGGCAGCAGATGGAGCCCTACCAGTCCATCGTGCAGGAGTCGGTGGCCGGCCTGAACCTCGATGCGCCGGTCAAGTACCTGGGCGTCAATGTCGGCAAAGTCACCAGCATTGCCATCGACCCTTCAGATCCGCGCCAGGTGCGGCTGCTGTTCCAGATCGAGACCGGCACGCCGATCAAGCGCGACACCGAGGCGGTGCTGAAGACCCAGGGGCTGACCGGCATCGCCTACGTCGAACTGAACGGCGGCAGCGAAGGCTCGCCACCGCTGCTGCCCACGGCGCAGGACCAGGTGCCGACGATAGCCTCCAAGCCCTCGCTGAGTGCCCGGCTGGAGAATGTGGCGACCAGTGTCCTGGCCAATCTGGACCGCACGTCCACCAATCTGAACGCGATGTTCGATGCCGACAACCGCGCCGCACTGAAAGCCACGCTGGCCGATGTCGCGGCCCTGTCGCATGCGTTGGCCGCGCAGCAGGGCGCGATCAGCGCCGGCATCGCCGACGCGGCGCGCACCGCTGCCCGCACCGCAAGTGCCAGCGAGCAGCTGGCACCGACACTGACCCAGATCAGCAGCAGCGCCGAGGCGGTGCGCAAGATGGCCGATGCCGCCGCGCTGGCCAGCGCCGGGGCCGGCCGCGCCGCTGACGCCGCCGCCAGCGGCGTGCAGCGCCTCAGCAATGAAACCCTGCCCGAGGTCGAGCGCCTGTTGCTGGAGCTGAATCAGTTCGCCAGCGCCATGCGCCGCCTCAGCGAACAGACCGAACGCACCCCGAGCAGCCTGATTCTGGGCGGCCCGGCACGACCACTCGGACCCGGAGAGAAGGTCTCGCCATGAATATCTTTGGACTCCGCGCCGGCCTTGCGCTCAGCGGCCTGGCCCTGCTCGCCGGCTGCGGCTCACTGCTGCCCAAGCCAGCCGTGCCGCCCACCTTGTACGCGCTGGACGACGTCACGGTTGTGGCGGCTTCGCATGCCGCCGCCTCGGACTCGACCCTGATCATCAGCACGCCACGCGCCGCTGCCGGCTTCGACACCCGCCACATCGTCTACCAGCGCCAGCCACATCAGCTGGACTACTTCGCGCAAAGCCAGTGGGCCGACACGCCGGCGCAGATGCTGGCGCCCTTGCTGCTGCGCACGCTGGAGCGCGGTGGAGTGTTCCGCGCGGTGCTGGCCGCACCGGCCGCCGCCCAGGGCGACTACCGGCTGGACACCGAGTTGATTCGGCTGCAGCAGGACTTCGCGACCGCGCCCAGCCGGGTGCGGCTGACCCTTCGCGCGGTGCTGGTCAACACCGCCACGCGCCGCGCGGTGGCCGCGCGCGAGTTCGATGTCAGCCTGCCAGCGCCCAGCGACGATGCCTATGGCGGCGTGCTCGCGGCCAATCAGGCGGCGCAACAGTTGCTGGGCGAGCTGGCGGCGTTTTGCGCCCAGGTGGTCGGTCCGGCTGCGGTGCCTTGACCGGACGTTCAAGCTTCGATCGGCTCCACCGTCACCGCCACCCGCGGCTGGGCCTTGCCGCCACCGCGTATCACGCCGCGCAGCGGGGCCACGTCGGCATAGTCTCGGCCCCAGGCCAGGGTCACGTGGTCATGGCCGGCAACGACGTCATTGGTCGGGTCCAGCGCCAGCCAGCCCTGCACCGGGCACCAGACCGCCACCCAGGCGTGCGACGCATCGGCACCCACCAGGCGCGGCTGACCGGCGGCCGGATGCGTCAGCAGATAGCCGCTGACATAGCGCGCCGCCAGGCCCAGCGAGCGGCAGGCGCCAATCATCACGTGGGCAAAGTCCTGGCAAACGCCGCTGCGCAGGGCCAGCACCTCGGGGGCGCGCGTGTCCACCTGGGTGCTCAGGGGCTTGTAGGCGAACTGTTCGTTGATCAGGCTCATCAGCGCATAAGCGCCTTCGGCTAGCGGCCGGCCCGGCGTGAAGGCCTCGCGGCCGAAGGCGGCCAGGGCCGCATCGCGCGGCGCAAAGTGCGAGGCCAGGGTGAACTCCACCGCCTCGCTGCGCACCGCACCGGCGTGGTAGCGCAGCGATTCAGCCACGTCCTCCCAAGGCGGGCTGAGCTGCAGATGCAGCTCGGGCGCGGCCGCCAGGCCGGCCTCGAACACGCTGGTCACCGACAGCCGCTCATGCACATGCTCATGGCTGAAGACCAGGCGCATATTGCCCCAGGGGTCCAGGCTCAAGGGATTGCGCGTGCCATCGGCAGCGTCGGCGCTCTCGTCCAGTTCGACCGTGCAGTCAGGCAGCGGGTCTATCGTCAGCCGCCAGTTGCGCACCTGCTGCCAGGGCGTGATGCGCGGGCTCAGGCAGGCGAGGTGATGGGCCAGCTCGACCGGCACGTCATAGTCATAGACGGTCTCGTGCTGGACGCGCAGCCAGCGCAGCGGTGGCGATGCCTCGGGCGCCTGTGACTGGCTTTGGCCCTGCGATTGACCAAGGCCCTGCCCCTGCCCCTGCGACTGCGACTGTCCGGCGTTCATTGCCACACCATCCGGTTCATCGTTTCCACATGGGTGAACAGGCGCCGGCCTATGGCCACCGACAGCGCCAGCGCCTGCTGGCTGCAGTCATGCAGATGGCCGACCAGCAGCGCGTGGCCGCCGTCGGGGTCTGCGGCGCTGATGGCCTCCAGCGGCCAGTCCTCGGGGCGCGGCAGCGGTGCGGCCACCTCGGCCGCCCATTCGGCCTCGTGGCGGGCCAGCTTCAGGAAGCGGTCGTGCATGGTGCGCGCCACCCAGGCCAGCGAGCGGGGGTTGTCCTTGTCATGGACCAGCAGATGCAGCAGCGGCGGCAGCTCGCGCCGGCCCTGGAACTGGGAGCGGTAGGTGATGGTCGAGTCGAACAGGCCCAGCAGCAGTGCGAAGCCATCCTCGCCCAGATGCAGGCCCTGCTCGAAGCCCTCAGCCAGCGCGTTGGCCAGAAAATCCAGGCGCTCGATCTGCCGGCCCACGCTCAGCAGGCGCCAGCCATCATCGCGCGTCATGCGGTCGGTCTGCGCACCGGTGATGGCCGCCAGATGGGTGCCGGCGCGCGACAGCACCCCCAGCACATCGGGCAGCGGTGCCACCGTGCCGGCATCGAGCACCGCCTGCAGATGCTGCTGGAAGTGCTCGCCGACCTCGTGTATCAGCTTCCAGTGCTCGGACGACAGGCGCTCGCGCAGCGCCTGCGAACAGCCGGCCAGCGCCTGCAGATTCCAGGCCACGCTGCTGCTCTTGCGCGTATCGGCCAGCGCATGGACCAGCGAACGCTCGAACACCCGGGCCGAGGCCTCGGCCGTGGGCACGCCGACACCGACCAGGCCGTGGCGGCGGCACAGCGAGTCGAGCACGCGCAGCACCTCGACCGAGCTGCCACCGCGCTGCGCACCCGACAACGCCTCCAGCGTGAGCCGCGCCAGGCGCACGCTGTTCTCGGCCCGCTCGGTATAGCGGCCCAGCCAGAACAGGTTCTCGGCCGAGCGGCTGGTGACGGTGCGGTGCGCGCCGGTCAGATCGGCGGCGGTGAGCGGCTTGGGCAGCAGGCTGGTGCGATCGACCTCGCCCTTGGTCTGCACCCAGGTGTCGGCGCTGGCGCTGCCGTGGCGCATCGACAACCAGGGGTCGGCGCCGCCATCGCGCCGGTTGGCCACCCGCGTCAGGCCGCCCGGCAGCACGCGCCAGCTGCCCATGCCATCGGCCAGGGCAAACACGCGCAGCACGGCGGCGCGCGGCTCCAGCGCGTTGTTGTGCCAGACCGGCAGCTCGGACGGGCGCAGCCGCTCCTGCAGGGTGTGGGCCGCCGGGTCTTCCTTGATGCGCGCCAGCAGCGCCGCACGCGCCTTGGGCGACAGGCCGGCCACGACGCTGGGCGAGAAGGCCTGGGTGGTGTCGCCGGCGGCAAAGGTCGGTGCCACCACATAGTCGTTGAGTTCGCCCTGGTGCTTGCGCCAGGCGCTGTCTTCGCCGCACCACCAGGAGGTGGTGGCCGGCAGCAGCAGTTCCTCGCCCAGCAGCTCGCGCGCCACAGCCGGCCAGAAGGCCGACAGGCCCGGACTCTCCAGCCAGCCGGCGCCCGGCGCATTGGCCACGACAACCTCGCCGGCGCGCATCGCCTGCAGCAGGCCGGGCACGCCCAGCGCCGAGTCGGAGCGCAGCTCCAGCGGGTCCAGATAATCGTCATCGACCCGGCGCAGCAGCACATGCACGCGCTCCAGCCCATGCAGGGTCTTCAGGAACACGCGGTTAGAGCGTACCGTCAAGTCACCGCCCTCGACCAGGGTGATGCCCAGGTAGCGGGCCAGAAAGGCATGCTCGAAATAGGTTTCGCTGTGCGGACCGGGCGTGAGCAGGGCCACGCGCGAGCGCTCGCCCTCGGGCGACAGCCGCATCAGCCCCTGCAGCAGGCCCTGGAAGCTGGCGCCCAGGCGCTGGATCGACATCTCGCGAAAGGCCTCGGGGAATTGCTGGCCCAGTATCAGCCGGTTTTCCAGCATATAGCCCAGGCCCGAGGGCGCCTGCGTGCGCTGGCCCACCACCCACCACAGGCCGTCCGCGCAACGGGCCAGATCGAAGGCCACGATGTGCAGGTGCACGCCGCCCAGCGGCACGCAGCCATGCATGGGGCGCAGATACTGCGGATGGGCAAACACCAGGGAGGCCGGCAGCAGGCCGCCGTCCAGCAGCTTGCGCGGGCCGTAGACATCGGCCAGGGTCGCATTCAGCAGCTTGGCCCTCTGGATCACGCCGCGCTCGATGCCTGGCCACTCGTCGGCGCCCACCAGCATGGGCAGCAGCTCCAGCGGCCAGACGCGGGCCGCCTGGCCGCCATCGTCATAGACGTTGTAGGTCGCGCCATCGTCCTGCACGCGGCGGTGGATGCGCGCGGCGCGGCTGCTCAGGTCCTGCCAGCCGGCGGCGCCGCTGGCCTCGAAGAACTGCTGCCACAGCGGCGCCAGCTCGCGGTCGGTGGCTCCCGCCTTGTTCAGCCGGCCCTGCAGCTCGCTGTAATGCCCGTCCTGCCCGCGCAGGGCCGCCTCCGCCGCCAGGGCGACCGGGTCAACCGATTCATCGGCAAGCAGGCTGGACTGCTGCGGCAGGGCATTCAGGGGGCTGGACATACCGATATCATGCCCGGCCCGGGCGGGGCCTGCGAAGAGGGGTCACCCCTCTCACCGCCCCACCCGCCGCAAATCCAGAGAGAACGGGAACTCCAGGCTGCGCTCGGGCGGGCGGGTTTCGAGCTTGCCCGGCGTGTGGCCCAGTGGCGAGAAACGGGCCAGGCGGCGGCTTTCGGCCTCGTAGGCATTGACCGGCAGGGTCTCGTAGCTGCGGCCGCCCGGGTGGGCGACGTAGTACTTGCCACCGCCCAGGGAGCGCTGCATCCAGGTGTCCACCAGGTCGATCGTCAAAGGCACATGCACGCCTATGGTCGGGTGCAGGGCCGAGGGCGGATGCCAGGCACGGTAGCGCACGCCGGCCACATATTCACCGACGCGGCCGGTGGGCTGCAGCGGCGCGGTCACGCCGTTTACCGTCACGCGGTGACGCGGATCGATCAGGCCGGTGACCTTGACCTCGATGCGCTCCAGCGACGAGTCGACATAGCGCACCGTGGTACCCGCCGAGCCCTCCTCGCCCATCACATGCCAGGGTTCCAGCGCATTGCGCAGCGTCAGCTGCACACCGGCCACGGTGATCTCGCCGGCCTTGGGGAAACGGAACTCGAAATGCGGCGCGAACCAGCCTGGATCGACGGCATAGCCCGCACGGGCCATGTCTTCCATCACATCGTCGAAATCCATCTGCACAAAGGTCGGCAGCAGGAAGCGGTCGTGCAGCTCGGTGCCCCAGCGCACCAGACTCTCGCGGTAAGGCGTCTTCCAGAAACGGGCCACCAGCGCACGCAAGAGCAGCTGCTGGACGATGCTCATCCGCGCATGGGGCGGCATCTCGAACGCGCGCAGCTCCAGCAGGCCCAGGCGGCCGGTGGAGGAGTCGGGCGAGTAGAGCTTGTCGATGCAGAACTCGCTGCGGTGGGTGTTGCCGGTCACGTCGACCAGCACATTGCGCAGCGAGCGATCCACCAGCCAGGGCGGCATCTGCTCGCCGCGCTCCTCGGTGGCACGAGCGATCTCGGCCAGGGCGATCTCCAGCTCGCGCAGCTGGTCGTTGCGGGCCTCGTCGACGCGCGGCGCCTGGCTGGTCGGGCCTATGAACATGCCCGAGAACAGATAGCTCAGGGAAGGATGGTTGTGCCAGTAGGCGAGCAGCGAGGCCAAGAGGTCGGGCCGGCGCAGGAAGGGCGAATCGGCCGGCGTGGCACCGCCCAGCACGAAGTGGTTGCCGCCGCCGGTGCCGGTGTGGCGGCCATCGATCATGAACTTCTCGCTGGACAAGCGCGTCTGCCAGGCCGCGTCGTACAGGAACTCGGTGTGCTGCACCAGCTCGCGCCAGTTGTGGGCGGGATGGATGTTGACCTCGATCACGCCGGGGTCGGGTGTGACCTGCAGCATCTTCAGCCGCGGGTCGCGTGGCGGCGGATAGCCCTCCAGCACGATCTTCACGCCCTGGGCGACTGCGGTGGCTTCCACTGCCGCCAGCAGCTCGAGATAGTCCTCCAGCTTCTTGATCGGCGGCATGAAGACGTACAGCACGCCGCTGGCCTTGCCGACCTTCTCGGCCTTGGGGCCGCTGGCACGGCGCGGGTCGCGTACCTCGACGCACAGCGCGCTGCGGGTGATCCAGTGCGCGCTCTCGAAGCGGTCCGGGCGCTGGCTCAGCGGCAGCGAATCTCCCAGGGTCGGACCGGCACCTGTGACAGGCACGCCGGACTGCACCCCCACGGTGCCGCCCTCGGCCAAGCCGCCGCCGGGCACACGCGAGGCATAGGCCGCCGCCGGACCGCCGACGGTTGATTGCGCACGCAGCTGCGCCGCCCCCGGCAACACGCCGCGCGGTGCGAACGGGTCCTGCTCGATGTGGAAGGGGAAGTCCGCCTCGGCCACCCAGGGCAGCGAGTCCAGCGGCAGGCGGTAGCCCATGGGCGAATCGCCAGGGAACAGATACATGCGCTCGTCGCGGAAGAACCAGGGCCCGCTGATCCAGGGCTTGCTGCTCAGCGCCGGGTTCTTGATCACGTCCTCATCGTCGGCCCGCTTGATCGGCAGCACATAGCCGACCACATGCTCCAGCCCCTGCTGGAACACGCGGCGCAGGCGGCTGCGCTCCATCTCGTCGTCCAACTTGGATTCGAAGGGGTCGACATTGACCGGCAGGCGACGCTCGCGCCAGAGGTAGTAGAAAGTGTCCTCATGGCCGGCCTGGATGTGCTCAGTGTTCAGTCCCAGGCGGGTGGTCAGCGCGGCAATGAAGGCCTGGGCGTCGGTACTGGTGTAATTGTGCGGGTCGCGCTCGTCGGCAAACAGGGTCGGGTCTTGCCAGCAGGGCTGGCCATCCGCCCGCCAGAAGATGGACAGGGCCCAGCGCGGCAGCTGCTCACCCGGGTACCACTTGCCCTGGCCGAAATGCAAAAAACCGCCCTGCCCGTACTCGGCGCGCAGGCGCTGCACCAATTGCTGGGCCAGGGTGCGCTTGGTCGGGCCCAGGGCGTCGGTGTTCCACTCGGCGCCATCTCGGTCATCGACCGAGACGAAGGTCGGCTCGCCGCCCATCGTCAGCCGCACATCACCTGCCTGCAGATCGGCGTCTACCTGCTCGCCCAGCTTCAGCACCTCGGCCCACTGTTCCTCGGTGTAGGGCTTGGTGACGCGGGGCGACTCCCAGATGCGGGTCACGCCCATCTCGTGGCCGAACTCGACCTCGGCCTTGTCCACCGCACCGCTGATAGGCGCCGCGCTGGAGGGCTGGGGCGTGCAGGCCAGCGGGATATGGCCCTCGCCGGCGAGCAGGCCCGAGGTCGGGTCCAGGCCCAGCCAGCCGGCGCCGGGCAGATAGACCTCGCACCAGGCATGCAGGTCGGTGAAGTCGACCTCGGTGCCGCTGGGTCCGTCGAGCGCCTTTTGGTCGGGGGCCAGCTGTATCAGGTAGCCGGAGACGAATCGCGCCGCCAGGCCCAGATGGCGCAGCATCTGCACCAGCAGCCAGCCGGAGTCGCGGCAGGAGCCGGAGCGCGAGGTCAGCGTCTCCTCGGGCGTCTGCACGCCGGGTTCCATGCGAATCAGATACGACACATCGCCCTGCACGCGCTGGTTCAGCGCCACCAGAAAATCTATCGTCACCTGCGGCTTGAGGTCCACCTCGGCCAGGTAGGCGGCCAGCAGCGGCGTCGGCTCATCGACCGCCAGATAGGGCGCCAGCTCGGCGCGCTGCGCGTCGTCGTAGGCAAACGGGAATGTTTGCGCCTGCGGCTCGAGGAAGAAGTCGAACGGGTTGTAGACCGACATCTCGGCCACCAGATCGACGGTGACCTTGAACTCCTTCGTCTTCTCCGGGAACACCAGCCGCGCCAGGTAGTTGGCGAAGGCGTCCTGCTGCCAGTTGATGAAGTGACCCTCGGGCTCGACCGTCAGCGAGTACGACAGGATGGGCGTGCGGCAGTGGGGCGCCGGACGCAGCCGCACCACCTGGGGCGAAAGCTCGACCAGGCGGTCGTACTGGTAGCGGGTGACATGCTTGAGCGCAACGTGGATGGACAAAATGCTTCCTTCAAGGTTGCAGGAATGGGAGGGACGGAAGCATCAGCTGACCGGCTTCAGCTCGACGGCATCAGGAAATCGCGGCTGATGCCGGCGCCCAGCTGGCCCACGCGCTCCAGGAACTGGGTCAGATAGGCATGCAGGCCGGTGTCGAGAATCTCGTCGATGCGCGCGAACTCCAGATCGGCGGCCAGCCGGCCGGCATGGCGCAGGGTGTCGTCCGACTGCTTGTTGGCCACCTGCTTGAGATTGCTGACCACGCGCTCCATGCAGTAGGCCAGCGAGCGCGGCATATTGGTCCGCAGCAGCAGCAATTCGGCCACCTTGTCGGGCTGTATCACATTGCTGAAGACCTTGCGGTAGATCTCGAAGCCCGATACCGAACGCAGCAGGGCCGACCAGTGATAGAAATCGTGCGAGTTGTCGCGCTCATTGGCCTCGCCGTGGAACTCGCTGTCCAGTGCATGGAACTTCACGT